>CAMNCY010000058.1 GCA_946534785.1 uncultured Lachnospiraceae bacterium | reverse complement strand
GGAGTGAAGGTGACCCACGGATGAAACGGATCCTGGTCCTTACGGTATGCCCGGAAGCATTTGACGGGTTCTTAAAGCTGCCGCTTGCGGAAAGAGCGGTGAAAAAGGGGATCATGGAGATCTGTGTAAAGGATCTTCGGGAATATGCCGGCGGAAGCTTCAGGCATATGGATGATTCGCCCTTTGGCGGCGGCGCCGGCATGGTCATGCGGGCAAGGCCGATCCTGGATGCGGTGGCGGAAGAAAAGCTTGCGCATTCGGCATCGTTATGCATCGGATTTACGCCGGCGGGCGAGGTGTTTTCCCAGAAGATGGCAAGGGAACTTGCACAGAGGGAAGAACTGATCCTTGTCTGCGGACATTATGAAGGGATGGACGAGCGGGCAGCAGGCTGTTTTGACAGGCAGATCTCGATCGGGGACTATATCCTTTCGGGCGGCGAGACGGCGGCGCAGGTCGTGATGGACGCCGTGATCCGGCTCCTTCCCGGTATTATCCGCACAAGGAGCACGGAAGAGGAATCCTTTGAGAACGGGCTTCTCGAATATCCGCAGTACACCCAGCCCGCGCACCTTCCGGAAGGAGACGTACCGGAAGTGCTGCTGTCCGGGGACCATGAGAAAATACGGCTCTTCCGTCTTAAGGAGTCGCTTCGAAGAACAAAGGAAAGACGGCCGGACCTTCTGGAAAAGCATGTTTTCACAGAAGAAGAGGCACGCCTTTATAAAGAATTGGAGAATTGAGCCGCAATATGACCTACAACTTTTTCGCAACTGTTTCCAGAATGAAATACATCGACCGGTGGGCGCTCATGCGCAATGCCCGGGAAGAGAACTTAAGCGAGCATTCGCTGGAGGTCTCAATGATCGCCCATGCCCTGTGCGTTATCGGGAATGTCCGGTATGGGCGGCACCTGGATGAGAAGAAGGCTGCCCTGATCGGCATCTATCATGATGCAAGCGAGATCATTACCGGGGATATGCCGACGCCGGTAAAGTATTATAATGATGATATCCGCACGGCTTACAAGGCGGTCGAGAAGATCGCGGAGGACAAGCTTCTGGCAAAACTCCCGGAGGATCTTCGGCCTGCATTTACGGAGATCTTCAAGGGAAACGGTGTTCCGGAAGAGGAGAAGGGAAACGAGCAATATCTGCGGCGGCTCGTCAAGGCGGCGGACAAGCTCTCGGCACTGATCAAGTGCATTGAAGAGGAGGGCTCGGGGAACACAGAGTTCCGAACGGCGAAGGCCAGTACGCTGGCTGCCCTGGAGAAGATGGCGGAAGAACTCCCGGAGGTAGGGGATTTCATGAGGGAATTCCTGCCGCCATACGGACATACACTGGATGAGCTGGAACAGGGGGAATAAAAAACATGGATATCGAAAGAATCGTAAAGAGCGTTGACCATACGCTTTTAAAGGTAGATGCGACATGGGAACAGATCCGGGAGATCTGCGACGATGCGGTGAAATACGGGACGGCAAGTGTATGCATTCCGCCTTCTTATGCAAAACAGGCGGCGGAATATCTGAAAGGGCAGATCCCGGTCTGCGTCGTGATCGGCTTCCCGAACGGCTATTCCACAACGGCTTCGAAGGTCTTTGAAGCGGCGGATGCGGTCGCAAACGGTGCGGAAGAAGTGGACATGGTCATCAATGTCGGCAAGGTGAAGGACGGTCTGTACGACGAAGTCCTGGACGAGATCCGGCAGATCAAAAAGGCGGTGGGCGACCACGTCCTGAAGGTGATCATCGAAACCTGCCTTCTTACGGAAGAAGAAAAGATCCGGATGTGCGAGGTCGTAACGGCATCCGGTGCGGACTATATCAAGACATCGACCGGCTTTTCCACAGGCGGTGCGACACCGGAGGACATCCGTCTTTTTGCGGCGCATGTGGGTGAGAACGTGAAGATCAAGGCGGCCGGCGGCATCAGCTCCCTGGAGGATGCGCAGGAGTTCCTGGACCTTGGGGCGTCGCGCCTCGGAACGAGCCGGATCATCAGGATCCTGAAGGAGCGGGAGAATGGCTAAAAGAGTGTTTCTGATCATACTGGACAGCTTCGGCATCGGCGAAGAGCCGGATGCGGCGCTTTTCGGGGACGTGGGTTCCCATACGCTGCGGAGCTGTTTTGCCAGTAATAAATTCAACTGTCCGAATATGAGGAAGATCGGCCTGTTCAATATCGACGGTGTCGCGGATGCGCTGGCAAGAGGGAACACCGCTTTTGCTAAAAGCCTTCCGGAAGAGGCGCCCATCGGGCAGTATGCCAGGATGCGGGAGCTTTCCGCGGGAAAGGATACCATCATCGGGCACTGGGAGCTGGCGGGACTGGTGAGCCCGCGGCCGATGCCGACCTTCCCGGACGGTTTCCCGGAGAGCTTTATCCGGCAGTTCGAGAAGGCTGTCGGAAGAAGGTGCATCGTCAACAAACCTTATTCCGGAACGGATGTTATTCGGGATTACGGAGAATATGCGATGCGCAACGGGAACCTGATCGTGTATACCAGTGCGGACAGTGTATTCCAGATCGCGGCCAATGAAGCGGTCATTCCCATCGAAGAGCTTTACAGGGACTGTGAGATCGCCCGCGAGATGCTGCAGGGAGACCTGGCGGTGGGACGCGTCATCGCAAGGCCGTTCGTGGGAACGGATGCCTCGAATTTCAAGCGGACTTCCCGGCGCCATGACTATGCACTTTCCCCCTTCGGCCCCACGGTCCTGGACAGGATCAGAAAGGCCGGAAAGACCGTTTACGGAATCGGCAAGATCAACGACATCTTCAACGGACAGGGCATCTCGGATTTTGTCAGGACCAGCGGCAATACGGACGGCATGAACAAGACGATGGAATATGCGGCCATCGATTTCGAGGGGCTGTGCTTCGTCAACCTGGTCGATTTCGATTCTCTTTACGGGCACAGGCGGAATCCGGACGGATACGCGGAAGCGCTCTCCGAGTTTGATTTCTGGCTGACCGGCTTCATGAAGAAGATGCGGGAGGACGATGTCCTGATGATCTCGGCGGATCACGGGTGCGACCCCTGTTTTACCGCACATACAGACCACACCAGGGAATATGTGCCGCTTCTGATGTACGGGCCGCAGCTCATACCGGGCGTGGACCATGGGACGGTGCAGGGCTTTACCTTCTGCGCGGACGCGGTCAGCGAACTGCTGGGCGTGTAAGGATCTGTGCCGGGGGGGGCCGGCAGCAGGCAGCAGTACGGCAGCAGCGCAGCAGTGCGGCGGAAGTGCAAAGGCTGTAAGAGAAAGGAATGACATAACATGGACCACACAAAGGCGGCGCTCATCACGGGCGCATCCCGCGGGATCGGCGCCGCGGCGGCAGAGTGCCTTGCAGAAGAAGGATATGATCTTATCCTGACCTGCCGGAATTCCATAGAGGAGCTGGAGGCGCTGGCCGGAAGGCTGTCGGAAACCTACGGGATCCGGTGCCGGGCCTGTCAGTGCGATGCGGGGAATCCGGAGGCGGCAGAGTTGCTGTTTTCCGAAATCCGGCAGCTGGACGTTCTTGTCAATAACGCGGGCCGTGCGTATTTCGGACTCCTGCAGGACATGACGCCCGGGGAGTGGGATGAGATCATCCGCACGGACCTGTCCGCCTGTTTCTATACATCAAGGCTTGCGATCCCGCTTTTCCTGAAACAGCAGGAAGGGCGGATCATCAATATCTCATCGGTATGGGGGAATGTGGGCGCTTCCATGGAGAGTGCCTATTCGGCGGCAAAGGGCGGCGTCAATTCCCTGACACGGGCCCTGGCAAAAGAGCTTGCGCCCTCCGGCATCGCGGTAAACGCGATCGCCTGCGGATGTGTGGATACGGCAATGAATGACGTTTTATCTCCGGAAGACAAGGCGGCTCTTTGCGAAGAGATCCCGGCAGGGCGTTTTGCGAAGCCGTCGGAGATCGCGGAAGTGATCCGGGGACTGGTACATATGCCCGTCTATCTTACGGGCCAGATCATCACAGTGGACGGGGGGTGGATCTGATGGCATTTTCATCCAATCATTATCAGCAGCTTGGCTTCGGCGACAGGATGATGTCGCTGACGGACCGGGATCTTAAGATGCTGGAGGAGTCCTGGGCAGGTGCTTTTGCGAGGGATATTTTTCCTGCGATCGACGAAACTCTCTTCATGCCGCTGTACAGCCAGGAGTCGGGAAGCCCCAGCGCGCCTGTCAATGTAACGGTGTCGGCGCTGATCCTGGAGGAAATCTTTGGCCTGAATGACGAGGAGATCGTGGCGGATGCTATCTGCGACCTGCGGTTCCAGTATGCGCTCCATACGACGAGCGAGCTGGTGCAGCCGGTGAGCGCAAGGACCCTCAGGCGGTTCCGGAAAAGGTGCGTGGACCATCGCGATGAAACGGGCGAAGATCTGATGCATCTTTGCTTTGGCGGATTCGCTGAGGCGCTGGACCGGTTCCTCGGCACATACTTTGAAGGAAAGATCAGCTCATCGGATATCGAAAAGGGGATCCTGCGCGAAAAAGCGGCGGGAGATTTTGACATCCGCATCATTTCCAGACCGGACAGGGTCAAGGAAAACGTGCTGCCTGCCCATTCGGACCATGCCTTCTATCCTTCCGAAGAGGATATGATGGCGGACCGGGGATCCGCCGGCGTGCACAGCTCCTTCCTGCTGTCCCTGAACGGGATGTGGAAGTTCTCTTATGCGAAGAACCCGGCCGGCGCCGTGCGCGGCTTTGAAAAGACCTCTTATGACGTCTCTTCCTGGGATGAGATCCGGGTGCCGTCCCACATCCAGCTGGAAGGGTACGACAGGCCGGCTTATGTGAATTATCAGTATCCCTGGGACGGGCGCGAGGAGGTCCGGGAAGGACGCGCACCCGTGAAATTCAATCCGACGGCCAGTTATGTGAAGGAGTTCGAGCTTCCTTCTGCCATGAAGGACCGTCCGGTCTTCATTTCCTTCCAGGGCGTGGAGAGCGGTTTTGCCCTCTGGCTGAACGGCAGCTATGTGGGTTACAGCGAAGACAGCTTTACACCCTCTGAGTTCGAGCTTACGCCGTACCTGAAGGAGGGACGCAACCGCCTGGCGGTGCGCGTCTTCAAGTGGACGTCTTCAAGCTGGCTGGAGGACCAGGATTTCTTCCGGTTCTCCGGTATTTTCCGGGACGTTTATCTGTATACGATACCGGAGGTGCATGTGCGGGACCTGAAGATCCGCACGCTCGTAGACAAATCCCTGGAGAGCGCAAAGCTGGAGATCGGTCTTCATCTTGCGGAAAAAGAGGGCATGGAAAGGCATCTCTACGGCTTTACCAGGTACCGTCTGGAGAAGGACGGCCGGACGGTCCTCTCCGGCGAGATCGATAACGAGAAGGACAATGTGATCCTGGAATCGGTCGGCGCACCTTCTTTGTGGAGTGCGGAAGATCCCGCCCTGTATGACCTTTATATTACCCTGCATGCCAAGAGCGGCACGGCAGTGGAATGGATCCATGAAAAAATCGGATTCCGCCGCTTCGAATTGAAGAACGGCCTGATGCTCCTCAACGGCAAAAGGATCGTTTTCAAAGGTGTGAACCGGCATGAGTTTTCCTGCGATACGGGAAGGGCCGGACTCGGTGAGAAGCTGATCAGGGAGGACCTGGCTCTTCTTAAGAGGAACAATATCAATGCGGTCCGGACGAGCCATTATCCCAATTCGTCGCTCCTGTACCGTCTCTGTGACGAATACGGGATCTACCTCATCGCAGAGAACAATATGGAGACCCACGGGACCTGGTCGTATGCCCTTTTGCGCGGCGGAAAGGCAGCGCCCTCGGGCGGGCAGGTCGAAATGCCCTGCGGCGGGACTGTGAATGCGATCCCCGGGAATAATGAGATATGGCTGCCTGCCCTGCGGGACCGTGTTATAAGCTGCTATGAGCGGGACAAGAACCATCCTTCGATCCTGATCTGGTCCGTGGGAAATGAATCCTTCGGCGGCAGTGTGATCTTTGAAATGTCCCGGCTCTTCAGGAACCTGGATCCCGACCGCCTCGTCCATTATGAAGGCATCGCCAATGATCCCGCCTATCCTGCGACCAGCGATATGGAGAGCCGGATGTACATGCCGGTAAAGGAAATCCGGACATTTCTTAAGGAGCATCCGGAGAAGCCTTTTATCAGTTGCGAATATTCCCATTCCATGGGAAATTCCAACGGAGGACTGTTCAAGTATACGGACCTTACTAAGGAAGAGCCGCGCTACCAGGGCGGTTTTATCTGGGATTTTGCGGACCAGTCGATCCGGGCAAAGGACCGGTATGGCAGGGAGTACCAGGCGTATGGCGGCGATTTTCTCGAGCGGCCAAGTGATTACGGCTTTTCCGGGAACGGGATCGTCGCGGGCGACCGCATGCCGTATCCGAAGCTTGCGGAGATCAAATATGATTACCAGGATATCGGAATACGGGTATCCGGGGACGGCGTGCACATCGAGAACCGGAGCCTGTTTACGGATACCGGAAGGTACGATGCTGTCTTCAGCCTTCTGAGGGACGGCATCCTTCTTCGGAAGGAGCATGCAAAGATCGAGGTGGCGCCCCTTTCCGATAAGACGGTGTCGCTTCCCTTCGATCTTCCGGAAGAGGAAGGAGAGTATGCAATCACGGTTTCCTTTGTCCTGAAGGAGGATACGCTGTGGGCCGAAAGAGGGCATGAAGTCGCCTTCGGCCAGGGCGTTTTCCCGGTGGCGGCAGCGGAAACTGCGCCTGGATCTGTGTCAGAATCTGCTTCGGAAGGAGACCTTCCGTCACTGGAGGTCATCCGCGGCAATTACAATATCGGCGCTTTCGGCTCCGCTTCGGATATCGGAAGTTTTGATGCGCTCATCAGCCTTCTGCAGGGAGGTCTTGTTTCCTACAGAAGCGGCGGACGGGAATGGCTGGAGAAGATGCCGGCCCTGTCCTTCTTCCGTGCGCCGGTTGACAATGACCGCGGCTGGAACATGCCGGCCATTTGCGGCCAGTGGAAGACGGCCGGAGCATATGCGGCGTTCCTTCCTCCGAAGGAACTTCTGCAGGATCCTGCCTATGCACAGAAGGCGGCTTCCTATCCGAAAGTCCGAAGGAACGGGACGGACCTGGATATTACGGTAAAATATTACCTGCCCACGACCCCTCTGTGCGAATGCGACGTGACTTACCGGATCTGTCAGGACGGCAGCATACGGTTCATCCTGGACTGCACGCCGCCTGAGGGACTTCCGCCCATGCCGGAATTCGGAATCATGTTCACGCTGAGTGCTGATCTCGAACTGGCAACGTGGTACGGGAACGGACCGGATGAATGCTACTGCGACCGGGAGCGGGGATCGAGGCTCGGGATCTGGGAAACGACGGCGACGGACAACATGACCCGCTACCTGATCCCGCAGGAGTGCGGGAACCGGACGGGCGTCCGCTGGGCAAAGGTGACTGACAGGAAGGGAAGAGGGCTTCTTTTTTCAGCAGGAAAAGGAAAGGGAGGACCTTCCGGATCCCTGGAAAAGGAGCGGAAAGGCAGCTGTGATACCATGAATTTCTCGGTCCTTCCCTGGACGCCGGCGCAGATCGAAGAGGCGGCCCACCATACGGAGCTTCCGCCGGTCCATCATACGATCGTGCGCATCACCCTCGGACAGATGGGTGTTGCGGGGGATGACAGCTGGGGCGCATGCCCGCATGAAGAATTCCTTCCGGACAGGAAACACCTGCATTTCGAATTTTCGATGCGTGGCGTCTCGGAATGACCGGAAGAAACAGAATAACGAATTGAATCACAACAGGATAAAAAGCAGGCGGCCGTCCGGGAAAGGACAGCCGCCTGTATGATTCTGTTTTATGGGAGACTTTTCACGGATCGGAAGATCACAGGGTAAGGTCTCCTTCTTTGATCCATCCGATCTTCCGGAAGAAGCTTCCGAAAAGGAGTGTCAGGATGGCGGGAAGGACAAAGCTGATCAGGATAAGACCCAGCCAGTCCATGCCGGTGATGGCGGTCTTGGTGCCTGCCGCGATGTCATTGATCCAGCCCGTATAGACACCGATCTGGCCGACCAGGCCGCAGGTGCCCATGCCGGAAGAGACGGGGGCGCCGTCCATGCGGAGCTTGAATACGCAGGTCGCAAGAGGACCGGTGACAGCGGAGGTCAGGATGGGAGCCGCCCAGATGCGGGGGTTCTTTACGATATTGCCCATCTGCAGCATGGAGGTGCCGATGCCCTGGGAGACAAGGCCGCCCCACTTGTTTTCCTTAAAGGAAAGGAAGGCAAATCCGACCATCTGCGCACAGCACCCTGCAACGGCCGCACCGCCTGCAAGACCCGTAAGTCCCAGAGCCGCACAGATGGCGGCAGAGGAGATGGGAAGCGTCAGCGCGATGCCAACTACGACGGAAACGATGATGCCCATCAGGAAGGGCTGCAGATCGGTCGCCCACATGATGATGTTTCCGACAGAGGAAGCGATCTTTCCGAGGGTGGGGGCGAGGATCCATGAAACGCCGCAGCCGACAAGAATCGTTACGATGGGGGTGACCAGGATGTCTACTCTGGTCTCTTTGGATACGGCTTTACCGAATTCGGCGGCGATGATGGCGACGAATAAAACAGCCAGCGGTCCGCCCGCACCGCCCATTTCATTGGCGGCCTGGCCGACGGCAGCAAGAGAGAAGAGGACGAGGGGCGGCGCCTGCAGGGCGTAGCCGATCGCGATGGCCATGGCGGGACCGCTCATGGAGGAGGCGTATTTTCCTACATTGACCAGTGCGTCGATATGCAACTGTGTACCCAGGGTGTTCAGGATCGTCCCGATCAGGAGCGATGCGAAAAGTCCCTGTGCCATGGCGCCGAGCGCGTCGATTCCGTAACGCTTGCCGGAAATGACAATGTTCTTGCGGTTTAAGAATCCCTTCAGGTTTTCCATTTGACTTCCTCCGTTCGATATCCGATGGTGGCAGCAAGGTGTCTTGACACCTGCATTGTCACTCATTATCGGGAATCGGGATTCAAATGTCAATAGAAGGAATGTGAAGATTGTGTGATATCTGCCTGCGGAGGATTCCCGGGTGGCGGGACGCCTTATTTTGCACCGCTGTAAAGATAGCCTTTCTTCCGCAGCTCTTCCAGGACTCTTTCATAAGAAGCTTCGTCGGGGCAGCGGAGGGTATGCAGGTGGAGGCCTCCGGTCAGTTCGCTCAGGGGCGCTGCGCTGCTCCCCTTTACCTTCCGGATGAATTCGTCCACGTCGTGGCGGCTTGCGATATCCAGACGGCCGATCAGCTGTCCGTAGACGGGATGTTCTACGATCACGTTTTCCACGTAGCAGCCGTTGTCGACCATGATGCACAGCTCATCCCGCATCCTGTCATCCTCGTGGATGCAGGCGATGGTATGGGTCATCCCCGTCCGGCTCTCTCCCAGGATATAGCCGCGCGGCGTGGCCGTGATGTTTTCCCCGGCGGCACGAAGCAGGGCAATATCGCCGACGATGATCTGGCGGCTTACGGAGAAATGCGCCGCAAGCTTTGCCGCGGAAACGGGTGATTCTTCCTTTTTGAGGATCCCGATCAGTTCTTCTCTTCTTTTATCTGCCCGCATGTGTGTCTCCTTACATTCCCGGCGGTGAGCCGGATGGTCCTTCCTGTGCCTGTGCCGGCCCGGCGGCCGGCTGTGGTCCTCAGGTACATCTTAATACATTTTCATCCGGTTTTGCATTTCTTTTGGCGGATCGCGCAGCGGATATTTTCCGTTTCGCACCGTGGAAGAAGGCCGCCGCATCCTGTGAAACAAAGCTTTCAATGTGGTGAAAAAGGGCAACTTCACTTGACAACATCGGAAATCGCTTATAGACTTGTCTAGGGTAGTGCCGACTAACTTACAATCGAAGGTATAGAAAACAGAATGAATACGGATTATAATGAATTGGCCAGACAACTCTATTCGCTGCAGTTCGGAAAACTCAAAGGGTGCGTCCTTTTTACGGATCTGACGGCAGGGCATGGAGAGGAAGGCGTCCTTCTGCAGCTGTATTTTGACGGCAGGGAAGAAACGGCGGGAGACCTTGCGAGGAAGCTGGGCCTTACGAGCGGCCGGATCGCGAACATCCTGCGGCAGTTGGAGAAGAAGAAATATATAGTTCGTACAATCGGAACAGATGACAGACGAAAGGTCCTGGTCTCTCTCACGGAGTCCGGCCGCCGCCACATCGATAAGGTCTACAGCAGGAGCCTTGCGCGGAGCGCCGGGATGCTGGACCTTCTCGGCGAAGAGGATGCCCATGATCTTCTTCGTCTTTTCAGTCGTATTGCGGAACTGTCCAAATGATGACGGCTCTGTACAGGCTGTCCTGTTCCCGCTGACGGAGCTGTCTGATCTGTTGTTACTGGAGGGGTGTCATGAATTACGATTATCTGATCGTAGGAGCCGGCCTTTTCGGATCCGTGTTTGCGCATGAGATCAAAAAGGCGGGAAAGAGCTGCAAGGTCATTGACCGGCGCAGCCATATTGCGGGAAATGTCTATACGGAAGAGGTGAACGGGATCCAGGTGCACCGGTACGGTGCCCATATTTTCCATACTTCGGACAAAGAGGTGTGGGAGTATATCAATCAGTTCGCTTCCTTCAATCATTACATCAATTCGCCGGTGGCAAAATATAAGAATGAACTGTATAACCTTCCTTTTAATATGAACACGTTCCATGCGATGTGGGGCGTGACGACGCCGGAAGAGGCCCGTGCGGTCATCGACGAGCAGGTAAAAGAGGCCGGGATCGAAGATCCGAAGAATCTGGAGGAACAGGCGCTGTCCCTTGCCGGCCGCGATATTTACGAGAAGCTGATCAAGGAATACACGGAAAAACAGTGGGGAAGGCCCTGCACGGAGCTTCCTTCCTTCATTATCAAGAGGCTTCCGTTCCGTTTCATTTACGACAACAATTATTTCAACGATCCGTATCAGGGAATCCCGATCGGCGGCTATACCGCGATCGTGGAGAAACTCCTGGAAGGGATCCCCGTGGAAACGGGCCGGGATTTTGAAGAAAGCGTTACGCAGCTTCCGGATTTCAATGACCCGACAAGGACGGTCTTTGAACTGGACGGCGATATTTTTTACAATGTCCTGTACACCGGTATGATCGACGAGTTCTTCCATTATGTATACGGCCCCCTGGATTACAGGAGCCTTCGCTTTGAGACAACGGCCCTTCCGGATGTGGACAACTGGCAGGGAAATGCGGTCGTCAATTACACGAGCAAAGAGGTCCCCTACACCAGGATCATCGAACACAAGCATTTTGAGTTCGGAAAGAACGGGACAACCGGCGAGCCGATCAAAGGCACCATCATCACGAAGGAATATCCCGCACCGTGGGAGAAGGGCATTGAGCCGTACTACCCGGTGAACAATGAAAAGAACGCGGCGACCTATGCAAAATACAAGGCGCTTGCGGAAGAGAAGAGCAATGTGATCTTCGGCGGAAGACTTGGCATGTATA
This sequence comes from uncultured Lachnospiraceae bacterium, assembly GCA_946534785.1. Taxonomy (GTDB): domain Bacteria; phylum Bacillota; class Clostridia; order Lachnospirales; family Lachnospiraceae; genus CAG-791. The sequence goes on along the minus strand of CAMNCY010000058.1, from coordinate 1 downwards.
C
>CAMNCY010000057.1 GCA_946534785.1 uncultured Lachnospiraceae bacterium | reverse complement strand
GCTTCAGGTCGTTGGAGGTGCTGTCTTCGCCCAGGTTCCGCACGATCACGGAATAGGCAAGGTCGTTGTAGGCAAGGACGTTCCCGTTCCGGTCGTAGATCAGGCCCCTCGTTCCTTCGATGGAGATATCACGCCGGATCCGGAGACGGAAGCTGCTCAGGTATTCGTCGCCGTGCACGATCTGCAGGGAGAACAGCTTGTAGATCAGGGCGGCGCCCGTTGCGATGACCGCTGCGATGACCAGCCATATGCGCAGCTCGTCCTTTCGCAGGAAAGCTGTGATTTTCTGGAACAATGGAGACTGGAACAATTCAGGTCCTCCTGAAAACAGAATCCGAAAGATCGGTCGCGGACCGGGCGTGCCGGATCCGCATGAATTTATCATAGATCAGCCAGATCAGTCCGATGAGCGGGATCGCTACGATTCCGGTATAGACCATTTCCGGCAGCATGATGTGGATCAGGAATTCGCGGAAGAATAGGCGGTTGCGCATCATGAAAAGAAGGATGAAGTTGAGAAAGCCGTAGACCAGGTCGCTCATGCAGACCAGAAAGACCGGGAAGACCAGGTCTTCCGCATACAGAAGACGGCTGAACTTACCGCTCAGATATCCTGTAAACGCCAGGATCGCACCTTCGATCCCCATCAGGGGGCTGAACATGATGTCGCATAAAAGGCCGCAGACAAGACCGATGAACAGCCCTTTCTTCTCGCCCATGAGGAATCCGAAGGCCACCGACACCGTCAGCATCAGGTTGGGCCGTATCCCCGACACGGAAAGGCGGGCGAAAACGCTGCTCTGCAGGATAAAGCATATGAAAATGGTAAGAAGGACGATAATAAAATTCAGGAGTCTTTTCATTCCTTGCCGACCGTTTCCTTAAGCTGCTTGATGATCAGGACGGTGTCCAGCCGGTCAAAGTTGACGGCGGGCGTAAGCCGTCCCGATTTGGTCAGATTGTTGGGATCCTTGCTGATGGAGCTGATATGTCCGATCAGGATCCCGGGCAGGTACTTGTCGCTGATGTTGCTGGTCACGACGGCGGCGCCCACATCGACCGTATCCTCCGGATCCACCAGCTTTTCAAAGGAGATCTCGCCGCTCTGGTAGAGCGTTAAGTCGCCGGAGACATTCAGGTTGCTGCCGGTCGCCATGATGCACCCCGACACATTGGAATTATCATCGATGATGGAATTCACCCTGGCCCAGTCGGGACCGATGGACGTGATCCTTCCCACGAGCCCGGTGCCGGACAGAACGTTCATGTCTTCCAGAAGACCGTCGTCCGTGCCCTTGTTGATGATGAAGGAATGATACCAGTTCCCGCTGTCCCTCGCGATGATCCTGGCAGCCGTCATCTCATAGGAAGCATAGCGGCTGTCCAGCGCATAGAGACTCCGCAGCTCATCCAGTTCAAAATGATCCTGGAGAAGAGCCGTATTTTCCCGGACAAGGGCACTGTTCTCCTCGCGGAGCCGTTTGTTCTCTTCGCGGAGGGACGCCATGTCCCGGGCCAGCTCCTGCCTGTCCACGAACCACTGGCCGACCTCGGAAATGCCGTTCTGGAAGGGAACGACAAGATAGCCGGCAAAACGGTTCACGGGGGCGGTGATAAAGTCCGTATAGTAGGTCAGGGCGATCAGGCCCGCACAAAAGACCGTGACGATCAGAAGAAGATAGCGTCCGGGAATATCAAAATGAAATTCTCTTGGATTTTTCTTCGGAGCAGAACTCATCTTCCAAGCCCTTCGATCGTGTATGCGAGTGAACGGTACTGGGACTTGCGGATCACCTGCGCAAGTCCGAGCGCAACGGTATTGACGGGGGAATCCGCGATATTAACGGGAATGCGTACTTCCTCTTCCATCTTCTGCGCCAGTCCCTCCTCCTGGCAGGCACCGCCTGTCAGGAAAAGGCCGTGCCGGTAAATATCGGCAGACAGCTCCGGGGGCGTTCTTTCCAGGATGACCTTCACCTGGTCGACGATCGTACGGAAATGCTCCTTCAGGGAGGCGGAAACGAATTCGTGGTTCAGTGTCCGTTCCATGGGAAGTCCCGTCACGATATCCCGCCCGTAAATGGATAAGGTATCGCCGGAGGAAGGATCGTTGAAGGCCATGCGGACATTCTCCGCCGTCTTCATTCCGATCACCAGGTTGTACTCTCTCCGGACGGCGCTGACGATGGAATTGTCGAATACATGCCCGCCCACCTTGATCATTTTGGACAGGACGATGCCGCCAAGGGACAGGATGGAGATCTCCGTCGTATCGTACCCCACGTCCACCACGAGGACGCCGTGGGAATTCTTGATGTCGATGCCAAGGCCCAGACCGTCGGCAATGGCCTTTTCCACCGCCATGATCCGTTTGGCCTTGATGCCCGCATCCTTGATGAGGTCATAGAAAGCACGCCTCTCCACCTCGGTCACGTCCGCGGGAATGGCAATGTAAAAGTCGGCGGGCCTTACGGCCCCCCGCTGTTCCTGCCGGATGAAGGCCCGGATCAGGAGCTCCATGTTGTTGATGTCCGCAATGACGCCGCTCCCGATGGGATAGGTCACGCTGATGTTCGCCGGCGCCTTCTCATACATCTCATAGGCGCTGTTGCCGAAGGCGATCATGGTCTTTTTGTTCTGGATCGCGATCATGTTCTTCTGCACGGCGATCCTGTCGGTGGAACGGTTGTATATTTTGATATTGCAGGTGCCGAGGTCGATCCCGAAGGCGTTCGCGGAAACGCCGGGATCGCGGTAAATCTCTTCTGCCTGCACTTCCCGAGGGATATTGGTCTTCCTTCTTCCGAAAATCATATATAACCTGCTTCTTTCATGCTGATATAGCACCTGTCACCGATCACGATATGATCGATCAGGGGAATCTCCATCATTTCGCCGAGCTGCCGGATGCGGCGGGTCGCCCGGATGTCCTGCTGGCTGGGCGTCGGATCTCCGCTGGGATGATTGTGGACCAGAAGGATATTGACCGCCCCGTGGTCCAGCGCCCGCATAAATACATCGCGCGGCGAAAGAAGGGATGCATTCACCGTTCCGACGAACAGTGTCTCATCCCGCATCATGCCAAGCTTATTGTCAAGAAGCACCAGGACGACGCGCTCCTGTTTCTCGTGCCTCATAGTCTCCATATAATAATCCGCGATGCTGGAGGGACTGCCAAAAGCCAGTTTCTCCTGCGCGGACAGAAGCGAAAGGCGCCTTGAGATCTCAAGACAGCATAAAAGCTTTGCGGCTTTCACTTCGCCGATGCCGTGGATCGTCTTTAAGTCCTTCATCGTAAGATCATGAAGGACATGGAGGGATGGTTCTCCTCCCCGGATGGTAAGGACCTTCCTGGCAATCTCCAGGGCGGGTGTTCCTTCGCACCCGGTCCGGAGGAGGATCGCGACCAGCTCCGCGTCCGTAAGATTCTCCCTGCCGAAGGCAAGAAATCGTTCATACGGCATTTCAGGTTCTTTATTACGCTTCATAGACTCCTTTCCGCCTCTCCGGGAAAGTGTCATAGAAGTATTTTATCTGTATTATTTTAGTTTTACAAGGTTGCGCTCGTGCATATTCTGGAGCGTTTTGAGGATCCCGAACCGGGCGTGGGGCCAGGTAAGTCCCCCCTGGAAATACACGCTGTAAGGCGGCTTGATGGGGCCGTCTGCGGACAGTTCGATCGAAGAGCCGGAAACAAAGGCGCCGGCAGCCATGATGACGTCGGAATCGTATCCCGGCATCGGTGCGGGCTCACAGGCGACAAAGCTGTCCACGGGGGACGCCGACTGGATGCCCTGGCAGAAGGCGATGACGCCCTCGGGAGAGCCGAAGGTGATGGCCTGGATGATGTCATGGCGGTCCTCATCGCCGTTCGGAAGTACGGAAAACCCGAGACGCTCATAGGCCTTTGCCGCGAAAATGGCGCCCTTTAAGGCACTGGCCGTGACGATGGGCCCCATAAAGAAGCCCTGGTAAAGCTGCGGCAGAACGTCCAGGGATGCGCCCACTTCCTTTCCGAGGCCGGGGCTCGTAAGCCGCACGGCTGCGTTTTCCACGCAGGAAGCGGTGCCGGCAATATAGCCGCCGACCGGTGCCAGGCCGCCGCCCGGATTCTTGATGAGGGAGCCGACCACCATATCGGCGCCGACATCGCTGGGCTCCTTCTCTTCCGTGAATTCGCCGTAGCAGTTGTCCACCATGCAGACAATGTCCGGCCGGATCTTCTTCATAAAGGCGATGGCTTCCCCGATCTGGTCCACGGAAAGGGTGCGCCTTGTCTGGTAGCCCTTGGATCTCTGGATTGTCACCAGCGTGATCCGGTGCTCTTCATCTTCTCTGAGGACTTTCTCCAGTGCGGGAAGATCAAAGGAGCCGTCTTCCGTAAGGTCCACCTGGCGGTAATCGATCCCGTACTCCTTAAGAGACCCTCTTGAGGGCCGGATCCCGATGACCTCTTCCAGGGTATCATAGGGCTTTCCCGCTGCCGAAAGGAGGATCTGGCCGGGCCGGAGGTTGCTCATAAGGGCGAGGGCCAGGGCATGGGTCCCGCAGGTGATCTGGGGGCGGACCAGGGCGTCTTCTGTGTGAAAATAAAGGGAATAGACTTTTTCCAGTCCTTCTCTTCCGATGTCGTCATAGCCATAGCCGGTCGTGCCCTTCAGGCTCGCTTCCCCGATATGCGCTTCCTGGAAGGCGCGGATGATGCGCAGCTGGTTGTAGTCCGCAAGTTCGTCGATCGAAGCAAACCGGTCCTTCAGGGAATCCAGGATGGGATCCGCAAAGGCAAGGACTTCCTCGGAAATGCCGAGATCTTTCAGTGCTGCTCTGGTAAGTTGATTCATATACATGCTCCATGCGGCCTGTGCGGCCGTCTGTCCGTCTGTGCTGTAAGCCTTCGGAAAAACCTTCTTTTCCGCGGCAGGGCCCGCATCATCAGGAGAACGTCACCTCTCCGTCATGGGCCACCAGTGATGCCGAAGTAACATTATTCACCTTCATCAGCTCTTTTACAAGGGTAGATTCTTCTTTTGTCCGGACCTCGAGAGCCATGTCGATATGGCCGGCGGAAAGGTTCCTTGCCCGTACCTTATAGAGGGAGCAGTATTTTTCCACGACGGAAAGAATGTCCGCTTCCGTATCCGGATCCGTCGCATTCACCAGAAGGATCCTGGGCGCTTTGGCAATGGGAAGGCGCTCGATAAGGAGGATGAGTCCCGTAACGAACAGGGATGCGATGACCGCGATCATGGCAAAGCCCGCGCCGCAGATGATGCCGATGCTGATGGACCAGAACAGAAACAGAAGGTCCAGGGGCTCCTTGATGGCGGTACGGAAACGCACGATGGAAAGCGCGCCGACCATTCCAAGGGATACCACGATGCTGGCCTGGATCGTCAGGATGATGGCGGCCGTGACAATGGCGATCGCAGGAAGCGCGGCATTGAAGTTCCGGTTATAGAAGGACTTTCGGTTCACCAGCCGGTAGACGAAAAAGACGTACATGGAGATCAGCGCTGTCACGATCATGCAGACGACCACCGAACGGACGGTCAGGGTCTTTGAGGCATAGCCCTCCAGGAACGCGTTGGTAAAGACATCGATCATATTCATGTTCATTCCTCCGTGAATGAATTACGCTCAAAGCACCGGGATTCCCTGCGTATTGAAATACCGGCAGTAATAATATTTGGAAAAACCGGACAGCCGAAGGCTCTCCAGCTGCATGACATCCTTGATATATCCGGGAAGAAAGGCATCCCACTTGACTTCCATGAGGTCCGTCCCCTTTTCCATGACGGGCCTTGCCGGGATCAGGGGATCCAGGAAGGCATCGGTCTTTGCGGATGAGGAAAGCTTCGTATCAAAGGTGATGCGGACGTTCCCGTTATGTTCGATAAAGGGATACCGGACATATTCCACGATGACCTTCGGCTCCATGCCCTTTCCCTGCATCTCGAGAAGAAGCCTTTTGAGGCCGGGCGGCATGTCGGGGCTTATGTGGATCCCCCTGCCCTCCATGAGCATGCGGCAGGTCTTGGGATCGATCCTCTCGGATGTCTTGGCCGTCATCCCGTGGACCTTGCTCTTTTTCTCCAGGGTGATCCGGCCGGCGTCGGCATTGTAGATCCGGATCCGGTACTTGTCCCGAAGATCATACCCGCCTTCGTTTTCGTGGAAGCACTCGTCGGAAGGGGTGTCAAAATACAGGCTCCGGATCGTATAGGCGCCGTCCGGACCCGCGTGGGGATCCGGATGAAGGATGCCGCATGCCCGCATCTTCAGGACGGACAGTTCCATGGCATCGCACAGATATTTGTATTCATGGCGGTACTGCATCCTTACTCTCCTTCGCTTTCTTCAAGACCCGTAACGCTCCCGCCTGCCTGATACGGCTCCAGCACGGAAGAGATCTGAAGGGAGGTGTCCGCCGAGCGGAGATCGCCTCTTGTCAGGATCCCGTATTTGCCGGCGATGATCGAAATGCCGCACCCTTCCAGGATCACGTAATCCCTGTCCGAATCCGTGCGGATCCCGTTTTCTTCGCATTCGGCTTCCAGGAGCGTATTCTGCAGGAAAACGCCGTCGTTCCCGCGAAGGCCGTCCTGTTTTGCCCGGACGTAAAGATCCGTGCCGCAGGCCTTGAGGACGTCCTTTGACCGGATGGCATCCCGGTGATAGCCGTATACCAGGAATTTCCCGCCGCCGTTCAGCGTAAGGTCGCACTGGCTGAAGATGCAGGCATTCTCCTGCGTTCTCCGGACATGGGAAGAATCGGAAAACGTATTCTCGGTGCCGGGGGCGGCGGTCAGGATGAGCTTTCCCGCCTGCTCCGCATAGATGGCCGGCACATGGTCGGAACGGACCGTCACATTATTCAGGATGAGGTGCACGGTCTCGTCCGGGTCCGTTCGGATTACGATGCTCCCGCGAAGGCTCCCGGAAAGCGCGTAGGCGCCGGGGCCGGAAATGACAAGTGCCGAACCGTCCCAGGAAAGGCCGTCCGCGGAAGATGCCGCGCCGGCCGAAACGCCCGCTTCCATATTCGCCGCATCCGCAAGGAGCGAAAGATCAACGGACGTATACGTCTCTTCTTCCGTTGTAAGATCCAGCGCCGTCATATAAGCGGACTCCTGCGCCTCCAACGAGGCTTCCTGCACACTTTCGGACGCCGGCGTTCCAAGGGGCGCATCCAGAAGGGCGCCGCATCCCGTAAGGAGGGATATCGGCAGCAGGCCTGCCAGGATGAGCAGCATGCTTTTTATCATGTTTTTCCCTGTCATAACGTATTTCTGCTCCTTGTCATTTTTTCAGGAAAACAGCGGTCAGGGCGAGCTTTTCACCGGACAGGGAGAGCTCTGTCTCCTCCGCCGTATCGCTCACATCGCCCTGCCAGCCCGCAAAATAATACCCCTCAGCAGGCTCCGCCTTCACCGTTACGGGATAGTCGGTAAAATAGCTTCCCTGCCATACATCCGTTCCATCCGGGAAGGAAAGCCGGGCCGTATTGACCTGCACCGATCCGCCCTCCGGGTCATTCACGCGGATCTCCAGGTCACAGAGATTTCCGGAAAGTCCGAGGTAATCCTTCATGTAATCGGTGATATAAGGCTTCCTCTCCCGGAAGAACCGGTCGATGGCAAGGACCTGACTCCGGTAATCCTCCTCCGTATAGTCGCCGGAGAGGAAGCGCCGCCCGGAAAGAACGGCCTGGGCTTCATACAGGTCAAACCATTTCTCCAGCTCTTCATGCACGCGGTCATAGGAGAAACAGGTATTGGCGATATCCATGAAGGAAAGGACGAACTGCTTTCGGAAATCCTCATTGGCAAAAAGATACCGCGGAAGGAAAAATCTCCCCTCTTCCAGCTCGTCGTAATCGGTAAAGGTGTCCGCCTGTGCATCCTCCAGACACCCGTCCATATCGTGGAGCGCATAGCGCCAGCGGGTATCGCCGAAAGCATCGTCTTCTCTGAACTTTGTCCGGAACAGCGCGTTGTTGCTGTCCAGCAGGATGTCATAATTGGACAGATACAGGTTGATGCTGTAGAAATCGATCAGACTCTGCAGATCGATCAGGGATCCTGCAATGGAATACAGGTTCTCATCGGAAAGATCCGTTTCCCGGATCTGGTCCCGGACGGCTGAAAGGTGGCTCTTTGCCTCCTCGCCGCCGAAGTCCGCGGCGCCCCCGTCCACAAGCCAGAGGTTCCCGGCGTGCAGGTCGTAGTGATCCTCGAAATAGTCCTCTTCATACCGTTCGCGGATCCCGTAGACGCCCCAGTATTCTCCGTTCAGGAACAGGACGGCGGGGCGCGATCCCTGGACCGCCACGTCCCTTTCCCGGCAAAGCTCCATCAGGAAATCATCGGCAAAGCGGTCGGTGTCGTTATGCTGGCCGCCGTTCCGGAGCCGGAAGGAATCCATCGTCCTGCCGGGAAGCATGGGATACAGAAAGTCCGCATTCCCGTCATAGATCTCCCTGGAAAAAAGATTGAAGGATTTCTGCTCGCTGTTCCGCGTCGACTGGCCGGCGATGCGGACCCCGGCTTCCTGCGAAAGGACCTGCCGGTGGGACTCATCAAAGAAGACCAGGTGCGACTCTCTCTCCCATTTTCTTCCCCTGTTGTAGGCATTGGAAGCCTCATACCGGTAATGGACGATGCCGTTCTCATCCGTATAGGAAGGCTGGGAGATACCGTCCTGCATGCCGCCGGCGTCCAGGTAGTTCTGCATGGAAATGCCGTTGACATAGATCCCCGTCTCGTAATCAAAGAAGGCGGAAGGGTCTGCCGTAATGGATACGACGGCCATGTTTTCATATGCCTCTTTCCGCTGTCCGCTCTCATATCCGATAAAATATACGCCCAGGGCAGCAGGGCTCATCCTTCCCTCTTCGTCCGCAGCCGCGGCACGGATCAGGAACGCCTTGTCGACGGGAAAAGAAGGGACATAGCTGTCCGGGGAAGGGGAAAGGTCCTCTCTGGAGGCATACAGGTTTTCGTTTTCCGAAGGATCATAGACCCGGACCGGTCCTTCGTACAGGAAGGAGGAGGTATCCGGATCGGAACCGTCCAGCGTATAGTAGATCTTCGTTCCTTCTTCCGCGGATATGGTAAGAAGGAATTCCTCGTCGTAAAAACCGCTTTCGGCGGAAAGGGAAGGCGCCGCGGGAAGATCCTGCGGGATCTCCTGCCCGTTTTCGTTTGCGGTTCCGGGGGTCGCGCTTCTTACGCGCCAGTCCGCTTCGGGATCCTGCTCATCCTGTCTGGCATAGACAGTATTGTACCGGAGCGCCGGGTAGGTCACGCTGTCGGCAGTGCGGCCGTCTTTGTAGGAAAGAAAAAGGCTTCCGCCGCTCTTTTTCAGGGAAAAGGGGGCGTGGATGTGGTCCGCACCGCTCCCGTTCAGCCAGATGACGGCATAGCCGCCTGCCGGGACAACGACGCCCTCCAGGGAAAAGCGGAGGGGGTCTCCCGCATCGTCAGACAGATACATATTCGTCATGGCTGTCGTGACAGGGGTGGGATTGCGGAATTCCACATAAGGCACATACTCTCCCTTGTCATCCGTGACCAGGGAGAAATTTACGCTGCACACCTCGTTGATCCGGATCCGCCTTTCCGCCGTCCGGCTCTCATAATACCGGCCGGCGGCAAAAAGGAAAACGAAAAGGCCCGCTGTCAGGATAAAAAGCGCTATGAAATTGACGGCTTTATGAGGGAGTTTTCTCATCTTCAGTCAGTGTGTTCCCGTAAGGATCACAGTCCGTAGTGATCCCGTATGATCTGTTCCATATGATCCAGCATGGTGGAAGTATCACTGAAACGGTCCGCATCGATCCAGAGAAGGGAAGGATTGCGCTTCTCTTCCCGGCGAAACCATGTGAGCTGGCGCTTTGCAAAATGCCGGGTGCCGGTCTTGATCTCCTGAACAGCTTCTTCCTGTGAGATCTCACCGTCCAGATACGCCAGGATCTGCCGGTAGCCCAGGGCCTGCATACTGACGCGGCTGCGGTCAAGGCCCGCGTCTTTGAGATGCTTTACTTCTTCAATAAGCCCGTTCTCCAGCATGAGGTCCACACGCGCATCGATCCTCTGATAGAGCTTTTCCCGGTCCATGGTCATGACGAAATAGACCGCATCGTACGCCGGGGGGCGAAGGTGCTCCTGTTCATTGTGCAGCAGGATACTGCCGCCGCTCTCCCGCAAAAATTCCAGGGCCCGGATCGTACGCTTGACGTTATTGGGATGGATGGCGGCCGCGGAGACGGGATCCTCTTTTGCAAGAAGCGCATGCACCTTCTCCGGCCCTTCCCTGAGGGCAAGCTCTTCCAGCGCCTTCCGGTCCGGGATGTCCCTGCGGGCGCATCCGGCTGTGCCCGGGGAGTGCTCCGGCGTGGTATCCTCTGCAGCATCCGCCGGAAGTACCGGCCCTGCAGCGGAAAAATCGATGCCGTACAGAAGGGACTGGATGTAAAAACCGGTGCCGCCTGCCAGGATGGGAAGTCGGCCCTTCTTCGTGATCTCTTCTATGGCCTTCCCCGCTCTTTTCTGAAAGAGCGCGGCACTCCATTCTTCCCGGGGGTCCAGGATATCGATGAGGTAATGCGGGATCTCCTGCATCTCCTCCTTCGTGATCTTGGCGGAGCCGATGTCCATGCCTTTATATACCTGGACGGAATCGGCCGAGATGACCGAGCCGTCCAGTCTTTTCGAGAGCTCTACGGCGGCGGCGCTTTTCCCGCAGGCCGTGGGCCCTGCAATGATCACAAGTCTGTTCATGCTTTAAACGATACGCTTGAATTTCTTATCCATTTCGCTTTGTGTCATCACGATCATGGTGGGTCTTCCGTGGGGGCAGTGATACGGATCCTCCAGGGATAAAAGCTCGTCGATCAGGGCCTTGGCCGCATCCTCCGACAGCTCCGTGTTTCCCTTGACCGCGGCCTTGCAGGACATGGAGGCGATCTTGTAGAGGATGGCAGCAGGTGTTCCGCCCATCTTTTCGTTCAGGATCTCATCCAGGATCTCCTTTAACAGGTCGGCGGGATCATTGGCATACAGTTCCATGGGAATGGCGCGGATCGCGTAGGAACCGCCGCCGAAGCTTTCGATCTCATATCCCATCTTCGTAAAGACGGCTTCATGCTGAAGAAGGGCCCCTTCTTCCTTTCCCGACAGGTGCACGATGATGGGCGGTGCGACCATCTGGGAGGGCGCCGGGGATGCCTCTTCCTTTTTAAGGCGCTTCATCAGCCTTTCGAAATTGACCTTTTCATGGGCCGCATGCTGGTCGATGAGAAGCAGGCGGTTCCGGAACTCGATGATCCAGTAGGTCTTGAAGGCCTGCCCGATATAACGGTATTCCCGCGCGTTTTCCGGCGTCAGGATCTTATAGGCATAGGCTTCATCGTGAAGATCCGGAGTATCTTCCGCATCGCCGGAAGACTCCTGCGCCTTTCCGGGCGCCGCGGCAATATCAAGGGCATCGGAAACAGCCGGCGCATCCTGGGCTTTATCAGCCTCTGCGGCTTTGGTCTCCTTTTTCGGTGCAAAGGGGTCCGGTGTTTCCACGAAGAAGCTCTCCTGCCGGTATTCGCCTTTTGCGGGCCGCCGGTCCTCGAAAACAAAGCTTTCCGCCAGATGATCCGCTGCAGGCTGCTCCGTCACAGCAAAGACTTCTGCAGAGGCTTCTGCGGGTGCTTCCGTCACGGGCGCCTCTTCCGCACGTGCCGGGGCCGTATTCGCTTCTTCCGCACGCGCCTTTGCCGTATGCGCTTTCGCCTCCTGCGGCGCTGTCTGATAGGAAGCAGGTTCCTCGAAAAGGACGGAAGGCGCCGCTTCTTTTCGTTCAAAGGGTTCCAGGTGCGGGGCGTCCTTTGCGGAAGCGGTCCGCTCCTTTTCCTCTTCCTTCAGGCGGGCATTCTCTTCTGCCTGGGTATTCAGGTTTGCCTTCGGGATCAGTTCGGTCTTATGGAGGGCGGCGTGGACGCTCTCCTTGATAAAATCATAGATCTTTTTCGCTTCGGAGAAGCGGACCTCCAT
>CAMNCY010000056.1 GCA_946534785.1 uncultured Lachnospiraceae bacterium | reverse complement strand
CCAATGCCGTTTAGTTAAGGAATAGTCATCCCTGAGCTCAATTTGTAATTACAATTATCTTTATGTTCGGCCTCCGACATGGAGACCGAACTTTTTTAATAAACAAAAAAAGGGCTTGACAAAGCCCCCGATAAGTGCGGCCGCGCTCACTACCTAGTAGTGAGCGCGGCCCCTTAAATCAATAAAGGTATCCAGCCACATTGATTTAAGGAGTCACTTATGAAAGCATCTTACGTCAAAAAAATTGTTTTGGAAACTATTTCTTCCATGAATGATCAACAATCTTCCTTCGTCCGACACCCAAGTGTAGATTTTACACGGAAACGCAAATGCTCCTTTTCGGACATCCTGCTTTGTCTTCTGACCATGGAAAATGGTTCTCTAAATCGCGAACTGAGGCGTTTTTTTCCTCAATCTGACACTGTTCTTTCAAAGTCTGCCTTCTGCCAGCAGCGCGCTAAACTCAATGACGATGCATTCCCATTTCTTTTTGATATGGTCAATCAGGCTACGCTTCCCACTAAGAAGTTCAAGGGTTACCATCTGGTCGCTGTCGATGGATCTGATGTGAATATCCCGCCCTCCCCCGGCAGTCCGGATACTCGTGTCCCTTCTAATACCAACGGCGTCGGATATCACCAGATGCATCTCAATGCTCTGTATGACCTGCTTGAAGAGCGATACATAAACGTCCTTCTTCAGCCTCGCGCCAGGCTCAATGAACGAGCCGCTTTTCTTTCTCTCCTGGAGGACTATTCTGTTTCTGGCAAAACGATTTTTATAGCTGATCGTGGTTACTTTTCTCTTAACCTGTTAGCACACCTGATCCTGTCAGGCCACTGCTTTCTCCTCAGGCTAAACTCCGTAGATGCACAGAATTCATTTCTTCGCCGGTTTTCTCTTCCGGACTCCGACGAATTTGATGTCTGTCTTGAATTCGATGCGACCAGAAGCAGGAAAAAGTGTTATTTAAACCATCCGGATAAGTTTGTCTGGCTTCATTCAAAGCGGCCATTTGATTTCATCGATCCTTCTGATAAAGAGAAACTTTTCCACTTCCGTGTCCGCCTGGTCAAAGTCGCCATTCCTGGTGGTTTTGAATATCTCCTCACCAATCTTCCGGAACGTTCCTTTGACATTCCGACCCTCAGGCAGTTATATCAAATGCGGTGGGGTATCGAAACTTCATTCCGTTACCTGAAATACAATATCTGTCTCACCAGTTTTCACAGTATCCGCCGTGATTTTATCATCCAGGAAATCTATGCAAGAGTAATCCTTTATAACCTTACTATGCTCCTGAAACACACCGTTTCTGTGCCTGTTGGCGCCGGGAAATATCAACGCAAAGTATCCGTTTCAGACGCAGTCCACACTTGCCGCGAATTACTTCTGGGCCGCATTAATGCTTCTATGGCAAGAAGATTTCTATTGCGGTATCTGACCGACATACGGCCGGATCGGACTTTTCCAAGAAAGATCCGGTCACAGCACTATAAATCTCTTAATTATCGGACATAAAACTGCCTTCTTATAGTCTTATCCAAGTCGACAGGTTCACCGCCTGTCTTTTCGGCATGCATTGGAACTGACAGATCAGTTAAACGCCCCTTTTCAAAAAGGACTTAATAACTATATATAAGTCATGTATCATTAATTTCAGAACTTAACTTAACGGCATTGTACCTGTCCCCGTGACTCACGCCTCCGGCCCGCGACACCCGCCCCGGCCCCAGCCCCGCCGCCTCGGCAGCCCGGCTTTCTGCACACAGTTTTTTCACACTTTCCCGACCGTTTTTCCATTGCACTTTGTAACCCATTATAGTATGATTTCCGCGTGAACAATTTCATATCATGTTTCAGTTAGTACCAGAACCAAATTCTCTCAGAACTTATTATTAAGTTAAACACATTGACCCTGATGACAGGGCAGTGATGAAAGGAGCAAAAAAGTATGAAGAGAAAAATTTTGGCAGCGGTCCTTGTCCTTGGCATGACACTGGGACTCATCACGGGATGTGCGGGAACAACTTCCGGAAGCACTTCCTCAGGCGGCACGGCAGATACCGGCAGCACTGAGAAAGAAGAAGCGGCTGAAGAAGCAGCACCGGCTGAAGAAGCAGCACCGGTACATGCGGATGAGATCAATATCGGAATTGCCCAGGACCTTGACGAAAGTCTTGACCCTCACCTTGCGGTAGCGGCAGGAACCAAGGAAGTCATGTTCAATGTATTTGAAGGACTTATGAAGGCTACACCTGAAGGAGATCTTATTCCTGCAGTCGCTTCCGATGTCACCGTTTCCGACGACGGCCTGACGTATGTTTTCACACTTCGTCCGGACGTAAAGTTCCACAACGGTGATACTGTCGATGTGCAGGATGTTTTATATTCCATCGGCAGGAATTCCGGCGCGGACGGAAGCGATCCTCTGATCCCGGCCCTTTCCGTTATTTCGGATATGCAGGGTGAAGGCGACAAGGTGACGATCACGCTCAGCGAGCCCATGTCGGAGATCCTGAATTACCTGACGCTGGCCATCATCCCGGCTGACTATGACAAGCAGGATACGGAACCGGTCGGTACCGGCCCCTATAAGTTTGTCTCCCGTACGGCACAGGACAACTTCGTTCTGGAGCGTTTTGACGATTACTGGGGAACGCCTGCTTCCATCGGCAAGGTGACATTCCACATCAATGAGAAGGTAGACGGCCTGATCCGCGGCCTGCAGAGCGGCGCCCTGGATCTGGTGGCTCATATGACCAGCACACAGACCGCGCAGCTCGGCGACGATTTCAACATCGAGCAGGGCAGCATGAACCTGGTACAGGCTCTGTACCTGAACAACAAGGAGAAGCCCTTTGATGACGTAAGAGTCCGCCAGGCACTCAGCTACGCCATTGACAAGCAGGGCATTATCGATCTTGCATTTGACGGTTACGGCATCCCTCTGGGAACCTCCATGTTCCCGTCCTTCAGCAAGTACTATGACGAGAGCCTTACGGATTACTATCCGCATGATACGGCAAAGGCAAAGGAGCTTCTGAAGGAAGCAGGATATCCGGACGGCTTTGAAATGACGATCACGGTTCCCAGCAACTACCAGCCTCATGTGGACACGGCACAGGTCATTGCGGAACAGCTGGCGGAGATCGGCGTAAAGGCGACGATCGTTCCCGTAGAGTGGGCTACATGGCTCAGCGACGTCTACGGTGACAGAAAGTTCCAGAGCACGATCACCGGCCTTACCAGCGACAATATGACAGCAAGAAAGCTTCTGGAACGTTTCCGTTCGGATGCTTCCAACAACTTCACGAATTATAACAATCCTGAATATGACGAGCTCCTGGCAAAGGCGCTTGCAAGCACCGACGACGCGGAGCAGACAGAGCTTTACCGCGCTATGGAAAAGCATCTGACCGAGAACGCGGCCAATGTCTATATTCAGGATATGGCGGACCTCGTCGCCGTACGCAAGGGCCTGGAAGGCCTGACCTTCTATCCCCTGTACGTTCTGGATGTAGCAGCGCTGCACTGGGCGGAATGAGTACCGTCGGGACCAATATCGGAATATAGCATCATACATGACTGCCGGACTGCGGGAGACCGCAGCCCGGCAGATTGAAGTTAAGTCGAAATTCTCGCGACAGGAGTAACATTTCTCATGAAATACGCGGCCAAACGCATTTTACTGCTGCTGATCACCATGATCCTGGTATCCTTCCTGGCGTTTCTCGCTTTCGAGATCGTCGCCGGCGATCCCGCCCAGACGATGCTCGGAACGGAAGCCACACCGGAAAGGCTGGAGGCAGTGCGGCAGGAACTCGGGCTGGACCGACCGTTCATCGTAAGGTATTTCAGCTGGCTTACCGGTTTCTTCTCCGGGAACCTTGGTGTTTCCTACAACTATAAGCAGCCGGTATGGCAGCTCATCGCGCCGAAGGTAGAGAATACCCTTTGGGTATGTTTTATCAGCTTTATCCTGATCTGCATCATCTCCATCCCCCTCGGGATCTGGTCCTACAACTGGACCAATAAGATCTGGGATTTTTTCCGCACGGCGTTCAACCAGCTGTGCATGGCAGTCCCTCCCTTCTTTACCGGCATCCTGCTTTCCTGGGTATTCGGCATCGTGCTCAAATTCTTCATGCCGGGAAGATTCCCGGATCTGCATAAGGATTTTGCCGGCGCCTTGCGGCATATGTTCTTTGCGGCCGTGTGCCTGAGCATCCCCAGGATCGCCATGACGATCCGCATGATGCGTTCCACGGTCATCGGAGAGATGGAAAAAGCTTATGTACGTACAGCGATCTCCCGCGGCAATGACAGGAAGGGCGTCCTGGTCGGGCACGTCCTTAAGAATTCCCTGGTCCCCGTCGTGACCTTCCTTGGGCAGACCATGGCGGAAATCATCGGCGGCAGCATCGTCGTGGAGCAGGTCTTCGGCATACCGGGCCTGGGAAGATTTCTCGTTGCATCCATTTCCAACCGGGATTACCCCGTGGTACAGGCAATCGTAGTCATACTGGCCTTCTGGGTCGTTATTGCGGGGACGGTCGCCGACCTGGTGAACCAGGCCATCGATCCGCGCCTGAGACTGGGAGGCAGCAAATGAGAATCAAACGGAACGGATATCTGACAGCGGGCTTGATCCTGACGGGAATCATCGTACTGATGATCATCATCGGCATGTTCTGGACGCCGTATTCACCTCTTACCATGAGCGCAAAGGAAAAACTGCAGGCGCCCTCCCTCCGGCACCTCATGGGAACGGACAATTTCGGCCGGGATATTTTCAGCCGTGTGCTCAAGGGCGCGGGGACAACGCTTACGATCGCGGCGGCCACGATCCTGATCGGGTCTGTGTGCGGTACGATCGTCGGTGCCCTTACGGGATATTTCGGCGGCGTCGTGGACGACGTGCTCATGCGGTTCAATGACGCCCTGACCGCCTTCCCCAGCATCCTGCTGGCGCTTCTTGTCATCAGCCTTGTGGGCCCCGGAAACAAATATAACGTCATCCTTGCCCTGGGAATCGTCTTCATTCCCAGTTATGCAAGGATCACCCGTACCGCATTCGCTTCCCTCCGGGATGCGAACTATATCACCAGTGCAAGGCTCATGGGCGCATCCAACGCCAGGATCCTTCTGGTGCACCTTCTTCCGAATACGGTGCGGATCCTTCTGCCCGCCTTGACCATCGGCTTCAATAACGCGGTCCTTGCGGAAGCCAGCATGAGCTTTCTGGGAATCGGCGTAACACCGCCGGATGCTTCCCTGGGATATATGCTGTCGGAAGCGCAGGGCATGTTCGCGGCGGCTCCCTGGTATTCCATCTGCAGCGGACTGGTCATCATACTTCTTGTCTTCGGCGTGGGCCTGATCGGAGAAGGCCTGCAGCGGGGAGAAAGGGAGGTGGAATGATGCTGGAGATCAGAGACCTTCATGTCAAATTTCATACACGAGAGAGAGAAGCGGTCGCAGGCATATCCCTGACGATCCGGGACGGCGAGATCCTGGGTCTTGTGGGAGAGAGCGGAAGCGGCAAGACCGTTACGGCCATGAGCATCGCCGGCCTCCTTCCCAGAAAACAGTGCCGCCTTTCGGGCGAGATCCTTCTGGGCGGCAAGGACCTCCTGCATGCGGACAGAAGCGAACTGCGCAAGATCCACGGAAACGAGATCGGCGTTGTTTTCCAGGAACCGATGAGTTCCATGGATCCCCTGATGAAAGTGGGACTCCAGGTCGGAGAGACCCTTCGCATCCATACGGACAACAGTCCAGAAGAGAGAAAAAAGCTGGTCCTGGCGGCGCTGGACGACGTCGAACTTCCGGATCCCGAAGCGATCTACAACAAATATCCTCACGAGCTTTCCGGCGGTATGCAGCAGCGCGCCATGATCGCGGCCGCGATCGCAAGCCGCCCCAAGCTCCTTCTTCTGGATGAGCCGACGACGGCGCTGGACGTTACGGTGCAGGCGCAGATACTGGAGCTCTTAAAGAAACTGAACCGGACCCACGGGATCTCCATGATGTTTATTTCCCATAACCTAAACGTGGTCCGGAAGCTCTGCAAACGGGTCGCGATCATGCAGCGCGGGGAACTGGTGGAGACCGGTGATACGGAAAAGATCTTCACGGATCCGCAGCACCCTTATACGCAGCGCCTGATCAGCGCCATCCCCACCAGAACGAGAAAGGAGCCTGTATGAGCGAAAACGAGATGAATCTGCAGGCAGAAAATGAAATGAATGCGAAAGAGGCGCCGCTTGTGCTGCAGGTCAGCCATGTCAGCGGAGGATATTACTCCGGCGGGATCCTGAAAACGAAGCAGAATTACAGAGAGGTCCTGCACGATATCGACTTTGAGATCCGGCAGGGCGAGATCATGGGCCTTGTGGGAGAAAGCGGTACCGGCAAATCCACCCTGGCCAAGATGATCCTGGGCCTTGTTCAGCCGGAGCAGGGCGAGATCATCCATCATACCAAGCGCCCGCAGATCGTGTTCCAGGATCCCTACAGTTCCCTGAATCCCGCCTATTCGGTGGAGTGGTCCATCGAAGAGCCCCTGCGTGTCTTCGGAAAATATGACGCACCGGAACGGAAGAGAAGAGTCAGGGATATGTTAAAGCGCGTCGAGCTGCCCGAAGAGATCCTCGAGGCAAAGCCGACCGAGCTTTCCGGCGGCCAGAGGCAGCGCGTGAGCATTGCGGCGGCCCTGATACGGCGGCCCCGTTTCCTGATCCTGGACGAACCGGTATCCGCACTGGATGTTACGATCCAGGCGCAGATTCTCCGGCTCCTGAAGGATATCCGGAAAGAACTGGACCTTTCCTACCTTTTCATTTCCCATGACCTCAACGTCGTCTACCAGCTGTGCGACCGGGTCCTTGTCATGAAGGCCGGCAGGCTCGTGGAGCAGGGAACGATCGAAGAGGTGTATGAGAATCCGAAAGAGGAATACACAAAGAATCTTCTTGCGGCAGCAGACTGATGAGCGGGAAGGAGGCGGCTGTGGAAATTCGTTACATTGCGGATATGCATTTTGACCATACCAATATCATCGCCTACGACAACCGGCCGTTCCGGGATGCGGAGGAAATGAACCGGACGCTCATCGAAAACTGGAACCGTGTCGTGAAGCCGGAGGATATGACCTATATCATTGGCGATTTCTGCGGCGGTGACGGCGCGCGGCTGCGCGAGCTTTTCAGCTGCCTTAACGGGAAAAAATTCCTGATCCTGGGAAATCACGACAGCAAGGAAGCTGTCCTGGAGGTGCAGGATCTTCTGGAAGGAACGGCGGAGTATCTGGAAGTCGAAGACGGCGGAAGGAACGTGGTGCTGTGCCATTATCCTGTTTTTTCCTTCCACAACCAGTACTTCGGCTGGTACCATCTGTACGGGCATGTGCACACCTCGTATGAGTGGAACATGGTCGAGAACACGAAGCGTCTTGCCCGCGATCTGTATGTGCGGCAGGACATCTGCAGGATGCTGAATGTGGGCGCCATGCTTCCGTACATGGATTACACGCCGAGAACGCTGGATGAGCTTTCGGCATTCGCTTAAGATCCGGAAAAACAGGATAAAAGGAGACGTAAATGAAGATTATCCGGGCCCGGGAGGAACACCTGGACGCGATCCTGGAAATTACGCAGCAGGCAAAGAAACGGCTGGAGAAGCTGGGACTTGACCAGTGGCAGCAGGGATATCCTGCAAGAGAAGACTGGGAGCAGGACCTTCGGGACCAGACGGCCTTTGCTGCGGTCACTAAGGACCCGGAGGGAAAGGATGCCGTCATGGGAGCGTTTGCCTTCCTTACGGAGCCGGACCCGTCCTATGCTTCCATTGACGGCGCCTGGCTTACCGGGGATGATGCCCGGTATGCTTCGCTGCACAGAGCCTGTGTGGCTGACGCATATCTGGGACAGGGCGTCGGCAGGAGGATTCTCCGTTTCGGCCTGGAACGGACCCTGCTGCTGGGCATCGGATCCCTCCGGGTAGACACCCATCCGGGGAATCTTCCCATGCAGAATGCGCTGGCCCGGGAAGGGTTCGAAAGATGCGGAGACATTATCCTGAAGGGCGGCCCGGAGGACGGGCACGGCAGGATCGCCTATGAGAAGATGGTCAGACCGGACGGGTTCGAGCGGCTTACGGGCGTCGTCCGGGCGCTTCGGGCAGAGGACGGCTGTCCCTGGGACAGGGTCCAGACCCATGAGAGCCTGAAGCCGGAATGCCTGGAGGAAGCGGCGGAAGTGATCCAGGGGATCAATATCCTGCAGGAGACAGGATCGCCGGACAGCCTGAAGGAGGAACTGGGAGACCTTCTTTTACAGGTCATGTTCCATGCGCAGCTTGCAGAGGAGGAAGGCCTTTTTACGATCGAGGACGTGATGAATTGCGTCAGCGACAAGATGGTGCGAAGGCACCCCCACGTCTTTGGCGCGGCCCTTACGGATGCTTCCGGAAAAGCCGTGCGGGAGTGGTCCGAGATCAAAAAGCTGGAAAAGGCCGGCAGGGAATGGGAGAGCGAATATCTTCCCAAAGCCCTGGATGAAGCCCAGTCCCTGATCGATGCCGCGCGGAAAAGAAAGGGCTTCACCCATTGAAAGCATTTTTCCGTATAGGTAAAATAGATACATAAGAGCGCTGGACCCGGACGAACGCTTTCGTCCGGAATGATCTCCATTCATGGGAACATGGGTGACAAGCCCGGGAGGAATACGATGGCAACGGCGAAAAAGGCAGCGACAACAGCGGTGAAGAAGACGGCAACGGCGGCGGCCAAGGCGGCTGCAACGACGGCAGTGAAGAAGACCGCGACAACAACGGCGAAAAAAGCGGCGGCAACGGCGGCGAAGAAGACCGCAACTGCGGCAGCCAAAAAGACGACTGCGGCGAAGAAGACCACAACTGCGGCAGCTAAAAAGACAACGGCATCGACGCAGCTGAAGCTTTCCCGGGATGAGAAAAAACTGATCCTGAATTTCCGTGAATGCAGCGATGTCATGAAAGCCGTTATTCTGAAAGGGGCTGAAAAGTTCGCGGAGTCCGGCAAAAAGGGAGAGGATTCTTCCGACGGTGAAGGCTTTGATCTCGGAAGCCTCGGAAATCTCGGGAATCTCGGCAGCCTGATCAGTATGTTCGGCGGAAAGTCCTGAATGCCGGCCGGAAAGTCCGGGGACGCTTACGCAGAGACTGGGTGCATTGCCTGTGCGGAAAGCGGCAGTCAGACAAAAAATCTGAGATCAGGAATAACAGACAGCGGTCCGGACCTCCGGGCCGCTTTTTTGACTGCACGGAATTGTCCTGTTAATGGAATTTTTATAGTAAATTTACGGATAGTAAAAAGTGATAATAATGGCAAAATAATTATTGCATTTTATTTTGGGGAGATGTAAACTACCTATAGAAAAGGGCGAATACTTGAAGGGAGTTATAAGAAATGGAGAAAAAAATGACCACAAACATGCCGAAGATCATTCCCATTACTTCGCTGAAGGACACGACGAAAATTTCCAAGATGTGCAGTGAATCCAAGGACCCGATCATCATTACAAAGAACGGATATGCCGATATGGTCATCATGTCCGCAAAGGTCTATGAGGACCTTGTGTCTTCCGGTGATTTTTATCTGGATGAGGACTGATCCTGTCCGCACCTGTGGAAGACGGGCGAAATATCCTGTATAATACTGTTCATAGATCAATTTGATCATCAGGCTGGTTTTTAACAGGAGGTCGCATTATGGAAGTAAAATTTTATATCTGCAAGGGCTGCGGTAAGATCGTCCACATGGTGAAGAACAGCGCATGTCCCACCAAGTGCTGCGGGGAGCCCATGGAAGAGCTGGTCGCCGGAACATCCGACGGCGCACGTGAGAAGCATGTTCCTGCTTTTACCGTCGACGGAAATATCGTGAACGTAACGGTCGGTTCGGTCGAGCATCCGATGCTGGACGCACATTATATCCAGTGGATCGGGCTGCAGACAGACCAGGGCTTCACACAGAAGGAGCTGGTACCGGGCGCAGCGCCGAAGGCTGCTTTTGCGCTTCTCGACGGTGAGAAGCCGGAAGCGGTCTATGAGTACTGCAATCTGCACGGACTCTGGAAGGCGGAGATCTGATACGGCTCTATATCTATAAGATCATTACAGGCACGGGCAGCTGTTGCAAAACGGCTGCCCTTTCCGTATCATGGAGGAAAATCCCGCATCGGAGGGGAAGACCATGGCATACATCACCTGCAACGGCGTGGATATCGGCTATGAGGGACAGGTCGTCACCGGCGATATTCATTTTGAAGTGAATAAAGGAGATTATCTGTGCATCGTCGGCGAGAACGGCGCCGGAAAGAGCACTCTGATGAAAACGCTCCTCCATCTGATAAAGCCTCTTTCCGGAAAGATCGAATACGCGGACGGGCTGGAAGAGCAGGAGATCGGATACCTTCCGCAGCATACGGTGATCCAGCGGGATTTTCCCGCGGACGTATGGGAGATCGTGCTTTCCGGGAACCTTTCCTCGATCGGCAGAAGGCCGTTCTATCAGGAGGCGGAGAAAAAGAAGACCAGGCAGATGCTGGAGAAGATGGGGATCTGGAACCTCAGGAACAAGAGCTACCGGGATCTCTCAGGCGGCCAGCAGCAGAGGGTGCTTCTGGCAAGGGCGCTTTGTGCGACCAATAAGCTTTTGATCCTGGACGAGCCCGTAACGGGACTGGACCCGGTGGTGACGGCGGAATTCTATCAGCTGATCCGGGACCTGAACGCGGAAGGCGTGACGATCATCATGGTGTCCCATGACGTGCATACGGCAGTGGCGGAAGCCTCCATGATCCTGCACATCGGCAGGAAGGGACAGCTCTTCTTCGGTACCAAGGAGGAGTATCTCGAAAGCGAGGCCTATCACCTGTTCGCGGCCGTGGAGGAGAGCCAGTCGTAAAGGAAGGCATCCTGCATGTCTTTTTCCTTCGCCTGCTCCAGGAAATCCGCAAGGAAAGCGGAAAATCTTGCGGCGCCCCTGCTGTTCATGTGGCCCACGTCCTTGAAGTCGGAATAGTCCTTTTCGTAGAAGGAAGGATCTATCAGGTTGAAGTCATAGAAGGCAAAGCTTTCGGAGGCAAAGAGCTCCCGCAGCGTTTCCGTCATGTCGCGGTAGCTGTAGGCGTTGTGGATACTCATAAAATTCGGATAGGGGACGACGATGGCCGTAAGGCGGATCCCGTTGTCCCGGCAGAGCCTGCAGATCCTTGCAAGCTCTTTTTTATTGCTTTCGGAAATGGCCATGGAAGCCAGTTCCGGATGTCCGTCGGTCCATTCCTTTGATTCGGCAAGGGAAATGAATGCCTGCGAAGGATCGATGGTCTCATCGGAAGGCTCGAACCCGTAGGCCGTGCGGACACCTTCTGCATCCGTTTCAACTCCGGAAAGCTTATCCCGCACGTTCCCCGCGATATTTCCGGAACGGTTGTAGATCCAGGGGAAGAAATAGGTGACGGAGGCCGGTTTTCCGATAAAAGCGGGGTCTGTCACGAAGGCAAAGGTATCCAGGCATCTTTCGGGGAAGGAGGAGATCCGTCCCTTTCCGTGCCAGAAACTCGCATCCGCCCGGAAATTGTCATACCGGTCCGTATCCAGCATCTCGTGATCGATCGCAAGGACCGCCTCCGTGATGTGATGATCCTCTGCGGCGCAGCGGATGACTTCATAAGAGTCGGCAAAAGACTGCATGTTGGTCGCCATATTGTAGGCGGCGATGCCGTCCTGTTCCATGGAGGATTCGGGATCGATGGCAGAGAGCGCCTGGCTGGTGCCCGTATAGACTCTTTCAATTGCAGGGCAGTCCCGGTAGCCGGTCCACATCCTGTCGGATGAGCTTTGGTAAGGCTCCAGCAGGAAAGAAAGGACCGCGCTGGTCGCCAGGATCATGACGGGAAGCAGCAGGAAGGCCGCCTTCCGGCAAAAAGCGTCAGAAATTCGCATACAGGAAACCTCCCGCATTCGTAGTGAAAACAAAGGAGATGAGGACCAGCATCAGCATGGCGTAGACAAAGAGGGGCTTTTTTTGCAAGTCCATGGGATCCCTGCCCTTCTCCTTCAGAAGGCTGAAGACAAAGACCAGCACCGTTCCGGCCGCCGCGGTCCCGAGGCTCCCCAGGGCCGTAAAGGCGCCGCCGCCT
>CAMNCY010000055.1 GCA_946534785.1 uncultured Lachnospiraceae bacterium | reverse complement strand
AATTCCACGCTGCAGTCATCGTCGATGGAAAGCAGGTGGCCGTCCAGTTTCCTGAAGGTCGAGCCGATAAAGCGTACGTCGCTCTCGTTCAGCTCGAACATGGTGAATTCCCTGCAGTTATGGAAGTTGCAGCGCTGTACGACCATATCGTCCGTATCGTCGATCACGGCGCAGCCGTAGGTGCAGTCGTGGATCTCGCAGTCTGTGAGCTGCAGATGATTGCAGTCTTCGATGGTAAAGGCATAAGCGCCGCAGCCGTAAAGCTCGGTGCTGCGGACGGCAACGTCATAGCAGTAATTCAGCGACAGGACGTCGCCCGTGCAGGAGCCTTCCTCTTCCGTGTGGCCGAGGATGAGGCCGTCCAGCGTCAGATCGTCGCAGTCGACGAAGGACAGGACGTCGGCGTAGCGGGGCTCCACGACGATCTCGGCGGGATCGTCCTTGTCGAGGGAGATGATGGAAAGACCGTCGATATTGAAGATCACGGCTTCGTCTCCGTCAAATTCCTTTGAGACGTAGATGCCGGGCTCGTCCTCTGCATGCTCTTCCCAGTCTGTGTACTTATCCCATTCGGGAAGCTTGTTCACTTCCAGCCATTCCGTGATGTTGTAGACACCGGGCAGAAGGTAGATCGTCGTATTGTCGGCGATCGCATCCATCAGGTCGGCAACGGCGCCGACGACGGCGACCTCTTTCCGGGGCGTCTCATAATCCCCTTCTCCGCCCTGCATGCCCATGAGATAGGAGAGGAAGGCCATGGCATCTTCTTCGCTCATATTCTCGGGGTCAATGGAATCAATGGCATCGAGCTTCTCCATGAATTCGGATGACTCTTCCGCTACGGATTCTCTGGTGGGCGCCTTTTCATTGGACTTTTTGAAATCCATGATCATGCCGTCCTCTTCCGAGCCGACAGTCAGGACCTTGTCTTTGATGGTATATTCCATCGTGTCACCGTCCGCTACGATCTTTCCGTCTTCCCAGGTAAGTTCCGAAACGTCAGCGTCCATGTACAGGAAGCCGGTGCCGTCGTCCTCGAGGACAAGACCGCATTTCATGCCGAGCATTTCCATCATGGAAAGGTCGATCTCATCGCCGTCTTCGACCATGCGGACCAGGGTATAATAGCCGGCATCCTTATAGGTGGCGGCTTCGGCCGAAATGGCGGTGTCTGCCGCACCGGACACGACAAAAGCGGCGGAAACAAGGCAGGCCGTCAGGATGGCGGCTGCTTTTCTGATAATGCGCTGCATAGTGGTTCCTCCTTTATGATTTCTTGCAAAACATGACTACCGGGCGGTATACTCCCGCGTGTTGTCTGAATATATGCGGGCTCCGCCTTGAATCGCCTGTTTTTATTATAGCAAGTTCGCACGGGATATGCATCCCGATGTGGGCGGATAAGGCAGTCCCGGTCGTGACAAGTCAATGACAAATGGCGGCAAAACTGAATTCTTGTGGGGCAGATGCCGGAACAGTGGTACAATGAAAAAGATTATGAAATGCTGATCAGCATCTGTCGGGGGAGCTATGTATGCTTACGGTGATCATACCTGCCTATAACGAAGAAGACATGATCGATCTTGCGGCAAAGACCGTGGGGGAAGTCCTGGCAAAAGCCGGGATCCCGCATGAGATCCTGTTCGTGGATGACGGATCGAAGGATGCGACCTGGGAGAAGATCCAAAACATTTCCGGGACAAACGCTTCCGTACGCGGCATCCGTTTTTCCCGGAATTTCGGGAAAGAATCCGCGATCTACGCGGGGCTTTGCGAAGCGGCAGGGTCGGACTGTGCCGCCGTCATGGACTGCGATCTGCAGCATCCGCCGGCAAAGCTGGTGGAGATGTACCGCCTGTGGGAGCAGGGGTACGAAGTGGTGGAAGGCGTAAAGAACAGCCGGGGAAAGGAATCCCCGATCTACCATATGGAAGCGAAGGCTTTCTACAGGCTCATGAGCGATGCCACCGGGATCGATATGTCACGGGCCTCCGATTTCAAGCTCCTTGACCGCAAGGCGGTCCTGGTGCTCGTCAACATGCGGGAGCGGAACGCCTTCTTCCGGGCGCTGTCCTCCTGGATCGGCTTTAATACCGCACAGGTCTCCTATGATGTGGAGGAGCGAAGAGCCGGCGCAACGAAATGGACGAAGGCAAAGCTCCTGCGGTACGGCTTCCGGAATGTGGCCTCCTTTACCTCTGCGCCCCTGCAGCTGGTCACGGTCATGGGCGCGGTCATGCTCCTGGTTTCGATCCCCCTTGCCCTCGAAGCACTGATCACGTGGCTGCGGGGAGCATCGAAAGCCGGCTTTACCACGGTGATCCTTTTCCAGGCGATCACGGGCAGCATGCTGATGATCAGCCTCGGACTGATCGGCTACTATATATCCCTGATCTATGACGAAGTGAAGGGAAGGCCGAAATTCATCATCAATGAAATAACGGCGGCGGAGAAGACGGCCGCGGACAGAATGGAAAAAGGGTCCGGAGAGTAATGGGAAAAACACCTGAAATTGAAATACATGCGGATGATTACGGACTTTTCCCGAACCAGACAGAGCGTATCCTTGCCTGCATCCGGGAGGGCGCGGTAAACGGCGTCAGCATCATGCCGAACAGCCCGTACCTGCCGGAGCTGATGGAGAAGCTCCCGAAGGATGTACGGGTCACGGTCCACCTGAATCTTGTGGAAGGAGCACCTCTTTCGCCGAAGGAAGAGGTCCCTTTGCTGGTAAATGAAAAGGGCTTTTTCGACATCTCCTTCGGAAAACTCCTTCTGGTCTCTTACCTGCCGAAGCGGTCTTCCTCTTACAGGGAGATGAAAAAGCAGGTCCGGACGGAGCTTTCGGCCCAGATCCAAAGATGCCGGGAATGCTGCCGGCAGAGCGGTCACGGGGAGGAACTGAACCTGGACGGGCATGTGCATTATCACATGCTCCCTATCGTTTTTGATGCCATGGCCGATATCATCAAAGAAGAGGGGCTTTCCGTCCGTAGGATCCGGGTCCCCTTTGAGGATACATCGCTTTACAGGACGGGCGGCGCCGCCGTTCAGATCCCGTTCGTGAACCGTATCAAGGTCCTGATCCTGAATTATCTTGCGGGACGGAATATCCGGAAATACCCGGCCCTTGCCGGTGCGCTGCAGCATCAGTATTTCATGGGCGTCATGCTTTCCGGACATATGTTTTATGAACCGGTGAGCGCTCTTTTTCCGGAAGCGGTAAGAAGAGCGGAAGAGAAAAAGTGCGATCTTGAGATCCTC
This sequence comes from uncultured Lachnospiraceae bacterium, assembly GCA_946534785.1. Taxonomy (GTDB): domain Bacteria; phylum Bacillota; class Clostridia; order Lachnospirales; family Lachnospiraceae; genus CAG-791. The sequence continues at coordinate 9,045 of CAMNCY010000055.1, read as the reverse complement.
TTTCACCCGGGCGGCGTTTCGGAAGAAGAAGCGCCTTACATCAGTGCCGGAAACGACCGCGTGTTCTTCGAATCCCCGGCGAGGGACAGGGAAGCGCAGGCAGCCATCCGGCTCAGTAAGGATCTTCGTGTGGAGTAGGTTATGAACATGTCAGCGAAGGACCCGGCGGTCCGCGGAAAATGGTATGCAGACAGGAATATCGTTCTCCTCCTGTCTTTTCTTGTGCCCTTTGTGATGATGACGGGGCTCCTTATCCTTTCCCATATCACGCCCTTTGGCGACAATACCTTCATTGTCGCGGACATGAAGCGGCAGTATATAGATTTTTACGCCTACCGCGCCACTTTCGGAAGCGGCGGCAATTCTCCCTTTTATTCCTTCAGTGCAAGCCTCGGGGAAAGCACGCTGGGGATGTTTGCCTATTACCTGACAAGCCCTCTGCTTATCGTCTTCCGGTTTGCGCCGAGGTCTTCCTATCCCCTTGTCATTTCGGCGCTGGTCGTCCTGAAGATCTCCCTCTGCGGACTTACCATGAACCTCTTCCTGCAGCGGTACTGCAGGGACGTCCGGTCGGTCCTGTTTTCCACCTCCTATGCGATGTGCCCTTACATGATGGGCATCATCTGCAACCTCATGTGGATCTCCGCCATCATGATGGCGCCCCTTGTCATCGACGGTCTGGAGAGGCTCCTGGAGGGGAAGGGGTGCGGAAGGTATATCGCCGCGGTCGCCTTTTCCCTGTATCTGAATTATTACATCACCTATATGATCCTCCTGTTCGCGGCGCTCCGCTTCTTCATTTCCCTTGCGCTCCTTGTCCGGAAGAACAGGGGGCGGATCTTCCTGCGAACGGTCCTCGCAACGGTCACGGCCTGCTGCATCCCGGCCTTTTTATGGATCCCGGCGCTCCTGGAGCTGGGCGGCTCCACCAGGGACAGCATCTCCTCCGGCTTTGCGGTCACCCTGAAGAATCTGGATGTTTTCCGGGTCCTGTCCGGGCTGTTTTCCTTTGCGATCGACACGAAGGAGATCATGCACGGGAATCCGCACATCGCGGCCGGGGTTCTCATGATCCTGCTCCTTGCCCTCTTTTTCGGGAGCCGTCATGTATCCCTCCGGGAGAAGGCGGCGGCGTTCCTTCTGTTCGCGATCCTGATGGTCAGCTTCTGCACGGCGAAGCTGGATCTTCTCTGGCATGCCGGGACAGAGCCTTCAGGGTATCAATACCGGTATGCGTTCCTCTTTGTTTTCCTTCTGGTCGAATGCGCGGTCAAGGGCGTCATGTCCCTGGAAAAAAGCGCCGAAGGCCGTGAGATCTCCCATCCCGCGGCGGGAAAGCTCCTGATGGTCCTTTCCGTCCTGTTCGTTATCATGATGAATATGCTGCTGATCCTGCACCACCTGGAGAGCCTCGGACGAAAAAGGATCCTGGTGAACCTCTTCCTGTTCTTCGGGGCGATCCTGCTCATCGGAGCGGCGTACCTTGCGATCCGCCGCCATGCGGCCGGGGAGGGGAATGCACAAGAGACCGGTGAGGGGAACGCACAGAAGACCGGCGCCGGGCCCGCTGTGCCCCATACCCATATCGTACGGATCTGCTTCCTTCTGATCTGCCTTCTGCAGCTGGCGGACCTGGAAGCCAACCAGTATGAGATCTACAAGGTCTTCCGGGGTTCCCTCCTGAAAAACAGCGAGTTTCAGGACATTGCCGCAAGGACGGGAGAGACGGTCCGGAAGATCAAAGAAAGCGATCACAGTTTCTACCGGATCGGGGAGTGGGAAGGCCGTACCGAGAACGACAGCATGCTGTATGACTATTACGGCATCTCCCATTATGATTCCAATACGCCGGTCAGCGTCATCGCCTTCCTCGAGCAGATGGGCTATCAGTCCAACAGCATGTACGTCTATTACGGAAGCGGGAACACGAAGACCGCGGACGCCGCCCTGGGCGTGAAATACGTCATGGAGACCAGGGATTCCTACGTGGAAAGAAGAACGGTCCTGCCGGTCGCGGTGCCCGTTGCAAAGGCTCCGAACAAGATCCTTTTTCATATGGACCTTCGGGAAAACGACACGCAGGCGGATCCTTTTGCCATGCAGACAGGGCTTCTGCAGTTTGAGACGGGATCGGAGGAGGAGACGTTCCTTCCCGCCGATACCGGTGAATGGACGCTGGACAGAGTCGTATATAAGGATGGTACCTATTCTCCTCTGGACGGGACGCAGGACGGGAGCATGGAATGCGTTGTCACGCCCCGGATCGACGGGGAGGTGTATTTCTACCTGACAACGCCGGATGAGAGGCCGCAGAACCTGGAACTTCAGGTCGACGGCACATCGATCGGCAGTTTTGCCAATGTCGGCAACCGGCGCATCCTGCATCTTGGCAGGTTCGCGGAGGGAGAGAGCTTCCGCTTTAAGATCCTGCTCCATGATTCGGACAACCTTATCGGCAAGATCATGTTCATGTCGGAGGATGAAGAAGCGCTTGCAAGGGCCGGGGAAGACTTCCGGAATACCTGGGGCGGCATGCCGGAGACGGTAAAACTCTCCTCCACGCATCTTACCTGCGAAGTGCCCGAAGGAACGGACGGGGTCCTTGTCACGATCCCGCAGAATGAGGGCTGGAAGGCGGTCCTGAACGGGAAGAAGCTGCAGCAGGAGAGAATTTTCGGCGCGCTGACCTACCTGAAGACAGAAGGGGAGAGCGGCAGGCTGGATCTTCGGTACATAACGCCGGGCTTCAGGGCAGGCTGTATCGTAACGCTGCTTTCGCTGATCGCGCTCGCGGTGCTCTGGAAGCGGTTCTTTACGGCGGAAGCCGGCGGGAACGGCAAAGAGATACAAAGGGAGATATCATGAGAGAGGAATTTACTTTTCCGTCATCCGATAACAAAACACAGATCCACGCCATCCGGTGCCTGCCGGATCACGGAGCCCCGAAGGCCGTGCTGCAGATCACGCACGGGATGGTGGAGTACATCGAGAGGTACCTTCCCTTTATCGCGTACCTGAATGAGCAGGGCTTTGCCGTCTACGGCCACGATCACCTGGGGCACGGGGAGTCCGTCCTTTCCGTGAAGGACTGGGGATATTTTTCCGAGGATCCCTGCAATACACTGGTGGAGGATATGGACCGGCTGCGCGGCATCGCCCATACGGAGTGGCCGGACCTTCCCTATTTCATGCTGGGGCACAGTATGGGTTCCTATCTTCTTCGGACCTATCTTGCGGAGCACGGGAGCGGCCTTGCCGGCGCCATCATCATGGGGACCGGCTTTGTGCCCGAAAAGACCACGAATCTTGCCTTTACCCTGATCCGGATCCTCACGTTCCTCAGAGGAGAACGTTTCCGGAGCCGCATGATCCAGAACATGACCTACGGAGCTTCCTATAAGAAGTTCGACGTTACCGGGAAAGAGCCGGCAAGGAGCTGGCTTACGAAGGACACGGAAATCGTGGAAAAATATTACCGGGACCCCAAATGTACCTATGTATTTACGCTGAACGGCTACCGGGGGCTGATGGAGGCGGTGAGCCGCTCCTGCAGCAGCGCGTATGCGGGAAGGCTCCCGAAGGACCTTCCGCTTCTTCTGGTCTCGGGATCGGACGACCCCGTGGGAGATCTCGGCGAGGGCGTGGAGCTTGCAAGGAAGCTGTACCTGGATGCCGGGCTTACAGATGTCGACTGCAGGCTGTATGAAAATGACCGGCACGAGATCCTGAACGAGGTGGACCGGGAGAGAGTCTTTGCCGATATCGCGGGCTGGATGTCGGAGAAGCTTTCATGAGCATGACGCGGAAACGGGCTGCTGAGATGCCCTTGGAAGAGCCCCGTCTTGCCATGACGGAGGAAGGACTCTCCCTCTGCGGAGGGGACCTGAAGCTCCTTCCGGATCTTCGCACGATGCTTCCCAGGATCGAAAACGGGAAATGGCAGCACGAGATGCTGGCAAAGGCGGCAAAGCTCCGCGATGCGGGCGATGCGCCCGTTGCGGTCGATGCGACGGCGGGCCTCGGGGAGGATTCCGTGATCCTGGCAGCCGCGGGTTTTCAGGTCCATATGTTTGAGCAGGATCCCGTGATCGCTGCGCTCCTTCGGGACGCCTTAAGACGGGCGGCCCTCGATGAAAGGCTTGCCGGCACCACAGAGAGGCTTGTGCTCCATGAGGAGGACAGTATCGCGGCCCTAAAGAGCGGGCGCTTCCATCCGGACATTGTCTACCTGGATCCCATGTTCCCCGAAAGAGCCAAGAGCGGCCTGATCAAAAAGAAATTCCAGCTCCTGCAGAGGCTCGAGCGCCCCTGCGGGAACGAAGAGGAGCTCCTGTCCGCCGCCCTTACGGCAGAGCCCCGCAGGATCATTATCAAAAGACCCGCCAGGGGCGCGCACCTTGCGGGAAGAAAGCCGGACTATTCCATTACGGGTAAGGCGGTCCGGTACGACTGCCTGGTCCTTCGGTGACAGGCGGCACTCATTCAGAAGGAGATATCGTATGCTTAACTGGCTTGACAGCATCTACAGTGACGGCACAAAGACATTCGTCTCCGATCCCGCGCCCCGCATCGGGGATACGGTGGAGATCCGTATCCGCTTCCTGAAAGAGGCGCCGGTGGAACATGTCATGGTGATGTCCCTCCCCGACGGCCTCGAAAGATATGACGAGGCCTTTCCGACAAAGGAAGAGCACGGGCTTGTTTATTATACGGCCAGGGTCCCGGTCACCGAATACCGGCTCTGTTATTACTTCTGTCTTGCGGCAAAGGATACGGTGTATTTCTATACGCAGAACGGCCTGACCACTTACATTCCCGACCATACCTACGATTTCCGCCTGCGGACCGACTTCCGGAAGCCCTCCTGGGCGGACGGCGCGGTCATGTACCAGATCTTCCCGGAGCGCTTTGCGAACGGAGATCCTTCCAACGATGTGCAGGACGGGGAATTCGAATACCGGGGAAATAAGCCGGTGCACAGGAACTGGGACGACATTCCCTATACCTATGATGAAGCAAAGTCCCTGGACTTTTTCGGCGGGGACCTGGACGGCATCCGGGAGAAACTCCCGTATCTTCAGGATCTCGGGGTCACGGTGCTGTATTTGAATCCTGTTTTTGCGGCGTATTCCAACCATAAATACGACTGTATCGATTATGAGCATGTGGACCCGCATTTCGGCGGAGACGAGGCCCTGGAGCGCCTGTGCCGCGCGGTGCACGATGCGGGGATGAAGATCATCCTGGACATCTCCATCAACCATACCGGCATCGAGCATAAATGGGTGAAGGAAGGGCGGCCCTACTATTTCCGGCAGGAGGACGGGTACCTGCAGTGCTGGCTGGGCGTCGATACGCTCCCGACCCTGAACTATACGAGCATGGAGCTTCGGGACAAGGTCTGGAGGGAAAAACATTCGGTCCTGCGCAAATGGCTGCAGCCGCCGTATTGCATCGACGGCTGGCGCTTTGACGTGGCGGATGTTTTTGCAAGGAACGGACGCGTCCAGGTGGCGGACGAGTGCTGGAAGGAGCTGTGCGCCGCGATCCGGGAGGAGAACCCGGATGCCATGATCATTGCGGAGGAATGGGGCGACAAGGCGGAGTACCTGCAGGGAGACCTCTGGACGACGCCGATGAATTATTTCGGCTTCGGGCGTGTGATCCGGCAGTTCGCGGGCCTGGGAGACCCCTTCCTGAACCGGCAGCCGCTCCTTGGCGGTGTGCATTATACGATGACGGCAAAGGATGCCGCGGCCAGGGCAAGAGAGCATTACGCCAAGATCCCGCAGTTTCTTGCGGACTGCCAGATGAACCTGTTCGACAGTCACGACATTCCCAGGATGCACAATTTTGACAGCATCGGGTTCGAAAAGTGGAAGAGCGCCGTCGTGGCGCAGCTTCTCTGGCCCGGGATCCCCTGCATCTATTACGGCGATGAGAGGGCTATCGGCGGCTATACGTATCACGACCACGGATTCCGCTATCCCATGCCCTGGAACGAGCCGGATGAAGAAGGGAAAAAGCATTATGTGACCATCAAGACCATGACGGGCCTTCGGAGGAACGTGGGCGCCTTTGCTTCGGGAAGCGCGCAGCTCCTCTATGCGGAGGGCAGGATCCTTGCCATCGCCCGCTTTGACGGGGAGAGGACCTATGCCGGCATCATTTCGATGGAGGAAGAGGAGCGGACGATCGACCTGCCTCTTGGCCTTGCGGGGGCTTTCGGGCCGAAGTCCGGGACGGACGTTTTCGGAAGTAAGATCCGGGGCGAAGTGATCCGGGAGGACGGGACAGCTTCCGGGACCTTCCGGATGCAGGTGCCGGCCCTTGCCTCCTTCCTGTTCGAGTGCGAACTTATGGCGTAAGCGGCGGGCCTGCAGCGGATACACTTTCATGATACAATGACTGCGAAAGGGTGGTCATATGCAGTTTATATCCATAGAGTTCCTGTTGTTCTTTTTCATTATAAGTACGGTCTACTATCTGATCCCGGGAAGGTTCCGGTATATCTGGCTTCTTGCGGCCGGTATGTGCTTCTATGCGCTGATCGACCTGAAAGCGCTGCCGGTCCTCCTTTCGGTCATCCTGATCACGTATGCGGTTTCCTTAAAGGTCAGGGGGTCCCGGAAGGTGCTTGCACTGGGACTGGTCCTGATCATCGGGATCCTCGGATATTTCAAATATCTCGGATTCCTTTCTTCCACGATCGTTTCTCTTGCACGGTTCCTCGGCCTGTCCGCATCGGACCGCGCACTTTCCGTGATCCTTCCCGTCGGCATTTCCTTTTATGTGTTTGAAGCGGCGGGGTATCTCATCGACTGCTACAGGGGAAAGAATCCGGAAAGGAACATCCTCCGGATCGCCCTGTTCCTGTCATTCTTCCCGACGGTCCAGTCCGGACCCATCGAAAGGGAAGGGAATCTTTCCGGCCAGTTCCGGGAAGGTCAGCCGTTCCGCTTTGACAATGTCCGGCAGGGTCTTCTGATGATGCTGTGGGGCGCTTTTATGAAGCTTGTCCTGGCGGACCGGCTCGTCATGATCCCGGACCATGTGTATGCCGATCCTGCCAGATATTCCGGCGGGATCCTGTTCCTGGCATCCCTTGCCTATACGCTGCAGATCTACTGCGATTTTGCGGGATACAGCAATATGGCGATCGGGGCGGCCAGGGTCCTCGGCATCCGGATCATGGATAATTTCCAAACGCCTTATTTTTCCGAAAGCATAGCCGAATTCTGGAGAAGATGGCATATCTCCCTTTCCCGGTGGTTCAGGGATTACCTGTATATCCCCCTCGGGGGGAACCGGAAGGGGACGCTGCGCAAGATGATCAATATCCTGATCGTGTTCGCGGTCAGCGGCCTGTGGCATGCGGCCGCATGGACATTCGTTGCCTGGGGCCTTCTCCACGGACTGTACCAGGTGGCGGGATCGGTGCTCATGCCGCTGCGGGATGGGCTCGTGGATCTCTTTCACGTGGACAGGAGCGTGTTCTCCCACCGTCTCCTGAAAAGGATCACGACCTTCCTTCTGGTGAATTTTGCCTGGATCTTCTTCCGCGCGGGGACCTTCGGTACGGCCCGGAGCATCATTTCCGGGATGTTCGGGGGAAATTCCGCCGCGGTATCGGGGTCTTTCCCTTCCCTTCTCGGACTGGATACGCCCGACCTTATCATTGCGGCAGCGGCGCTCCTTCTCCTTTTTGTCAAGGATATCGCGAACTACAACCATATCGGGATCCGGCAGAAGCTTATGGGACAGGGGATATGGCTTCGCTGGACCGTATACATTCTGCTGATCCTCATTGTCCTTACCTTCGGTCTCTGGGGACCGGGCTATAATGCGGAAAGCTTCATTTATTCACAGTTCTGACAGGCAGCAGGCAGGAACTGCCGCAGAAGATCATCACAGGACCGGTCCTTTGCCGGGACCGGGAGGAGTACGGTTACGTGAACAGTAAAAAAGCAATCTGGCGCACCTTGGCAGGAGTGATCCTGTTCATCTGCATACTTGCCGTCTGTATCAGGGGCGTCTCTCTTCTGACCGAGAGAAAAACAGCCTACGAGAAGAACGCGGTCTTTATGGAGGAGGCGAAAAAGGGCCACCTGGATGTACTGTGGGTGGGATCCTCCCATGTTATCAACGGAATCAACCCGCTCCGGATCTATGAGAAGGCGGGGATCACTTCCTATGACCTCGGCGGATACAGCGCCGTCCTGAAGACGAGCTACTGGAACCTGAAGCTGGCGCTGCAGTACTGCCATCCGAAGGTCGTCATGATCGACACTTATATGGTGGATGACGATGTCTTCTACCAGGATGCGCCGGAGGCGAACGGGGATAAATCGGAGCTTCACCTGAACCTTGACAACTATCCCCTTACGAAGCTGAAATGGGAGGCCCTCCGGGACCTGTTTGAGAAAAGCGAGACCAGGAAGGAATTCCTGTTCGACTTCCAGGTCTACCACGACAGGTGGAAGGAACTGGATGAGAATGATTTCCGGAGGCTCACGGATACGGCAAGGGTCAACCGCCTGATGGGAGCCGATTTCAAATACACGGTCTATAACCGGAAAATCAACTATCTGCGGGCTGAAAAGGACCGGGATACTTTCAAAGAAACAGTGGGAACGCAGTATCTTCGGAAAATGATCGAAGAATGCCAGGCGGCGGGGATCGAACCGGTCCTTATGACACTGCCCTTCAATGCATCGGCATCGGACCAGCAGGCGGCCTGGATGGCAGAAGAGATCGCAGAGGAGTACGGCGTTCCGTGCCTGAATCTTCTGGGAACGGATGTGATCGATCTGGACCTGGACCTCATCGATAACGGCCATATGAATATCTCGGGGGCTGAAAAGGTCTCCGATTTCATGGCGCAGTGGCTTGCGGACAATAAAGATCTTGCGGACCACAGGGGAGAAGAAGGATACGAGAACTGGGAGGAGCTTTCCGGGGAATTCAGGAAAAGTCAGGAGGAGATGGCAATCGGCCAGGAAAACCTGTATACCCAGCTCATGATGCTGGCGCGGAGCGACCGGA
>CAMNCY010000054.1 GCA_946534785.1 uncultured Lachnospiraceae bacterium | reverse complement strand
CTGCAGGTCCATGGGACCCCTGCCCTTCTCCTTCAGAAGGCTGAAGACAAAAATCAGCACTGTTCCGGCCGCCGCGGTCCCGAGGCTCCCCAGGGCCGTAAAGGCGCCGCCGCCTTCGCTGATGATGCAGTTGCGGAAGGCGATGCCGAACTCGTCCGCGGAAAAGGCGGTAAGACTGCGCGCAAGGCAGCGGAAGGCCTCCGCCGTGTCGGTAATGCGGTCGAAATACCAGCCGATATTGACGATGATAAAGGTGCGCAGGATCCGGAACAGATGGAGGCCTTTCGGGTGCGCCGGAAGTTTCAGGGCAGCGCCGATGTTTTCCCAGACGGGTGCCGTCAGGTCGGAGAGGGCGATGACAAGGCCGTTATAGAGGCCCCATACGATGTAGTGGAGCTCGCTCCCGTGCCAGATGCCGACGATGAAAAAGACCAGGATATTGGCGATGCAGGCGGGCATGACGCGTCCGAAATGCTTTCCGAACTTCGAGCACCATTTGCCGAAGCGCTGCATCGGCTTTGTCAGGGCAAAGGGATAGAATACATAGTCCCGCATCCAGGCGCCCAGGGAGATATGCCACCTTCTCCAGAAATCACCGAGAGAAACGGCAAAATAGGGCTGGCGGAAGTTGGGCATCATCTCGACGCCGAAAAGGGAGGAGACGCCCAGGACGACATCGATGCCGCCGGAGAAATCCGCGTACTGCTGGACGGAATACATCAGGATCGCCGTGATGATCATGCAGCCCGGCACCTGCGAAACATACCGGTCGAGAACGGCACTGATATGGCCGGAGAGCATGTCGGCGACGGCATATTTTTTCATCAGGCCGAAGAGGATCAGCAAGAGGGCCCGCACGGTCCTTTCCCGGTCAAAGGAATGCGGGGTGAAGAGAGAATCCTTCATCCTGTCATACCGGTTGATGGGTCCCTGGATCAGCTGCGGGAACCAGGAGATGAAAAGAAGGAAGCGGGGAAAAGAAGCCTCCGCTTCATATTTTGCCCCGTAAATATCGATGAGATACCCGCAGGCCTGGAAGGTATAGAAGGAAATGCCGAGGGGAAGCAGGAGCTTTCCGAAGGTCATGGTCCCTGCGGGGAAAAGACTGCCGCTGTATTTCAGCCATGCCAGGATCCCGAAGTTGAGGATCAGGACGGCCGAAAGGATCCTTTTTTTCTTCTTCTGCGCATCTGCCCGGAGGGCCTTTTTCTCTTCCCGGGAAGGGCTATTCTGCCGGAGCGTTTCCTTTAAGGCGGCGGTGACGGAAGACATCCTGCGGGCGCCGTACCAGACGCTCAGGGAAGTAAGCAGGAGAAAAACAAGGTTCGCGGGGCCGCTCATCAAATAGAACAGGATGCTCGCAAGAAGAAGGATGCCCCATTTTGCGTTCTCCGATCCCTTCACCAGGCGGGGAAGGGCATAGTAGAGAAGCATGAGAAGGCATATGAAAAGAATGTAGGCAAGAGAAAGAAAATCCATATGGAAAACACCGAATCCGTGCTGTGATCGTCAGAATAACACTGCCATCTTATCATAGGCGGCTGCACAATTCCAGCGCGGCGGAATTTCTTTAATTTATGCAACAGGGCAGGTTGAGCAGGCTTTCGGATTAGGATATACTTTAATAGACTGTGCGAAGGCAGGAGAGAATATATGTATTTTACGAATGTTTTGCAGTTTCTGGAAAGATCGGCGGAGGAATATCCGGAGCGGACGGCGTTTGCGGATCCTGAAGGGGAGATCACCTTCCGCGATCTGTGCCTGCGGGCTAAGAGCATCGGCAGTTATCTTGCCGGTCTTATGAAACCGCAGGAGGCAGCTGCTTTTTACATGGAGAAAAGCGTGCCGGCCGTTGCCGCGATGTTCGGCGCAGTGTATGCCGGCGGCTTTTACAGTTTCATCGATGTCCGGCAGCCGGCGGCGCGGGCGGACAAGGCACTGGAGGTGCTGGCTCCCGCGGTGCTGATCACCGACAGCCTGAATGAGGAGAAAGCGGCAGAGCTTTCTTATTCCGGAAAGATCCTCCGGATCGAAGATCTTTTTGCGGTCTCCGGGCCTTCCCCGGAGGATGAAAAGAAGCTTGCGAAGATCCGGGAGGGGCTTACGGATACCATGCCCCTGTACGTGAACTTCACCAGCGGTTCCACGGGAACGCCAAAGGGCGTTGCGGTAGCGCACCGCTCGGTCATAGAGTTCATTTCCCATTTTGTCCCGCTGTTCGGGATCGCAAAGGAAGATATCCTCGCGAACCAGGCGCCCTTCGATTTCGATGTTTCGGTAAAGGATATCTACAGCGGACTTTTTGCGGGAGCAAAGGTGCAGCTGATCCCGAGGGAATATTTCAGCCGCCCGGCGCAGCTGATGGATTATCTTGCGGACTGCGGCGCAAGCGTCCTGATCTGGGCGGTCAGCGCCATGTGCTTCGTTTCCATCATGAACGCCTTGGAATACAAGACGCCAAAGGACGTGCGCCTTGTCATGTTCAGCGGCGAAGTCATGCCCGTGAAACAGCTGAAGATCTGGAAGAAGTATCTTCCGAAGGCGCAGTACGTCAACCTTTACGGCCCGACGGAGATCACCTGCAACTGTACATATTTCCGGCTGGAAGACAGGGACTATGATCTTTCGGAGGTGATCCCGGCAGGACGCCCCTTCCCGAATGAAAAGGTCTTCCTCCTGGATGAGAACGACCGGGAAGTGACGAAGGACGAGTCCGGAAAAGAAGGGGAGATCTGCGTTGCGGGAACGTGCCTGGCACTTGGGTATTACAAGGACCCCGTCCGAACGGATGCCGCCTTCATGTTAAATCCCCTTTCGGATGCCTGGCCGGAGAGAATGTACCGGACCGGCGATATCGGCCGGTATGACGAGGAAGGGAACCTGGTGTATGTCTCCCGCAAGGATTTCCAGATCAAGCACATGGGGCACCGGATCGAGCTGGGAGAGATCGAGGCCAATGCCATGGCCAGGGACGGTGTAAGCCGCGCCTGCTGTATCTATGATGACGCGAAACACAGGCTTGTCCTGTTCTATACGGGAGAGCGCGGCAAAAAGGAGCTGGAGGAGGAATTAAAGCTCGTCCTTCCGCCCTTCATGGTCCCGGGAAAGGTCCTGCCGCTGGAGGAAATGCCCCTCAACAAGAACGGGAAGATCGACCGGCAGGCGCTGTTTGCAATGTATGCCGGCAGCAGCCGTAAGGCGAAGAAAGACTGATAAAGAAAGAATGATCTATGAGGGATGAGATCTTAAGAGAACTGGCGGAACAATACGAAACGCCGCTCTATGTATTTGATACGCAGAAGCTCCGGGAGAGGGTCCGCAGGATCCGGGAGATCTTCGGACCGCAGATTCCGCTGACCTATTCGATCAAGGCCAATCCGTTCCTGATCCCCGCGATGCTCGAAGAAGGGCTTTCCCTGGAGGTATGCAGTCCGGGTGAGCTTACGATCTGCAAAAGCCTTGGGGTCCCCGGGGAGAGGATCGTGTACTCGGGCGTAAGCAGGACGCTTCCGGACATCCGGGATGCAGCGGATGCAGGCGCCGGCATCTATACGGCGGAATCGATCCGGCAGGCAGAGCTTCTGCAGGAGGCAGCTTCGGAGGAGGGGCGTGTTTTTCCCGTCCTTTTAAGAAAGAGCGCCAAATCGCAGTTCGGCATGTCCGAGGAAGACCTCCTGTACCTGATCCGGGAGCGGGAGAAATTCCCGAACCTTCGGATCGAAGGGATCCACTATTTCGTGGGGACCCAGCGGAAGAACAAGGGCTTTGAACGCCAGAGGAAGGAACTGGAAAGCCTCAGGACACTCTTTGAGAAAGTCAGGGACGAATACGGCTTTATCCTTGAAAAGCTGGAATACGGGCCGGGACTTCCGGTGCCGCTGTTTGAAGGAGACGATTTTTCCGATACCCTGGCACCGGCCGAAAGCATTGCGCCGTTTCTTCGGGAGGCGGCGTCCTGGTGTCATATCAGCGTGGAGATGGGACGGTTCTTTGCCACGGAGTGCGGCAGCTACATCACGCGCATCATGGACCTTAAGTCGGACGAAGACAGGCATTACTGCATTACGGACGGCGGGATCAACCATGTTTCCTATCTGGGGCAGATCATGGGCATGAAAAAGCCGGTCCTGCGCCACCTGAAGACGGGCAGCATCCTGCGGCAGGAAGGCGCAGCCGAGTATACGGTCTGCGGGTCTTTGTGCACGGTCAACGACGACCTGATCCGCTCCTGCGAGCTGGATGGCCCCGCCATCGGCGATCTTCTGGTATTTGAGAATATCGGCGCCTATTCCGTAACGGAAGGAATTTATCTGTTCCTGAGTAGAACATTGCCGGGAATTGTGTTATATAATAGTGATTCGGACATTCAGCCGGCAAGGGGCCATATCGGAACAAGTCCCCTGAATACCATTGGCGGCCGGTATGGGGCGGCGGATAAGAGCAGCCCCGCTTTATAAGGAGAAAACATGGAAGAACTGATCGAGATCCTGAAAGAAGTCAACGATGATATCGATTTTGAGAACTGCACGGGCCTGATCGATGACGGAATACTGAATTCTTTTGATATTCTGCAGATCATCAGCGCACTGAACGAGGAATATGATATCTCCATCCCCGCATCGGAGATCATCCCGGCGAACTTCAACAGCGCAGCAGCGCTGTATGACATGGTACAAAGGCTGCAGGAGGCATGAGACTGTTATGAAAGAACTGGCAAAGACCTATGATCCCAGAGGAATCGAGGACCGTCTGTATTCCAGATGGGAGGAGAAGAAATATTTTCACGCGGAGCCGGATCCGGATAGGAAACCCTTCACGATCGTGATCCCGCCGCCGAACATCACCGGGCAGCTCCATATGGGCCATGCCCTGGACAATACCATGCAGGACATCCTGATCCGTTACAAGAGGATGCAGGGCTATAATGCCCTCTGGCAGCCCGGAACGGACCATGCCTCCATTGCAACGGAGGTCAAGGTGATCGAGTCCCTGAAAGAGCAGGGGATCACCAAGGCGGACCTTGGCAGAGAGAAGTTCCTGGAGAAGTGCTGGGACTGGAGAAAAGAGTACGGCGGAAGGATCGTTAAGCAGCTGAAAAAGCTCGGTTCCTCCTGTGACTGGGACCGGGAACGCTTTACCATGGACGAGGGCTGCAACCGGGCCGTTACCGAAGTTTTTGTCAAAATGCATAAGAAGGGGTGGATCTACAAGGGCAACCGTATCGTAAACTGGTGCCCTGTGTGCAACACCTCCATTTCCGATGCCGAGGTCGAATATGAGGAGCAGAAGGGCCATTTCTGGCACATGAAGTATCCTTTCATCAACGAGGACGGCAGCGTTTCCGATACGGAGTTCCTGGAATTCGCAACGACCCGTCCCGAGACCATGCTCGGCGATACGGCGGTCGCGGTCAATCCCGAGGATGAAAGATACGCGAAGTATGTCGGCAAGACGGTGATGCTTCCCATCATGAACCGTCCCATCCCGGTGGTCGCGGACGAGTATGTCGACATGGAGTTTGGTACCGGTGTCGTCAAGATCACGCCTGCCCACGACCCCAACGACTTTGAGGTCGGAAAGCGCCATGACCTTCCCGTCATCAACGTCCTGAACGATGACGCCACGATCAACGAGAACGGCGGTAAGTTCAACGGCATGGACCGGTACGAAGCCCGCAGGGCCATCGTAAAGGAAATGGAAGAACTCGGCCTTCTTGTCAGGATCGAGGATTATACGCATAACGTAGGGACCCACGACCGCTGCGGAACGACGGTCGAGCCCATGGTCAAGGAACAGTGGTTCGTCAAGATGGACGAGCTGATCAAGCCTGCTGTCAAGGCAGTGGAAGAGGGGGATATCCGCCTTGTTCCCAAGTCCATGGAGAAGACCTATTTCAACTGGACCAACAACATCAAGGACTGGTGCATTTCCCGTCAGCTCTGGTGGGGCCACAGGATCCCCGCCTGGTACTGCGACGAGTGCGGCGAGACGATCGTTGCAAAAGAAGCACCCGAAGTCTGCCCGCACTGCGGCTGCAAGCACCTGACCCAGGACCCGGATACGCTGGATACCTGGTTCTCCTCCGCCCTCTGGCCTTTTGAGACCCTCGGATGGCCGGACGAGACGGAAGACCTGAAGTATTTCTATCCGACGGATGTCCTGGTCACAGGCTATGACATCATTTTCTTCTGGGTCATCCGCATGATCTTCTCCGGTTTTGAGCAGATGGGCGAGAAGCCGTTCAAGACCGTTCTTTTCCACGGCCTTGTCAGGGATTCCCAGGGCAGGAAGATGTCCAAGTCCCTCGGAAACGGCATCGATCCTCTGGAGATCATCAAGGACTACGGCGCAGACGCCCTTCGTATGACGCTGATCACCGGCAATGCTCCCGGCAATGACATGCGTTTCTATATGGAGAGGGTGGAAGCGAACCGCAATTTTGCCAATAAGGTATGGAACGCGTCCCGTTTCATCATGATGAACATGGAGGACGGTTATGAAGCCGGTGATGAGATCCCGGCAGACCTTCATCCGGAAGACAAGTGGATCCTTTCCGAGCTGAACAGCGTTGTCCGTGACGTCACGGAGAACATGGACAAGTTCGAGCTGGGCATCGCGGTCCAGAAGGTCTACGACTTCATCTGGGGCGAGTTCTGCGACTGGTATATCGAGATGGTCAAGCCCCGCCTTTACATGAAGGAGGATGAGGCCGGCAGGAACGCAGCCCTCTGGACGCTGACCACCGTACTGATCGGAGGCCTCAAGCTCCTGCATCCGTACATGCCCTTCATCACAGAGGAGATCTTCTGTAACCTCCAGAGCAGGGAAGAATCCATCATGATCTCCAGCTGGCCGAAGTGGCGCAGCGACTTCGACTTCCCGGAGGAAGAGAAGGCAATCGGCATGATCAAGGAAGCGGTCCGCGGCATCCGCGGCGTCCGCACGGAGAGGGGCGTTGCACCTTCCCGCAAGGCCAAGATCATCCTGGTGAGCCCGGACGAGAACGTCCTCAAGGTATTCGAGGACGGCAGGGTCCTCTTCTCCACACTGGCCGGTGCTTCCGAGCTGGTGCTGCAGAAGGACAGAGACGGTGTCCCGGAGGGAGCAGTCTCCGCGGTCCTTGCGTTTGCCACGGTCTTTATGCCCATGCAGGATCTTATGGATATCTCCGCCGAGATCGCGCGTCTTGAGAAAGAACAGAAGCGCCTCGAAGGAGAGCTGAACAGGAGCCGCGGAATGCTGAACAATGAAAAGTTCCTTTCCAGGGCGCCCCAGGCAAAGATCGACGAAGAAAAGGAAAAACAGCAGAATTATCAGAAACAGATGGACGGTGTCCTTCAGATGCTGGAGCAGATGCGGGCACTTTCGAAATAATACGGAGCTGTCATGATCAATTTTGATGAAGAAATCAAGAAATTCCACCCGAGTCTTGAGATCGAGGACGCGGAAGCGGCCATTTACAACCAGGATATGAAGGATATGGTCGACGTCATGGTCAAGATGGCCAAGGACGGCGTGTTCGCACAGGAAGGACTTCCGGGACGGAGAATGTAAAATATGTTCTGTTATAAATGCGGCTGTGAACTGAATATGTCCAATCGCTGCCCGAACTGCGGAACCGATGTAACGACCTACAAGAAGATCCTCTATACATCCAACTACCTGTACAACGAGGGACTTGAGAAGGCGAAGGTCAAGGACCTTTCCGGTGCGATCCTGAGCCTGAAGCAGAGCCTGTGGTTCAACAAGGACAACCTGCAGGCAAGGAACCTCCTGGGCCTGGTGTATTTTGAGATCGGCGAGGTCGTCGCGGCATTCAGCGAATGGGTCATCAGTCAGAATATCAACAACGAGAGACTTCACGAGAAAAAGAACCTTGCGGATCATTATCTGCGGCAGTTCCAGGAAGGCTCCCAGCTGATCTCCGATATCAATGCGTCCATTAACCGGTATAACCATGCACTGGAGTGCTGCTATGCCGACAACCTGGACGTGGCGATCCTGCAGCTGAAGAAGGTCCTGCAGCTGAACTCGCATTATCTGCGGGCGCGGCAGCTCCTTGCCCTCCTGTATATCGAGACCAAGCAGTGGGCAAGGGCGGACAAGGAGCTTCGCAAATGCCAGCTCCTGGACGTCAATAATACGACGACGCTCCGCTATCTGCAGGAGGTGCAGACGAATCTGTCCTCCGAGCAGAAGACGGAGGAGAACGTGCGCCGCAGGAACCGCAACCCGAAGAAAAAGGGCGGCAGTACCATCAAGTACCAGGCGGACAATGAGACCATCATCCAGCCGGTCGGCACCAGGACGCCCGGCGTCGACGGGTTCCGCTTTCCCTCCGCCCTCGCGGCGGGAGCGATCGGCCTGATCATCGGTGCGGCGGTCATTGCCTTCATGGTCATGCCGGCGCGTGTCCAGTCGGTCCGCAACCAGGGGACCCGGGAGGCGCAGAATCTGACCTCCCAGCTTGACAGCAAGGATGCCGAGATCAGCAGTCTCCAGGCACAGCTGGATACCATCGCGGCAAGCGAGAACGATCTTACGGGGGAAGAAGCGGAAGCAAAACGGAAAGCAGAACTCCTCATGAACGCGGCGATCACGTACCTGAACAGTCAGGACAGGAGTGCCGCGGCAGATGCACTTGCCGAGATCGATCCCCTGACGGCGGCTGCGGAGCTTCCGGAAGAGTATACGGGACTGTACAATGCGCTTTTCCCGCTTGTCCGGGGGACGCTTCTCGACCGTCTCTACACGGCAGGGGCTGCCGCATATGAAACGGCGCCGCCTGACTATGCGCTGGTCATCGAGAACCTGGACAAGGCGTTCATTTATGAAGACATCAACGAACCCAGCCAGGATTTCCCCAAGATGCTGTTCTACATGGGCGATTCCTATTTCAGGAGCTACATGCAGGCGGATGAGGAGACCCGGGCCGGCAATATGAAGAATTACCCGGCTTATGCAAAAGCATATCTGCAGAAGCTGATCCACGATTATCCGCATTCGGACTATATCGAATCCGCCCAGTCAGACCTGAATTCCATTGCAGCTGACGTTGTCGCGGCGGTCATCTTCGACCAGGTCCAGAACTACTCGACGGAAGAGCTGAACGCCATTGCGGAGAACGCGAAGGCGGAAGCGGAAGCAAAGCAGAAGGCCGAGGAAGAGGAAGCGAAGAAGAAAGCCGAAGAAGAGGAAGCAAAGAAGAAGGCAGAGGAAGAAGCCGCCAGAAGGCAGGCGGAAGCCGATGCTGCCGCCCAGCAGGCTGCCGAGCAGGCCGCCCAGGAAGCAGCTGCCCAGCAGGCCGCAGCACAGGCGGCTCCCCAGCCGGTGGATGCCACGGCCGCACAGGCACAGGCCAACTATGAGGCCATGGGCATGAGCCCGGAAGCCGCTGCCGCCCAGGTCGCACAGGACCGGGCTGCCGGTCTTTATTAAGCAGGTCCCCCGGGCTTCCGGTCTTCCTGTATATCTGAAACATCTGTATGCCGGAGGGACCTGACTAAGGCTCTTCCGGCATTTGCACTTAAACGTAACTGAACTATGGATTTTCTGATCTTATCCGGCCTGCCGTTCATTTTCCGGCTGCTGCCGCTGTTTTTGATTGTTTACCGGGTGGTACCCGCCCGCTATAAAGATGCGGTCCTTTTCGGGGAAAGCATCCTGTTCTATGCCCTGGGAGAACCTGTTTTCGTGGTGCTCCTTCTTGCCCTGACGGTCCTGAACTGGCAGCTGGGCGGAAGGATGCTGAAGCAGGAGAAGGGAAAGAGGCGTCTGTACCTTGCGGGGAGCGTCCTGGTCAATGTCCTTGTGCTGGCCGGCTTTAAAGCAGGCGTATCGGCCTCTTTCTACGGACTTCTTCCTGCGGGAGCGCCGGATGTCCGCCTGCCCCTGGGACTGAGCTTTTATATCTTCCGCATGATCTCCTGGCTGGCAGACCTTTATAAGGAGGACCGGAAGGAAACGCCCGCCTTTGATGAAACGGCGGCCTATTTCATCATGTTCCCCCATATCACCCAGGGACCGATCATGCGCTGGCAGGAGTACCGCAGAAGATCGTCGGCGGATCTTTCGGACGCCGAAACGGCATCGCGGTTCGAGGACGGCCTGGTCCTTTTCGTCCTGGGCCTTGCCATGAAGGTGCTTCTTGCGGACCGGATCGGGATCCTCTGGAATGAGATCCTCAAGATCGGGTATGAAAGCATTTCGACGCCCCTTGCCTGGATGGGGGCCTATGCCTATACGTTCCAGCTGTATTACGATTTCTGGGGGTATTCGCTCCTTGCAGCAGGCACGGCCATGATGCTGGGCTTTCCCTTTGTCCAAAACTTTGCCCATCCCTATGCGGCAGGCAGCGTATCCGGCTTCTACCGCCGCTGGCACGCGACCCTGGGCAGCTGGTTCCGGGATTATGTCTACTTTCCCCTCGGCGGAAGCCGTAAGGGAAGGGCGAAGACCTTCCGGAATCTTCTGGCCGTATGGCTCCTCACCGCCATCTGGCACGGCAGCACCCTGAATTTCCTGATCTGGGGCGGAAGCCTCTTCCTCATGATCGCGCTGGAGAAATTCGTATTAAAGGATGCCATGGCGAAGAAGCCCTTCATCGGAAGATTCGGCGTCCTGGTGCTGGTCCCTTTGACCTGGGTGAGCTTTGCCATTACGGATATCCGGGAGCTTGGCATTTATTTTTCGCGGCTCTTCCCGTTCTTCGGGCCGGGCATCTATGTGGACAGTGCAGACTATATCCGGTATGCACCGACATACGCGGGACTTTTTGCGGCAGGTGCCATTCTGTGCGTACCGGCTGTTTTCGATACCGTCTGGAAGCTGCGAAGGAAGATACCGGTCCTTGTCGGCCTCACCGTCCTGTTCTGGATCTGCGTTTATTTCCTGGTGACGGGAAGCGGCAACAGCTTCATGTATTTTGACTTTTAGTACGGGGAAAAATATGTTCTCATTTTTCAGGAAAACACCTCTTCTCATACTGCTTCTTATGAGCGCCTACGGATTTACGGCGCTGGCGTTCGGCCGCGATCCCGGGCTTTTACGGGACCCTTCCGCAGACCTTCTGAAAAGGCCTGCCCTGGCTGCCGTCTTTGAAAAGGGCGTGCTGCAGGAAATGGCACGGGAAGCTTTAGGCGGAGAAGAAAGCGCGGATGCACGGGCCATCGCGCAGACGCCCGCTTCCGGCAAGGCAGCGTCTTTAGATGCTGCCGGGAAGGAAACAGTAGCGGCGGATGCCGCGGACACGCAGGAAAAAGAAGCGGCAGATGCCTCTTTAAAGGAAGAGCAGGGGAGCTCTTCAGAAGAAAGCGAAGCGGCAGAAAACCGGGAGAAGGAGACCCCGGAGGAAGAAGCCGGAGAGCAGGATACCTCTGAGGAAGAGACCGAACCCGCGGAACCCGAAGAGGAAGAAGAACCGGAGGAAGAACTTGATCTTACGATCCCGGAGAATGCCGGAACGCCGGTCATGGGCGCCGTGGACTACGGCAACACCGGCTCGTCCTACCTTCTCCCGTCAGGTTTTGTTTTTCCGGACAATACGGGAACGATCTTCGCGCCCAACGGGCACTACCGGTATCTTACAGAGGTGGACGAGCGTTATTTTAAGGACGCTCTGTTCATCGGGGATTCCAGGACCGACGGCCTTCGGGGCTACAGCGGCATGCAGGAGTTCACGAGCTTCCTTTGCCGGGAGTCCGTATCCATCTTCAACATCCATTCCAGGAGCATGCTGTATTTCCGGCCGCAGCAGGGGTATACCTCCGCTAAGCTGGCGGATGTCCTTGCACAGCAGCAGTTCGGGAAGATCTATCTTTCCGTCGGGATCAATGAGATCGGAACGCCGGATGCTTCCGCGTATTACGAAGCCGTCCGCGCCCTGGTGGAGGAGATCCGGCAGGCGCAGCCGGATGCCATCATCTATCTCCAGGGGATCATGCATCTGTCCGAATCGCTCTCGCGCAAGAGCCCGTATTTTACGAACCGCAATATCGTGGAGCGCAATATCGCCGTCTCCACGCTGGCAAACGGGCGGGACATCATTTATATTGATATGAACACCGCCGTCTGCGATGAATCCGGGAACCTTCGTCCCGAGCTTTCCAACGACGGGATCCACTTAAAGGCCAGCGCCTACGTCCTGTGGAAGGATTTCATAATGCAGCATGCGGCTGTGGATGATGCGATGCTGCAGGAGATGGAAGAGGAGCGCCTTGCCGAAGAAAAAGCGGCGGAGGAAGCGCGCCTTGCCGAGGAGAAAGCGGCAGAGGAAGCACGCCTTGCCGGGGAAAAAGCAGCGGAAGAAGCCGGA
>CAMNCY010000053.1 GCA_946534785.1 uncultured Lachnospiraceae bacterium | reverse complement strand
CGGCGTTGCAAGCCGCGTAGGCGGCATCGGCATAAAAGAACTGGAGGAGGGAATCTCCTACCGGCATGACAGGGCCTTCGATCCCATGGGACTTCCGGTGGACCCGGTGCTGGACAGCACAGGCTTCCACAATCTCAGGAGCGGGGAAGGAAAAGAGGACCACCTTTACAGTCCCAAGGTCATCGTCCTTCTGCAGCAGGCGGTACGGACGGGAAATTATGAAAAATATCTGGAATACGCCGCACTGGTGGACGATGCAAGGCACCCCCATACGTTAAGGGGACTTCTTGATTTCGTGCCGGCAGGCGAGGCGGTCCCCCTGGAGGAGGTCGAACCGGCAGAGGAGATCGTAAAGCGCTTCCAGACAGGCGCCATGAGCTATGGTTCGCTCTCGCAGGAGGCGCATGAGACCATAGCCGTCGCCATGAACCGGCTTGGCGGACGTTCCAATACCGGAGAAGGCGGAGAAGCCGTGGAGCGCTTCGGAACAGAGAAAAACAGCGCTGTCAAGCAGGTGGCATCCGGAAGGTTCGGCGTTACGGAGGAATACCTCCTGAGCGCAAAGGAGATCCAGATCAAGATGGCACAAGGCGCAAAGCCCGGGGAAGGCGGAAATCTTCCCGCGGCAAAGGTGTATCCGTGGGTCGCAAAGACCAGGTGCTCCACGCCGGGCGTCCAGCTGATCTCCCCGCCGCCGCATCATGATATTTATTCTATCGAGGATCTGGCACAGCTGATCTACGACCTGAAGAACGCGAACCGGGATGCACGGATCTCCGTGAAACTTGTTTCCGAGGCCGGCGTCGGCACCATCGCATCGGGCGTTGCAAAAGCAGGGGCCCAGGTCGTCCTGATCTCCGGCTATGACGGCGGAACGGGCGCCGCACCGTACAGCTCCGTACATAATGCGGGACTTCCCTGGGAGCTGGGCGTAGCAGAGACCCATCAGGCACTGATCCGGAGCGGCCTGCGGCAGAGGGTCAGGATCGAGACCGACGGAAAGCTCATGACGGGAAGGGACGTTGCGATCGCGGCCCTTCTGGGAGCGGAGGAATTCGGTTTTGCCACCGCGCCGCTCGTCAGCCTCGGCTGCATGATGATGCGGGTCTGCTCCAAAAACACCTGCCCCGTCGGGATCGCGACACAGAACGAAAAGCTCCGGGCAAGATTTGCCGGAAAGCCGGAGCATGTAATTAATTTCATGACCTTTACCGCCATGCAGCTGCGGGAGATCATGGCGCAGCTGGGCTTTAGGACTGTGGATGAAATGATCGGCCGCACGGACTGCCTGAAAAAGAGGGACAGCTTCCGGCAGCCCCACGCGAGGACGATTCTGTTCGATGAGATCCTGAAAGAGGGTTTTGCCGGCGCAAAAGGGAGCCGTTTCGAGGAACAGCACAGCTTTGACTTCGGCCTTGAGAAGACACTGGACGAGAAGGTGCTCCTTCCCTGGTTCGAAAAAGCATCGAAGGAGAAAACGGATACGTCCTCCATCGCGGCCGCTGTCAGTTCGACCGACAGGACCTTCGGGACGATCCTGGGTTCGGAGATCGTCCGGAAATACGGGAGTGCCGCGGCAGACCTTCCCGAGGAGCGGTTCCTCATCCACTGCGAAGGCGGCGGCGGACAGTCCTTCGGAGCCTTTATTCCCCGCGGACTTGCCATATATCTGGAGGGAGATGCGAATGACGGTTTCGGAAAGGGGCTTTCGGGAGGAAAGCTTGTGGTACGGCCTCCGAAGGGAGCAGGGTTCCGGGCCTCCGAGAATATCATCGTCGGGAACGTGGCCCTTTACGGCGCGACTTCCGGAAAAGCATATATCTGCGGCGTTGCGGGCGAGCGTTTCTGTGTGAGGAACTCGGGCGCCACGGCGGTCGCGGAAGGGTGCGGCGATCACGGCCTGGAATATATGACAGGCGGAAGAGCCGTGATCCTCGGTGATACAGGCAAGAATTTCGCGGCCGGCATGAGCGGCGGCATCGCCTACGTCCTCGACAGGAACCACACCCTCTACCGCAGGATCAACAAAGGAATGGCTTCGCTGGAGCCCCTGAAGGAAAAATACGACATCGAAGAGCTGAAGACGATCCTGCAGGATTACGTAAAGGCGACGGATTCGGAACTGGGGAAAAAGATCCTGGAGAATTTCGATAAAGAGGTCTTCTGTTTCAAAAAGGTCATCGCCAGGGATTACCAGCGGATGATCCGTACCATAGGAAAATATGAGGAAGAGGGTATTTCAAAGGAAAATGCACAGCTCGAAGCCTTTCGTGAGGTAACGGGCGAAGCGGCGGGGTGATGATATGGGCAAACAGACAGGTTTTCTCGAATACGAAAGAACGGAAAACAGGGAAGTCCCCGTCAGGGAACGGATCACGGGATACGGTGAGTTCCATACCTTTTCCTCCGAACAGGTCCGGAGAAAGCAGGGGGCAAGGTGTATGAACTGCGGCGTTCCCTTCTGCCAGTCCGCCATGGAGCTTGCCGGCATGATCGTCGGCTGTCCTCTCCACAACCTGATCCCCGAGTGGAACGACGGGATCTACAGGGGCGAGGATCCCCACGCCTTGGCAAGGCTCTTAAAGACCAACCGCTTTCCGGAATTTACCGGAAGGGTGTGTCCTGCCCTGTGTGAAAAGGCCTGCATCTGCGGTCAGTATGACGACCCCGTCACGATCCGGGACAACGAACTTTACCTGATCGAGGAAGGCTATCAGAAAGGCTGGATGAAAGCGGCACCGCCCTCTGCCGAAAGCGGCAGGAAGGTCGCGGTCATAGGAAGCGGGCCTGCGGGCCTGTCCTGTGCGGATGCCCTCAGAAGGCGCGGCCACAGCGTAACGGTATACGAAAGGGACGACAGGATCGGCGGCCTTTTGATGTACGGCATCCCCAACATGAAGCTGGACAAGTCGGTGATCGCAAGAAGACAGGCTCTCATGGAAGAGGAAGGCATCGTATTTAAGACCGGCGTCAGCGTGGGAGACAAGGTAAAGCTTTCCCGCCTGCAGAAGGAGTATGACGCGGTCGTTTTGTGCTGCGGTGCCAAACAGCCGAGATCCCTTTCGGCGGAAGGCATGGAAGGAACGGAGGGTATTTGTTTTGCCGTTGATTTCCTGAAGGCCGCAACGAGAAACGTCCTCGGGATCGAGGCCCTGCCGGAGGGCTTTAACGCAAAGGGACGGGACGTTGTCGTCGTAGGCGGCGGCGATACCGGAAACGACTGCATCGGTACGGTCATCCGCATGGGCTGCAGCTCGGTCACGGCGCTGGAGATGATGCCCAAGCCGCCAAAGGAGAGGCTTCCGGGAAATCCCTGGCCCGAATGGCCGAAAACGCTCCGGACCGATTACGGCCATAAGGAGGCCATTGAGGTGTTCGGAAAGGACCCGCGGGTCTTTCAGACGACGGTGAAGAAAGTCCTCTCGAAGGACGGACGCATCAGCGGGATCGAAACGGTGGAGGTCGGCTTTGCAAACGGGAAGATTTCGGAGATTCCCGGCACGGAGAAAACGCTTCCCTGCAGCCTGCTTCTTATCGCGGCCGGCTTTGTGGGCGCCCAGGGCCTTCTTCCGAAGGCATTCGGGCTGGAGATGACGAAAAGAAACACGGTCGCGACACCGGAAGGAAGCTATGCGACCAACGTCGGAGGCGTTTTTGCCGCCGGCGATATGCGGAGGGGCCAGAGCCTCGTCGTGTGGGCCCTTGCGGAAGGCAGAGCCTGTGCCCGGGAGGTCGACGAATACCTGATGGGCTACCGGAACAGCTGAATCGGCACCATATGGAATTCATATCGTATAAAAAGACAAAGGCGTCTTTTCTGTTCACACAGAAGAGGCGTCTTATTCTTTTTCCATAAAAAAACAATATGAGGAGGGAATCATTATGAAAACAAATTCAGTAGCGGATTATTTCGGATCACTTGTCTTTGACGACCGTCAGATGCGCGCAAGGCTGTCTTCCAAGGTCTACGCATCCCTTCATAAAACGATCGATGAAGGCAAAAAACTGGATCCCGCCGTCGCCGAATCGGTGGCACAGGCCATGAAGGAATGGGCACTGGAGAAGGGCGCGACCCACTTCACTCACTGGTTCCAGCCTCTGACAGGCGTTACGGCGGAAAAACATGACTCGTTCATCACACCTTCTCCCGACGGGAGCGTCATCATGGAGTTCTCCGGCAAGGAACTGATCCAGGGCGAGCCGGACGCCTCCTCCTTCCCGACAGGCGGTATCCGCGCGACCTTTGAAGCCAGGGGATATACGACCTGGGATCCGACTTCCTATGCATTCATCAAAGACAATACCCTCTGCATCCCGACGGCGTTCTGCTCCTACGGCGGCGAAGCACTGGACAAGAAAACACCCCTTCTGCGTTCCATGGAAGCGCTGAACCGGCAGTGCCTGCGGATCCTGAAGCTTTTCGGGAACACCTCCGTCAAATATGTGCGCACCTCCGTCGGGCCCGAGCAGGAATACTTCCTGATCACAAAGGAAATGTACGACCTTCGCCCGGATCTTCGTTTTACCGGAAGGACGCTTTACGGCGCGAGATCGCCCAAGGGACAGGAGATGGACGATCATTATTTCGGCGTCATCAAGCCCAGGGTCCAGGAATTCATGTGCGACCTCAACGACGAGCTCTGGAAACTCGGCGTCCTGGCAAAGACCGAACATAACGAGGTCTCACCCGCCCAGCATGAGCTGGCGCCCATCTATGCGACGACCAACATCGCCACCGACCAGAACCAGCTGACGATGGAGATCATGCAGAAGGTCGCGGCAAAGCACGGCCTGGTCTGCCTCCTTCATGAAAAGCCCTTTGCCGGCGTCAACGGGAGCGGCAAGCACAACAACTGGTCCATGGCGACCGATACCGGCGTGAACCTCCTTTCCCCCGGCGACACCCCCTATGAGAACGCCCAGTTCCTACTGTTCCTCTGCGCTGTCATCAAAGCGGTGGACGATTATCAGGATCTTCTGCGGCTCTCCGTGGCAACGGCCGGGAACGATCACAGGCTCGGCGCGAACGAGGCGCCGCCCGCCATCATTTCCGTATTTCTGGGCGATGAGCTCTCCGCGATCCTGGATGCGATCGAGAAGGATGAGCCCTATGCCGGAACGGAAAAGAAGATCATGAAGCTGGGTGTGGACGTCCTTCCCGCTTTCCCGAGGGACAGCACGGACCGCAACAGGACATCACCCTTTGCCTTTACCGGCAACAAGTTCGAGTTCCGCAGCCTTGGCTCCTCCAACAGTATCGCCTGCGCGAACATCATGCTCAACGCCGCTGTCGCGGAATCCCTGAAGATCTACGCGGACCGTCTCGAGGGTGCGGAGGACTTCGAAAAAACGCTCCATGAAATGATCCGCAAGACCATCGCCGATCATAAGAGGATCCTTTTCAACGGAAACGGCTATGACGATGCATGGGTGAAGGAAGCGACCGAGGTCAGGGGACTTTGCAACTACCGCACGACCCCGGACTGCATGCCGCACCTTCTGGATGATAAGAACGTCCGGATGCTGACGGAGCACAAGGTGTTCAGCAAAAAGGAACTGGAGTCCCGCTGCGAGATCATGCTGGAGAACTACTGCAAGCAGGTCCATATCGAAGCGAACACCATGATCGACATGGCAGGAAAGGACATTCTTCCCGCCATCAGCGAATATGCGGACATGCTCTCCGGCACCGTAAGCGCAAAACGCGCGGTCGCACAGGGCCTTGCCTGCCGCTATGAGACAGCGGTCGTAACAAGGCTCTCGGAGCTGGCGGATGCGGTCTTTGAGAAAAAAGGCGAGCTGGAAGCGGCTGTCGCAGGACTTGCGGATGCAAAGGACATCATCGAAGAAAGCGCCATGATCCGCGATACTCTCCTTCCGAAGATGGACGAGCTTCGGAGCGCTGCGGACGAGGCGGAGACCATGGTCTCTTCCGAATACTGGCCTTATCCTTCCTACGGCGATCTGCTGTTCAGCGTCCGTTAAGGAGCATCTGCAGACCTGTGTCCGGGGAGAAGCACTCCGGACGCAGGATCCGGAAATGATATTAAAAACAACAGGAGGCATAACAAATGTGTTCAATTATGGCCTGGTGCGGACAGGAAACAGACGAAACAGCCTTTGCGGCCGCACTCGACAAAACGCTCTCAAGGGGCCCGGATGATGCAAGGATCATCCGGACACCCGACGGGCTTATGGGCTTTCGAAGGCTTTCGATCATGGGACTTACCCCGGAAGGCATGCAGCCCTTTATGCCGGACGGGTGCGAGGTCGTCTGCAACGGCGAGATCTACGGGTTCCGGGCGCTTCGCGAAGAGCTGGAGCGGAAAGGGTATTCCTTCCGGAGCGACAGCGACTGCGAGATCCTGCTCCCTTTGTATTTTGAGTACGGGACGGATTGTTTTTCCATGCTGGATGCAGAATTTGTCTGCGTGATCCATGACGGCAGGACCGGGGAATGGATCGCCGCAAGGGATCCCATCGGGATCCGTCCCATGTACTACGGTTTTGACGGAAACGGGAACATGGTCTTTGCCAGCGAGCCGAAGAACCTTACCGGCATCACAGAGGGGAAGATCCTTCCCTTCCCGCCCGGCTGCTATTACAGAAACGGTGAATTCGTCCGCTACTGCGATATCGCAAGGCCGGAAAAGGTGATCCGGGAGGACCTGGAGAGCGTCTGCGGGAACATCCGCAAGAAGCTGATCAGGGCCGTGGAGAAGAGACTCGTGTCGGATGCAAAAGTGGGCTTTCTTCTTTCCGGCGGCCTGGATTCCTCCCTGGTGTGCAGCATTGCCGCGAGAAGCCAGGATGCCCCGATCCGCACCTTTGCCATCGGAATGGACGAGGACCCCATCGACCTGAAGTACGCAAAACAGACGGCTGAGTTTCTCGGCGCTGACCATACGGAGGTCATCATAACGAAGGAAGAGGTCATCCGGGCACTTCCCGAAGTGATCGAACTTCTGGGGACCTATGATATCACGACGATCCGGGCCAGCATGGGCATGTATCTTCTCTGCAGGGCCATTCACGAGAAGACGGACATCCGCGTGATCCTGACCGGCGAGGTCTCGGATGAGATCTTCGGTTACAAATATACGGATTTTGCACCGGATGCGGAGGCTTTCCAGAAGGAGGCCGAAAAGAGGGTCGAAGAACTGCACATGTACGACGTTCTCCGGGCGGACCGCTGCATTTCGGTCAACTCCCTCGAGGCAAGAGTCCCCTTCGGCGACCTGGATTTTGTCCGGTACTGCATGGCAGTTGATCCGGAAATGAAGATGAACCGTTACAACAAGGGAAAATACCTGCTCCGCCATGCCTTTGAAGGCGGAAATTACCTGCCGGAGGAGATCCTGTTCCGGGAGAAGGCTGCTTTTTCAGATGCTGTCGGCCATTCCATGGTGGACCATCTCAAGGAATATGCCGAAAAGCAGTATGACGAAGAATCGTTTAGGGAAGGCTGCAGCCGGTATGACCATGCGCGGCCCTTTACAAAGGAGTCCCTTCTTTACCGTGACATCTTTGAGTCCTTCTATCCGGGACAGTCACAGATGGTAAAGGATTTCTGGATGCCCAATAAGGAATGGGAAGGATGCGATGTGGACGATCCGTCCGCGAGAGTCCTGAAGAATTACGGGGCGAGCGGGATCTGACAGGACCCGGAAAGACGGACCTTTTATGAGGAGAGAAAAATTATTCAGAGGAGATGAAAAAATATGACAGTTGAATTCTGGTTTTTAATCGGAGCGGCACTGGTGTTCTGGATGCAGGCAGGTTTTGCCATGGTCGAGACCGGCTTTACAAGGGCCAAAAACGCAGGAAATATCATCATGAAGAACCTGATGGATTTCTGTATCGGCACGGTGGTCTTTTCCATACTCGGTTATACGCTGATGATGGGGGAGGATACTTTCTTCGGACTGATCGGGAAACCGAACCTGGATCTGTTCCTGGATTTCGGCAATTTTATTTCTTCGCCGGCAGAAGGCTTTACGAGTGCAAGTTATTTTGTTTTTAACCTCGTCTTCTGTGCGACAACGGCGACCATCGTTTCCGGCGCCATGGCTGAGAGAACAAAGTTTTCTGCCTACTGTGTGTATTCCGGTGTGATCAGTCTGCTGATCTATCCTATCGAGGCACACTGGATCTGGGGCGGCGGCTGGCTTTCCCGGCTTGGTTTCCATGATTATGCGGGCTCCTGTGCGATCCATATGGTAGGCGGCATCGCGGCACTCATCGGCGCCGCGGTCCTGGGACCCCGTCTCGGCAAGTATGTTACGGATAAGAACGGAAAGGTCACGAAGGTCAATGCGATTCCCGGGCATTCGATTCCTCTGGGAGCACTGGGCGTATTCATACTCTGGCTCGGCTGGTATGGTTTCAATGGCGCAGCGGCCACAACGCCTTCGGAGCTGTCTTCTATCTTTCTTACGACGACCATTGCTCCTTCAGTGGCGACCTGTACGACCATGATCTTCACCTGGATCCGGAACGGAAAGCCCGATGTGTCCATGTGTCTGAATGCCTCTCTGGCCGGTCTTGTCGCCGTAACGGCAGGATGCGATGCGTTCGATGCCTTCGGCGCGGCCGTTGTCGGTGTCGTATCGGGTATTCTCATAGTCATTATAGTTGAAGCACTTGATCTTAAGTTCCATATCGATGATCCCGTAGGCGCAGTGGGGGTGCATTGCGCGAACGGGGTCTGGGGTACGATCGCGGTGGGACTGCTGGCAAATCCGGACGCTCCTGCCGGGCTGCATGGACTGTTCTATACGGGAGAAGCGCGGCAGCTCCTTATACAGCTTCTGGGATTTGTCAGCGTTGCAGCCTGGGCAGCGCTTACCATGGGACTGTTCTTCACGATTCTGAAGAAAGCGGATTTCCTTCGGGCAGAGGCAGCAGATGAGCTTACCGGACTGGACGTGAGCGAGCATGGTCTTCCCAGTGCGTATGCGGATTTCATGCCGGCGGTTGAAAAGTACGCAGAACTCGGAAGCAGCGGGGAGATTTCCGTCGTCACCGGCACGACACCGCCTGCGGAGGCCGTCCCTGTTAAACGGGAGCCTGTTTTTGCGGGAGACGGGCATAAATTTACGAAGATCGAGATCGTATTCAAAGAGGAGAAACTCTTCGCTCTTAAGGATGCCATGTCAAAACTCGGCATTACGGGCATGACCGTCTCCCATGTCATGGGATATGGGATGCAGAAAGGGCAGGTGGAGTACTACCGCGGCGTTGCCGTGGAGACAGATCTTCGGCCCAAGGTCCAGATGGACATTGTCGTATCGGCTATTCCGGTGCGGGATGTCATCGAGACCGCCAAGAAAGTTCTTTATACAGGGCATATAGGGGACGGGAAGATCTTTGTCTACGATGTGGAAAACGTGGTCAAAGTGCGTACCGGAGAGGAAGGGTATGACGCCCTCCAGGATGTGGAATAGAGCACTTTGGAAAAATGTGTGTATTGCAGCGGGAGCTTCCGGCTCCCGCTATAACTGTGCAATGGGCCGGAGGGCACATGCCGCGGATCCGCGGTCGTGCATCCGACTCTGGTTTGACGGAGAAAGGGGAAAAACATGTCCAAGTTTATTTTTGTGACGGGCGGCGTTGTGTCGGGACTCGGAAAAGGCATCACGGCGGCTTCGTTGGGAAGGCTTCTGAAAATGCGGGGGATCCGCGTCGCTTCCCAGAAGCTGGATCCCTACATGAACGTGGATCCGGGGACCATGAGTCCCTTCCAGCACGGCGAAGTCTTTGTCACCGACGACGGTGCCGAGACGGATCTGGACCTGGGGCACTATGAGCGTTTCATCGATGAGAACCTGACAAAGTATTCCAACCTGACGAGCGGGAAGGTGTACTGGAACGTCCTGAACAGGGAGCGGCAGGGAGAATACCTGGGACAGACGGTCCAGGTGATCCCGCACATCACGGATGAGATCAAGCGCTTCATCTATATGGGCGCAGAGCATACAAAGGCAGACGTCCTCATTACGGAGATCGGCGGCACCATCGGCGACATCGAGGGCCAGCCCTTTATCGAAGCGATCCGGCAGATCTGGCTGGAGCAGGGGCATGAGAACTGCCTGTTCATCCATGTCACCCTCGTCCCGTATCTGAGCGGTTCCAATGAGCTGAAGTCCAAGCCCACACAGCACTCCGTCAAGGAGCTGCAGTCCCTGGGGATCCATCCGGACATCATCGTGACCCGCGTGGACCGGCCCCTCGAGCAGAGCATCAAGGATAAGATCGCCCATTTCTGCAACGTGAAGAAGGACTGCGTCATCGAAAACGATACGATGGAGTGCCTCTACGAGGCGCCCCTCATGCTCCACCGGTACGGCCTGGATGAGGTCGCGGTCCGGGAACTGGGCCTTTCGGGAGAGATGACCGGCCTTCGGGAGTGGGAAGAAATGGTGGATCGCATTCATCACCTTAAAAGGAATGTAAAAATCGCGATCGTGGGAAAATATGTGGGCCTTCATGATTCCTATCTTTCCGTCCGGGAGGCCCTGTATCACGGCGGATATGAAAACGATGCACAGGTGGAGGTCCTCTGGGTCGATTCCGAGCATCTTTCAAAGGAAAATATCGGAGAAGAACTGAAGGATGCGGACGGGATCCTGGTACCGGGCGGTTTCGGGGACCGGGGAATCGAAGGCATGGTCCTTGCGTGCCGGTACGCAAGGGAGCAGGGTATTCCGTATTTCGGGATCTGCCTGGGCATGCAGATCCTGGTCATTGAATACGCCAGAAACGTACTCGGGCTTCCGGATGCGAACAGCCGGGAATTCGATGAGAACGGGAAAAACTGTGTCATCGATCTGATGGAGGAACAGCTTTCCGTCGTCCGAAAAGGCGGGACGATGCGCCTTGGCGCATATCCGTGCCGTATACAGCCCGGCACGATCATGGAGCGGGCATACAAAACGGAGATGATCTCCGAACGTCACCGGCATCGTTTTGAGTACAACAATACATATCGCGAGGCCCTTACCGGGGCCGGCCTTGTCATCAGCGGCACATCGCCCGACGAAATGCTGGTGGAGGCTGTCGAAGCTTCCGGCTGCCGCTTCCATACGGGGGTACAGTTCCATCCGGAATTCAAGTCACGGCCGGATAAGGCACACCCGCTTTTCCGTGAATTCATAAAGGAGGCACTGGAACGTAAAGCAGTAAAGGAGGCACCGGAACGTAATGGCCGTTCATGAGGAGTGCGGAGTTTTCGGATTAATCGGGCCCCGCAGCGGTGTGATCGCAAGGGATGTTTACCATGGCCTGTATGCGCTGCAGCACCGCGGACAGGAGAGCTGCGGGATCGTCGTCAATGAGGACGGCGTGTTCACGGTCCATAAGGATCCGGGGCTTGTCGGAGAGGTATTTACAGAGGAGATTCTCCGTTCCTTTCCGGGCGGCAGTATGGCAATCGGCCATGTGCGATACGGGACGACCGGCGGAAATACCAGAAGCAACATACAGCCGATGACAGTCCGGCACAGGAAGGGGAATCTGGCCCTTGCCCACAACGGGAACCTGACCAATTCGCTGGAACTTCGGGAGGAGCTGGAAATGTCAGGCGCGATCTTTCAGTCCACGAGTGATACGGAGACGATCTCCTACATGATCACCCGGGAAAGACTTACCGCACCGAGCATTGAGGAGGCGGTCCTTTCTGCCATGCACCGGCTCCGGGGCGCCTACAGCCTTGTCATGATGTCGTCGACTAAGCTCCTGGCGGTCCGGGATCCCGGCGGCTTCCGTCCGCTGTGTCTGGGGATCCGTCCGGACGGAGGATATGCTGTCGCTTCGGAAAGCTGTGCCCTGGATGCGGTCGGTGCCGAATTCATCCGGGATGTGGAGCCGGGTGAGATGCTGGTATTTTCTGCGGAACATCCGAAAGAAGCGCCGGTGTCTTATAGAAGACACTGCGGCTGCCGGCAGACACCCTGCATCTTTGAGTATATCTATTTTGCAAGACCGGACTCGACCATCGATTCTGTTTCCGTCCATGAAGCAAGGGTGCGGGCGGGAAGGATCCTGGCCGAGGAATATCCGGTAAAGGCGGACGTCGTGATCGGGGTCCCGGATTCGGGGCTGGATGCGGCCGTCGGGTATGCGGCAGCAAGCGGGATTCCGCTGGACCTTGGACTGGTAAAGAACAAATATGTGGGGAGGAGTTTTATTGCGCCCTCCCAGGAGCAGCGCTCGGATACGGTCAGGATCAAGCTGAGTCCTGTCCGGAGCGTGCTGGAAGGAAAAAGCGTCGTCCTGATCGACGACTCCATCGTACGGGGGACGACATCGAAAAGGATCCTGCGGATGCTCCGGGATGCCGGCGCGGAAAAAATCCATCTGCGGATTTCTTCGCCGCCCTTCAAGCATCCGTGCTTTTACGGCGTCGACATCGATTCGGAGGACAAACTGATCGCCCATCATCACAGTCCGGAGGAGATCGCCGCGATCCTGGGAGCGGATTCCATAGGATTTCTCCCCCTTTCCTCCCTGGGGAGGATGAGCGGGCTTACGGATTTCTGCAGCGCATGTTTTGACGGGAATTATCCTGCGGGGATCCCGGCGGACCCGAGGAAAGACAGATTTGAGAGAAAATTATCGGAAAGGGAATGAAATGATCTGGCA
>CAMNCY010000052.1 GCA_946534785.1 uncultured Lachnospiraceae bacterium | reverse complement strand
GCGGAAGCAGCGGAAAAGGGCGGCTTTGAGCATTTCATGATGAAAGAGATCCACGAACAGCCTAAGGCCGTGGAGGATACGCTGAATTCTTCGATCCGCGACGGAAAGATCGACCTTTCCGAGACCGGCCTGACCGATGAAGTGATCCGGGGGATCTCCTCGATCCACTTCGTGGCCTGCGGCTCCGCGTATCATACCGGCGTCGTTGCCCAGTATGTTTTCGAGGACCTGGCCCGGATCCCGGTGCGGGTGGAGCTTGCTTCGGAATTCCGCTACAGAAGGCTTCTTCTGGATCCGGATGCCCTGGTCATCGTCGTCTCCCAGTCCGGCGAGACGGCGGACTCCCTGGCGGCTCTCCGGAAGGCAAAGGAGCTGGGGATCCGGACACTGGCGATCGTCAATGTGGTGGGATCCTCCATCGCAAGGGAAGCGGATCATGTTTTCTATACCCTGGCAGGACCGGAGATCGCCGTTGCGACGACCAAGGCCTACAGCTCCCAGCTCATTGCGGAATACCTGCTGGCAGTCCGCTTTGCCGAGGTAAGGGAAAAGATCAGCAAGGAGCAGGCATGTGCCCTTGTGGAGGAATTGAAGCTCCTTCCCGGAAAGATCGAACGCGTCCTGTCCGACAAGGAAAGGATCCAGTGGTTCGCCGCCAAATTCTCCAACGCGAATGACGTCTTCTTCATCGGCAGAGGCGTGGACTACGGCATCTGCATGGAGGGGAGCCTGAAAATGAAGGAGATCTCCTACATTCACAGCGAGGCATACGCAGCCGGTGAGCTCAAGCACGGAACGATCTCTCTGATCGAGGAAGGAACGCTGGTGGTGGGCGTCCTGACCCAGAGCGGACTTTTCGAAAAGACCGTCAGCAACATGGTCGAGGTCAAAGCCCGCGGCGGCTACCTTATGGGACTTACGACCTACGGCAACTACAGCCTGGAGGACCAGGCCAACTTCGTCGTATACATCCCGAAAACGGACGAGCACTTCACGGCTTCCCTGGCCGTCATCCCGCTCCAGCTGATGGGTTATTACCTGTCAGTGGCAAGGGGCCTGGACGTGGACAAGCCCAGGAACCTGGCAAAATCCGTAACGGTGGAATAAAAGGAACGGAAGGCCCTTTCGGCCTGTCCGCATGAAACAGAGGCTTCGTACATTATGGAAATGAAAGTGACCGGAGAAGGCGCCGAGAGTTATGAAGAGGTAATGCTGATCTACAGCGCGGCGCTTCGGCAGATACAGACAAAGCTGGGCATCCTCAACGACGAGTTCCAGCACGTGCACAACTACAACCCGATCGAACATATCAAGGGAAGGATCAAGTCGCCTGACAGCATCGTCAAGAAGCTCAAGCGCCACGGCTATGAATCGACCCTCGAGAACATGGTCAAATACTGCAACGATATCGCCGGCATCCGCATCATCTGCGACTATACGACAGATATTTACAAGATCGCGGATATGATCAGCAACCAGAGCGATATCAAAGTCCTGGCCATCAAGGACTATTTTTCCAATCCCAAGCCGAGCGGCTACAAGAGCTACCACATGATCGTGATGGTCCCGGTCTATCTCTCCGACAAGATCGTCGATACCAAGGTGGAGATCCAGATCCGCACCATCGCCATGGATTTCTGGGCAAGCCTGGAGCATAAGATCCAGTACAAGTTCACGGGGGACGTCCCGAAGGACATCGCGGATCAGCTGTACGCCTGCGCGGAGATGGTATCCAACCTGGATGACAAGATGCTGGAACTGAATAATGAAATACAGGAGATCCGGTAAAGACCGGATCCCCTGCCTGAAAATGAGGAGTGCCCGGACATCTTTCGATGCCCGGGCTATTATGAAAAAATTATCCAGCTGTATGTCCTTCTGATGAATTCAATATAGCATCCAATTATGTATAAAATATGAACAAATCCGGAAGAATCTGTCACAATTTACAAAAACTGCGTTTTAAACAAAATAAAACTGTTCAGTTTGTACAAGATGCTGCCGCTCCGGGCCGGCCTGTGCGCTGAAAAAAGCCGCTGCGGGGGCCTGAATTGTAAAAAAACCGCGATGATGCTATTATGAAGGACAGTAAAGGAGCGGCAGTACATGATAAACGGGTATTATCAGGAGCCGGGGAACACACAGCGCACGGCCCTGGACGCAGAAGAAATGATCCTTGCCAACGGCGCGGCGGAAGCCAGGGAGGCGGACGCCCTCAGGGAACAGGTCAAGGCCTATTCTGCACAGATAGAAGAACTGAAAGAACTGTATGAGAAGAACAGTGCCCTGGTAGAGAAGCTGACGAAGATGGATCTTCCCGGGCTGGAGAGTTCTGTGCTCTCCGCGATCGAAGAGTCCCGCGGACAGATCGCGGACATGCTGCAGAAGTCGGACGAATTCTCCCACCGGGAGAACGTCCGCGTTTACCGTAATATACAGGCATCCACCGACCAGCTTTTACGGAAGCAGTCGGAGGAACTCCTTGGCGCCGCGCAGGACGCGAAGGGGCAGGAAGCCCGTCCCCGGGATAAGGTCCGGACGGCCACTCTTATCGTTGCCCTTCTGATCCTTGCCGTCCAGCTTCTGGACAGCTTCGGGATCATGGACATGCTTGTCCGTATGATCAGGGGATGATCCCTTTTTTACAGATAGCAGAATATGGATGTTAAACAGAAGAAGATCCGGCTGAATTTCCTGGCTGTTTCGCTGTTTGTCATGGCAGTCAGTATTTTTTTCATTCCGGAATACATTCCGTTCCGGTCCGCGGGGGATAACTATTTCCACGTCTACATGAACGGAGAGAAAGTCGGCACGCTCGGCAGCAGGGAAGATGTCAACAGCTGCTTAAGCGCCGCAAGGCGCAGGATCGCGTGGCAGAGCCCCGATATCGTCTATATCGACGCCGACGTCGAAGTCGAAAGCGAAGAAGTGCTGGCAGGCCGCCTCGACAGGCTGAGCGATGTGACGGACAGGATGGCGAAGATCCTGGCCGCCAACGAGCAGCGGACGATGGAGAGATGTTTTACCCTGAAGATCGGGGACTTTACGGTCAACATGAGATCGGAAGAGGACATCTGCTCCCTCCTGGATACGGTCCTGCACCAGTATGATCCGGACAGGACCTACCTCGTGAACCTGATCACCGATACCGGCCGCGAGGTCAATGTCTATACCTCCGAGATCCTCTCCACGGCGGAGCAGGAGAAGAAGGAAGAGAAGCTCCAGAGCCTTCCGATCGCGGGAATCAATTCACAGCTTTCCGACTTTTTCGACGCGGTGACGCCTGCGGTGGGGAAGAGCTTTGACGATTATGAACTGGGCCTGATGTCCATCAGCTTTGCCCGCAAGGTCGAGGTCGTGGAGACCTACATGCCCGCCGGCAGGATCAGCACGCTGGACGAGGCCATTGCCATGGTGGGCGGCGACGTTACGGCCAGCCGCAAATACGAAGTCGTCTACGGCGATACCATTTCCGGGATCGCCGCAAAGAACGGCCTTTCCATACGCGAACTGATCGCGATCAATTCGCAGCTGGAGAACGAGAACTCCATGATCCGCCCCGGAGATGAGCTCAACGTCACGATCGAGGAGCATGTCGTTCCCGTGCTCCATACCGACCAGGTCATCTACGAAGAGGATTACCAGGCGGATACCATTTACAAGAACAACTCCTCCTGGTATACGACGAAGCAGGAGACGATCCAGGAGCCCGTCACGGGCCACCGCAAGGTCGTGGCACTCGTTACCTACCAGGATACCTCCGTGCAGAATACCGAGATCGTGAAACAGGAGACGACGGTCGAAGCGGTCCCCAGGATCATCGAGCGGGGCACCAAGAGCCCGCCTACCTTCATCTGGCCGGTCTCCTACGGCTATATCACCTCCGGCTTCGGCTACCGGTCCCGTCCCAAGGCAGGGGCGAGCACGTACCATCAGGGAGTGGATATCGGTGTGAGCACCGGCACCTCCGTCATGGCGTCCAGTGCCGGCACGGTTACGGTCGCGGGCTGGCAGGGCGGATACGGGAATGTCGTCTATATCGAGCATGAAAACGGCGTAACGACCCGGTACGGCCACCTTTCCAGGATCCTGGTCAAAAAGGGAGACAGGGTCTACCAGGGGCAGAAGATCGCCCTTTCCGGCAACACGGGAAACAGTACGGGACCGCATCTGCATTTCGAATACCGGATCAACGGAACGGCGCAGAATCCGCTGAATTATGTCCCGCACTGACGGGCCCGGGTCATTTTATTTGACAGAAAACGCCTGTTAAGGTATTCTTACATAGATTATTTTTACAGCTTTTAATGGAAGGCTATTTATGGAACATTACGTTGTGAAGGGCGGAAATCCGCTTTCAGGGGAAGTTGAGATTGCCGGCGCCAAGAACGCCGCCCTTGCGATCCTTGCGGCCGCTGTCATGGCCAACGAACCTGTCACAATTGAAAACGTACCGGATGTCAGCGATATCCGGGCCATAGTGGGTGCAGTCACGGAGATCGGCGCGATCGTCGACCATCCGGACCGGCATACTTATGTGATCAACGGCGCCTTCATCAAGAATGAACCCGTGGACAACGCTTCCGTCAGGAAGATCCGCGGATCCTATTATCTGATCGGGGCCCTCCTGGGCAAATACAAGAAGGCGGAGGTGGCGCTTCCGGGCGGCTGCAATATCGGCCTTCGTCCCATTGACCAGCATATCAAGGGCTTCCGCGCACTGGGTGCGGAGGTGCAGCTTGCCTATCACGGAAGAGTTTCCGCGGAAGCGGAGGAGCTGATCGGCAGCCATATCTACATGGACGTCGTTTCCGTCGGCGCTACCATCAATATCATCATGGCAGCCTGTATGGCGAAGGGGAATACGATCATCGAGAACGCGGCGAAGGAGCCCCATGTCGTTGACCTGGCGAACTTCCTGAACAGTATGGGAGCCAGGATCCGCGGCGCCGGTACGGACGTGATCCGCATCAAGGGCGTAGACCGCCTGCACGGCACGGAATATTCCATCATTCCCGACCAGATCGAGGCCGGCACCTACATGTACGCGGCGGCGGCCACCAAGGGCGACGTCACCATCACGAACGTGATCCCCAAGCATCTGGAATGTCTTACGGCGAAGCTGATCGAGATGGGCTGCGAGGTCATCGAATCCGATGACTCCGTCCGCATCGTTGCGACCAGGCGCCTGGAGCATACCAATGTGAAGACGCTTCCGTATCCCGGTTTCCCGACTGACATGCAGCCGCAGATCAGTGTCCTCCTGGGTCTTTCCAAGGGCACCAGCATCGTGACGGAGAGCATTTTCGAGAACCGTTTCAAGTATACGGATGAGCTTGCCAAGATGGGCGCGAACGTCAGGGTGGAAGGCAATACGGCCATCATCGACGGCGTGGAGCAGTATACGGGCGCGGCCATCAATGCACCGGATCTTCGCGCGGGAGCGGCTCTCGTAACGGCGGCGCTGGCGGCAAGGGGATATTCCGAGATCTACGACGTCCACTATATCGAAAGAGGATACGAGGACTTTCCGGAGAAGCTGCGGAGCCTCGGCGCATGTATCGCCAAGGTGGACAGCGATGATGAGGAAAGAAGGGCCATCAACCGCTTCAACTTCCGCGTTGTCTGAGGCGCGCCGTCTGATTCCGGAAAAGGTCTTTACAAACCGTTTCGGTTTGACTACAATAACCTTGTTGCAGCAATCCACAATTAAATAATGAGTATTTTTCGGGGCAGGGTGAAATTCCCTACTGGCGGTAAAGTCCGCGACCCGTCCGCATCCTCCGCGGTGCGTACGGCTGACTCGGTGAAACTCCGGGACCAACAGTATAGTCTGGATGGAAGAAGAATAATCGCTATGAAACGTGCAGTTTATTTATGATGCTCCGTGCTTTTTGGCATGGGGCGTTTTATGTTTTCTGCGGACCTTCGAAGCGGTTTTCTCCAGAAAAACTCAGAAAAGAAAAGGAGAAAAATCATGAGCTTAATGGAAACCGTAGCACAGAACGTATCATTTGTGGCAGTCTGCCTCGCGGCCGTCGCGGGCATGATCTTAATTGCCTATCTGTTCGAGAAGGCCGCCAAAAAACGAAACGGAAATACCGAACGCATCCTTCATACGAGAAAGATCGTCATGATCGGCATGTTCTCCGCCATTTCCGGCATCCTCTACTGCTTTGACTTTTCGCTTCCCATGATCGCGCCCGCCTTTTACAAGCTCGACTTTTCGGAGCTTCCGGCGCTGATCGGCGGCTTTGCCTTCGGGCCCGTGGCCGGGATCCTCATCGAATTCCTGAAGGTCCTGATCAAGCTGATCTTAAAGTCCACCTCCACGGCATTCGTCGGTGACCTGGCGAACTTCCTGATCGGTAGCTGCCTGGTGCTTCCCGCATCGGTCATCTACATGTTCAAAAAGAGCAAGACCTCGGCTCTTATCGCCTGCATCGCCGGCACGGTCTGCATGAGCGTCTTCGGCACATGGTTCAACGCCGTTTACCTCCTTCCCGCCTTCTCCGCACTTTACGGAATGCCGCTGGATGCGATCCTGGGCATGGGAACCGCGATCAATGCAAGCGTGACCAATATCTGGACCTTTGTGCTGTTCCTGGTCGCACCGATCAACATCATCAAGGGCACCGGCGTCTCTGTGATCACCATGCTGGTATATAAGAAGATCAGCCCCGTCATCAAGTACGGCACCGCCTCCTCCAGAGAGACGGCAAAGGTCTGATGCGCTTTACAAAACAGCATATCTGAGAGTAAACTTATCCCGTCAGAGCCGCGGCTCTGGCGGGATCGTTTTTATGTATGATAAGGCCGGAGAGCGTGCACTGCCTCTGAACATGCACGCGGCCGGGATCCTTCACGGGACCGGCAGCCGGAGGAGAACCTATGCGGAAGCTGGAATCATTTTCGGAACAGGATACCCTTGCACTCGGAAGGGAGCTTGGCAGGAATGCCCTGCCCGGGAGCATCTTTGCCCTGGACGGCGACCTTGGCGCGGGGAAGACGGTTTTCACCAAGGGATTTGCGGAAGGGCTCGGCATTGCCGGTCCCGTGAACAGTCCGACCTTTACCATCCTGCAGATATATGAAACAGGACGGCTTCCCCTCTACCATTTCGATGTCTACCGGATCGAGGAGCCCGAGGAGATGGAAGAGATCGGCTTCGACGACTATCTTTTCGGAGAGGGCGTCTGCCTGATCGAGTGGGCCGGGAACATTGAAGAGATCCTGCCGGAGGATGTGGTCCGTATCCGGATCATGCGGGACCCCGCAAAGGGACCCGATTACCGCCTCATCATCATGGAATGACCGTGGAGGAACACATGAAAATACTTGCCATCGAAGCCTCCGGGCTGGTCGCGGGCTGCGCCCTTGTGACCGACGGACTTCTTACCGGAGACTACAATATACAGTTCAAAAAGACGCATTCCCAGACGCTTCTTCCCATGGTGGACGAGCTCAGGCGCCTGACGGACCTGGACCTGAAGACCCTGGATGCCATTGCCCTGACAAAGGGGCCCGGCTCCTTTACGGGGCTTCGGATCGGCGCCGCAACAGCCAAGGGAATGGGCCTTGCCCTGGAGATCCCGCTGATCCCGGTGCCGACCGTGGACAGCCTTGCCTTCAACCTTTTCGGGACCGACGCCCTGGTCTGCCCCCTGATGGATGCAAGACGGCAGCAGGTCTACACCGGCATCTATGAAGAAGAAACGGAGCATACATGCCTTCGCGGGCAGTGTGCCGTACCGGTCCGGGAGATCATCGAAGACCTGAACGGCCGGGGCAGGAAGGTCATCTTCCTGGGAGACGGCGCACCCGTTTACCGGAAGGTCATCGAAGAAGAAATGCGTGTTCCGTATCAGTTCGCGCCGGCGCACCTTTCCCGGCAAAGAGCCGCTTCCTGTGCGGTGCTGGCCGCAAGGATGTATGAACAGACGGGCGAAGCCTGCCTGGTAAGCGCGGATGATTTCCGGCCGGAATACCTGCGGCAGTCCCAGGCGGAAAGAGAGCGTGCGGAGAAAGAACGCAGGGAAGCGGCGGAAAACACTGACCCGGCTGCCGCTGAAAACGGCGCCGGAACGGAGAAGGCGTAATGGATGTGACCTTTCGTATCAGGAGGATGGAGCGCGGGGACGCAAAGGCGGCGGCAGAGGTGGAAAAAGCATGTTTTTCCGAGCCCTGGTCGGAGGCTTCCTATGATGCGACCCTCCTTCTTCCCTATGCCCATTATTTTGCGGCGGAGCTGGAAGACGGCACGATGATCGGAACGATCGGTCTCCAGATCATCGCGGGCGAGGGAGAGATCTCCAATGTTGCGACCCTTCTTCCCTACAGGCGGAGCGGGATCGCCCATGCCCTTGTGGAGGAAGCGCTGCAGACGGGGAAAGAACGCGGCGTTACCGATTACACGCTGGAAGTAAGGAGCGGCAATACGGCTGCCATCGCGCTCTATGAGAGCTTCGGCTTTCAGACGGAGGGCGTGCGGAAAAATTTTTACAGGGAGCCGTGCGAGGATGCCCTCATCATGTGGAAAAGGAACGGATAGAACAGAATGATAGATGTTTGTCTTTTGGGGACGGGCGGCATGATGCCCCTTCCCTACAGGTGGCTGACGTCCCTGATGGTCCGGTATAACGGAAAACAGATCCTCCTGGACTGCGGGGAGGGAACGCAGATCACGATGAAGAAACAGGGCTGGAGCGCGAATCCCATCGACGTGATGCTCTTTACCCACTACCATGCGGACCATATCTCCGGACTTCCCGGCATGCTCCTTTCCATGGGAAATGCGGACCGGACGGACCCGGTGCTGATGGTCGGGCCAAGGGGCCTGGAGAAGGTCGTGGAGAGCCTTCGCGTCATCGCGCCGGAGCTGCCTTTCAAAATTCAGTACCGGGAGCTTTCGGAGAACGAAGAGATCTTCGATCTTCCGGGAGAAAAGGATTTCCATATCCATGCCTACAGGGTGAACCATAAGGTGCCCTGCTACTGCTACCGCTTTGAGCTGGACCGGGCGGGACGTTTTGACCCGGAGAAGGCAAAAGCGCTGCAGATCCCGCTCAGGTGCTGGTCGCTCCTGCAGAAGGGAGAGACCATCGAAACGCCGGAAGGCACCTGGACGCCCGACATGGTCATGGGGCCTGCCAGAAAAGGCATCCGGCTTGCCTACTGCACCGACAGCCGCCCCTGCGACAATATCGTTTCGGCAGCCGAGGGAGCGGATCTTTTCATCTGCGAAGGCATGTACGGGGAAGACGACAAGCTGGACAAGGCAAAAGAGAAGAAACACATGACCTTTGCGGAGGCGGCCCGGATCGCGGCAAAAGCGCAGCCGGACCAGATGTGGCTTACCCACTACAGTCCCTCCATGACAAAACCGGATGATTTCCTTCCGGCTGCCCGGAACATCTTTGAGAGGACCTATCCCGGAAGAGACGGGAAATCCATTACGCTTCATTTTAAAGAGGAAGATACATGACCCAAAGCGACATCACCATCCTGGGAATCGAATCCAGCTGCGACGAGACCGCGGCAGCCGTTGTGGTAAACGGCCGCACCGTCCTGTCCAATGAGATCTCCTCCCAGATCGACATTCACACACTCTACGGCGGTGTGGTCCCCGAGATCGCATCCCGCAAGCACATAGAACGCATCAACCAGGTCATCCGCAAGGCCCTTTCCACGGCGGGAAAGACCCTGCAGGACATCGACGCCATCGCCGTGACCTACGGCCCCGGCCTTGTGGGGGCGCTCCTGACCGGTGTATCCGCCGCCAAGGCGATCAGCTTTGCCGCGGACATCCCGCTCATCGGCGTCCATCATATCGAAGGCCACATCAGCGCCAATTTCATTGCGGCGCCGGAACTGGAGCCCCCGTTCATCTGCCTGGTGGTCTCCGGCGGCCATACGCACCTTGTGGTCGTTAAGGACTACGGTGAGTACGAGATCCTCGGAAGGACCATGGACGATGCCGCGGGAGAAGCCTTCGACAAGGTGGCCCGGGCCATCGGACTGGGGTATCCCGGCGGTCCCAAGATCGACAGGGCGGCAAAAGAAGGAAATCCAGACGCCATTCATTTTCCCCGCGGAAAGGTCGGGGATTCCGCCTATGATTTCAGCTTCAGCGGCCTGAAATCCGCTGTCCTGAACTACCTCAATTCCGAACAGATGGCGGGCCGGCAGATCTGCACGGAAGATATCGCGGCCTCCTTCCAGCAGTCCGTGGTGGACGTCCTGGTGGGACATGCCGAAAGGGCCATGGAAGAATTTCATTATGACAGATTCGCCCTGGCAGGAGGCGTCGCCTCCAATTCGGCGCTTCGGAGCGCCATGCAGAAGGCCTGTGAAGAGCATAACGTCGCTTTTTACTGTCCGCCGCCCATCCTGTGCACGGACAACGCGGCCATGATCGCCTGCGCGGGCTATTACGAGTACATCAGGGGCGTCAGGAGCGGTCTTGACCTGAACGCCGTACCGAACCTGCCGCTGGGGCAGTGAACGGAGAAAAACATGGAACGATCCACGGTCATCCTGCTGGGGGCAGGCAAAGGAACCAGAATGGGAAGCGGAGTCCG
This sequence comes from uncultured Lachnospiraceae bacterium, assembly GCA_946534785.1. Classification (GTDB taxonomy): domain Bacteria; phylum Bacillota; class Clostridia; order Lachnospirales; family Lachnospiraceae; genus CAG-791. The sequence goes on along the minus strand of CAMNCY010000052.1, from coordinate 2,205 downwards.
CAAGCAGTACATGGAGCTTGACGGAATGCCGCTTCTTGCGTATTCCCTGAAGACGTTTACCGAATGTCCCTTCCTTACGGACATCGTCATGATCATCCCCGAAGGCGAGGAGGAATACGTCCGCAGGCACATCATCGAGGCGGTGCCCGGTGCGGAGGAAAAGATCCGCGCTCTCGTGCCGGGAGGAAGCGAGCGCTACGGATCCGTGTATAATGGGATCAGGGCCATCGACTGGCCGTGCGGCTATGTTTTCATCCACGACGGGGCAAGACCCTTCATCGACCGGGCTTCCCTGGAAAGACTCTACGAGGCCGTCCGGAAGGAAGGTGCCGTCATCGCCGGCATGCCCAGCAAGGACACGGTCCGGATCACGGATGCGGACGGATATTCTGACACGACGCCCGACAGGAGCCGCGTCTGGATCATCCAGACCCCGCAGGTCTTTGAAAAACAGCTGATCACCGACGCCTATGAGGGCATGATGCGCGCCCTCCCCGAACTGGAACGCCAGGGCGTTAAGATCACCGACGACGGCCAGGCCGTGGAGCAGATCCTGGGAAAAAAGGTCCGCATGGTGGAGGCTTCCTACCGGAATATCAAGATCACGACGCCGGAGGATCTTCTGACGGCGAAGGCATTTACGGAAGAGAACGTATAGGATTAACCGATATGGCATTTGTTCATCTTCATACACATACCGAATATTCGCTTCTGGACGGCGCCAACAAGGTCAAAGAGTACGTGCGGCGTGTGAAGGAGCTTGGCATGACAGCCGCCGCGATCACGGATCACGGCGTCATGTACGGTGTCATCGATTTTTACAAAGAGTGCGAAAAAGAGGGGATCAAACCCATCATCGGGTGCGAAGTCTATGTGGCGCCCGGGTCCCGTTTTGACAGGGAGATCGGCGATAATTCGAGCCGTTATTACCACCTGATCCTCCTTGCGGAGAACAACACGGGGTATGAGAACCTTTCCAGGATCGTAAGCCGCTCTTTTACGGAGGGCTACTATTACAAGCCGAGGGTCGACCTGGAGCTTCTGGAGCAGTTCCATGAGGGCATCATTGCCAGCAGCGCCTGCCTTGCCGGGGAGATCGCCCGGGCCATCGTGCGCGGCGACAGGAGCGAGGCGGAAGCGGCTGCCCTGCGCTATCAGAAGATCTTCGGGAAAAACAACTTCTTCCTGGAGCTGCAGGATCACGGCAGCAGCTATCCCGAGCAGCAGACCGTCAACGCGGCGCTCCTGGAGATGAGCCGCCACCTGGAGATCCCTTTGATCGCCACCAACGACTGCCACTATACCTATGCAGACGACGTGGAGGCCCATGACATCCTCCTCTGCATTCAGACCGGGAAGAAACTCTCGGACGAGAACCGCATGCGCTATCCCGGCGGGCAGTTCTACGTCAAGAGCGAAGAGGAAATGCGGGCGCTCTTTCCCTATGCGCAGGAAGCGCTGGACAATACGGCAAAGATCGCAGAGCGCTGCAATGTGACCATTGAATTCGGCCACACAAAGCTGCCTCACTATGAAGTGCCGGAAGGGTATGATTCCTGGACCTATCTGAACAAACTCTGCGAGGATGGTTTTTCCAGAAAATATCCCGAGGATCAGGGGGAAGTCCGGGAGAGGCTTGCTTATGAGCTGAACGTCATCCGGAGAATGGGCTATGTGGACTATTTCCTGATTGTCTGGGATTACATCAATTTCTGCCGGCAGAACGGCATTGCCGTGGGCCCGGGGCGAGGGAGCGCTGCAGGCTCCGTCGTATCCTACTGCATGGATATCACGCAGCTGGATCCCATCCGCTACAACCTGCTGTTCGAACGGTTCCTGAATCCGGAACGTGTCTCCATGCCCGATATCGACGTGGACTTCGAGTTCGAACGCCGGCAGGAGGTCATCGACTATGTGACAAGAAAATACGGCAAGGACCGGGTCATCCAGATCATCACCTTCGGTACGATGGCGGCAAAGGGCGTCATCCGGGACGTGGGCCGGGTCATGGACCTGCCCTACAGCTTCTGCGACACCATTTCCAAGATGGTCCCGAACGAGCTGAATATCACGCTGGATCTTGCCCTGAAGCAGAATCCGGAAATGAGAAAGGCCTATGATTCGGACGAGAGAGTAAAGCTCCTCATCGATATGTCCAGGCGTCTGGAAGGACTTCCCCGCCATACCTCGATCCATGCGGCGGGC
>CAMNCY010000051.1 GCA_946534785.1 uncultured Lachnospiraceae bacterium | reverse complement strand
CGGTAATGGAAATGACGTTGGTGGGGATGTATGCGGATACGTCGCCCGCCTGCGTCTCGATGATGGGAAGCGCCGTAAGGGAACCGCCGCCCTTCTCGTTGGAAAGCTTCGCTGCTCTTTCCAGGAGTCTTGAATGCAGATAGAAGACATCGCCGGGGAACGCTTCACGTCCCGGGGGTCTCCTGATCAGGAGGGACAGTGCTCTGTAGGCAACGGCATGCTTGGAAAGATCATCATAGATGATCAGGACATGTTTGCCCTTGTTCATGAAGTACTCGCCCATCGTGCATCCGGAATAAGGCGCGATATACTGCAGCGGGGAAGGCTCGGAGGCCGTCGCCGCCACGACGATCGTATAATCCATGGCGCCGCCTTCCGCGAGCTGGCTTACCAGGTTCGTGACCGTGGAGCGCTTCTGGCCGATCGCAACATAAATGCAGATAACATCCTTACCCTTCTGGTTCAGGATCGTATCGATCGCGATCGTTGTCTTACCGGTCTGACGGTCGCCGATGATCAGCTCACGCTGGCCGCGTCCGATCGGGATCATGGAGTCGATCGCCTTGATACCTGTCTGGAGAGGCTCCTTGACCGGCTGTCTGTCGATAATGCCGGGAGCGGGAGACTCCACGGGCCTGAATTCAGACGTTTCGATCGGGCCCTGGCCGTCGATCGGCTGGCCGATCGCGTTCACGACACGTCCGATCATCTTTTCGCCTACCGGCACGGAAACGACTCTGCCGGTACGCTTAACCGTCTGTCCTTCGCTGATTCCGATATCGGAACCGAACAGGACAGCGGAAACACTGGTCTCTTCGAGGTTCTGTGCCATTCCGAAGGTACCGTTGGCAAATTCCAGAAGCTCGCCCGACATGCAGTTCATCAGGCCGCTTACACGGGAAATACCGTCACCTACGGTCAGGACCGTACCCGTTTCATTCTGGATAATGGCACTCTGGTAGTTCTTAATCTGACTGCGAATAACCTCGGATATTTTTTCCGGTTTTAATTCCATTCAAACCACATCCTTTACAATACTGTTTCGTTGACTTTTTTGCGCAGGTCGTCCAGCCTTCCTTTGACGGTACCGTCATACAGCCGGCCTTCCAGTTCCACACGGATACCGCCCAGGACATTCTCATCCTGCCGGAAGTTCATCAGGACCTTCTTTCCGCTGAGCTGTTCCAGTTTTTCCTTCAGGCGGGAAAGCTCTGCTTCGGAAAGCGGTACGGCCGCCGTAACGACGGCTTCCGTGATGCCGTGATCTTTATGATAACTGCTGCGGTATTTGCGGTAGCACCCGCCGAACTCCCGAAGAAGTCCCCTCTCAATGAGGATCTTCAGAAAGTTCTTCAGATACGGATGGATGCTGTCTTCAAATGCCTCATCCAGCAGACGGAGGCGCTCCTTCCTGGGGATGGACGGTTCCAGCAGAAGGGTCACGTAATCCGGGTTGTCCGAAAGGATCCCCTTTACCGCTTCCATCTGGTCCATGATCTCTTCCGAAAGACCCTCCTCTGCGGCCAGGTCATACAGGCTCTGCCCGTATATCTCGGAAGCTTTCGTCATGATGCGTCTCCTACGTTCTTAATGAATTCATCGATCAGGCGTCTGTGATCCTCTTCATGGATCTCCTTGCCGACTACCTTGCCGGCAATGTCCATGGCAAGACCGCCGATCTCGTCCTTGGCTTCATTAATTGCTTTCTTTTTCTCCTGTGCGATGTCAGATTCCGCCCTCGCTTTGATGCCGGAGACCTGCTGCTGGGCTTCTCTTACGAGCTCGTCCGCCCTGGCCTGGGCTTCCTTCTGGGCATCCTGCACGATCTGTGCAGCCTGCGCCCTGGCATTAGCCATGTTGGACTCGTACTCCTCTTTCATGGAGTCTGCCTCGCTCCTGGCGTTTCTGGCATCCCGGATCTCCTGGTCCGCAAGATTCTTTCTCTTTTCCAGCATCTCATTGACAGGCTTGAAAAGGAACCGTTTGATCAGGTAGATCTGAATGAACAGGTTCAGAATGGTAGCAATGAAAGTCCACGGTACAAGTGTTACTAACTGCTGTGTTTCCATTGTCTCTCCTTCCTCCTCGTCCCATTGCCCGAACAGGCGGCCTGTTACTGAAGATAGTTCATGAACATGCCGGGGGCAACGAAGATCAGAAGAAGGCCGGTAACGAAACCGTAGATACCTGTCGTTTCCGCAAGCGCGACACCAAGCAGCATCGTGCTGGTAACATCACCCTTACTTTCAGGCTGGCGGCCGATCGCCTCCAGAGCCTTCGCGACGGCATTTCCTTCACCGATACCGGGGCCGACACCGGCGATCAGGGCACATCCTGCACCGATCCCGCAGCCTGCGAGTGCGATACCTCTAGCCAGTAACTGAAAATCTGTCATGATAAAAACCTCCTGTTTTTGTAATCGTGAATGAAATTTTCCAAAATGGTGATCCAGCCGCGTCATCCTTCCGACGCGTTGGAGATGAACATGATCGTCAGCATACAGAAGATGAATGCCTGTATGCATCCGGAGAACCAGTCAAAATACACGCCCGTGATGGCGGGAAGTCCCACCTCCAGGATCGGGATGTGCTTGAGGAAGTTCCCGACTGCTCCGGGGATCAGCCCCAGTATGGCGGAGCTGGCAAGTCCCAGGCCCCAGTAGATCAGGCCGTCGATGACGACGCCGGACAGAATGTTGCCGAAATGACGGCAGGCCATGGAAACGGGCGTTGCCAGTTCGGACAGGATATTGAACGGCGTCATGATGAAGATCGGGGTCGTAAAGCCCTTGAGGTATCCGCCGATACCGCTGGCCTTGATCTTCTCCTTTGTGATCAGGATGAAGACGACCACGGCCCAGCCGGCTTCCACGGAAAGATCCGCCGTCGGCGAGCGCAGCCCTGTCAGGCTGATCAGGTTGGAAACGACGCTGGTCGCGAACAGTGCGGCAACAAAGGGGATCAGCCTGTCGAACTTATGTCCGCCGGTATTGTTCCGGACAAAGTTGTTGGCGGTCTCCACCAGAAGCTCCGCGACTGCCTGGCGCTTGGTAATATTCTCCACCTTCAGGTCCCTGGTGAGGAATATGCACAGCGCCGTGATGATCGCCATTACGATCCAGCTGACGATCAGCGTCTCCGTGACCGGGAAATCCCCAAGGAACGGAATTCCCGTGTGGATGCGGTAGAATACCTTCGCACCCGTAATATCAAAAGTCATACCTGTGTATCACCTCCTAACGTCTATTTGTTCGTATTTCCCATAAAAATCCCTCTTGCCTTGATCAGAAGGCTGGGAATGAACAGCGGAATGATCCCTGCCGCGCCGTTGAAGGCCGGGATGACCAGGGCCAGGATCCCCCAGCCGAGCTGGAGGAACATCCTCTGCCGGAAGCTCACCCGCACCGTCTGGTACGCCATGTCCTGGTTCTCCATGGACGCGACCTTCTGCACCATGAGCGCCATCATGAAGAAATTCAGCGATGCGACGCCGCACCCCAGAAGGCTTCCCAGGATGACCGGCAGGCCGAAGGGAACACTCTCCGGCATCGCCTTATGCAGCAGGTAAAACAGGATACAGACGCCGGCACCGGCAATGAATGTGCCGGCCGTGACAAATACGGTCTCTTTTTTGACGGCATCCTGCAGTTTCATAAAATACGTTCTTACCTTTTCTCAGATATGTTTATTGGAGGAAAACCCCCTGTCCTTCTTCTCCTTCTCTTCTTTCTTCATCACGGACAGATACATCTTATAGCCGGACATGGCGGAACTTCCGAGTCCCAGAATGAATCCCGGAAGATAGATCCACACACCCAGGCCAAGACGCGAGGTGAGAAGATAACAGATGAGCAGGCACATCAGAAGGGGCGTTGCAAGGCTCAGGCCAAGCTGTGCCACCATCGTAAGCTGGCCAAAGATCTGCGACCAGTTCGTTTTCATCAGGACGCCTCATTTCCCCCTGCGGATACAGGGTACAATACACCGGTCCCGTCGGGCATTTTCCTTCCCGTTGCAACTTCCAATTTTACTAGATTCAGGGCGGATATTCAACCTTGCTGCTTCCGTAAATCCCATCTCCGGTCAGTAGAATATGTGACCGCCGATCACATATTTGGGTTCGACCTCCGGGATCGGCGTCCGGAAAAACAGGCACGTCGCCACCGGCGTCTGGCCCTGCATGGCAGCATCCGCCGCCGCGTAGCAGGATTCCGTCGCCTGGTCGGCCGCAAGGGCGATCGCAAGGCGTCCCGTCGCTGCGGGCTCGAACTGCCAGGACTGGTAGATCACGCCGGAGACCGTCCCCGGGAATGCGCCGGACATGACACGGTTCATGACGACGGCACCGACGGCAACCTGTCCGATATAGGGCTCTCCGCCGGCCTCACAGTAGATCAGGTTGGCAAGGAGGTACCTGTCGCCCTCCGCAAATTCGACCTCGGAAAGATTCCGCCAGGTGCTGGCATCGGAAAGGGCCTGCAGGCGTTTTTCCTCTGCGAGCTTTTTCTCCAGCTCGGAGATCTGGCTGTTCTGCTGATCCAGCTGCGTTGCCAGGGCATCTGCCACGGCCTGTGCATCCCGGATCTGGCTTCCCGTAAGATTGAGGCTCCCCGCCGTACTGGCCACGAGCGCCGACATTTCATCCTGGTGCCCGGACTGCTCCGCATGCAGGTCCCTCAGCTGCTCGTGCTCTTCCTCCAGAAGGCGCTTCTGCTCCTCCAGGTCCGCCTTTTTCTCCTCCACGTCCTTACGGGTCTCGACGTATTTTTCCAGCATTTTCTTGTCGTAGGCGGAAAGGCTGCTGATATAGCTTCGCCGGTTCAGCATCTCGGAAAAAGAGGAGGACCCCAGCAGGATCTCCACAAGGTAGCTGTTCCCTTTTTCATACAGGAACTGCACCCGCTTTTTCATCGCGGCATACTGGCTCTCCTGGATGCGGATGGCTTCTTCCAGCTCCTCCTGTGTCCTGTCCAGCATTTCTTCGGTGTCTTCGATCTCGGACACCTTGTCATCGATCTCGCCGTCCAGTTCGTTGATCCTGGAGGTAATATCCGTAAGCTTTGCATTAAAGGCGTTCAGCTGCCCCTGCAGGTCGTTCTGCGTCCCGGTCAGTGCATCGATCGTTCCCTGGTTCTGCCCGATGGCGTCTTCCGTCTGCTGGGCCGCTTCCCTGGCAAGATCGAGCTGCTTCTGCGTCTCCTCGATGTCCGCCAGGACCCGGACCGGTGCCTGTAAGAACACGCAAAGCACTCCGAAAAGGAGAAACCCGTTTCGGAGTGCCTGTACTGTCTTATATGAGTGCTTATGCGGTCTTTTGCCGCTTTCCGGACGACCTTTCAAATCGCTTTACACAGACAATGTGATCTGTCTGCCTGTCTCCTGATACTGATAGTACCGGACGCCCGCTGCATTGAGCATCCGCTTGCTTGCGATCGTGGACTCGGTATCCGCGTATTTATCGCTGCCGTAGACCAGAGTCGTGATTCCCGCCTGGATGATCGCCTTGGCGCATTCATTGCACGGAAACAGCGACACATACAGCGTGGAGCCTTCCAGCGAACCGCCCCGGTAATTCAGGATGGCATTGAGCTCACTGTGCGTCACGTAGGGATACTTGGTCATGAGAGGGGTCTCGCCCTCCCTGTCCCACGGAAATTCGTCGTCGTCGCACCCTCTGGGAAAGCCGTTATAGCCCATGGACAGGATCTTGTGATCCCGGCTCACGATACAGGATCCGACCTGCGTATTTGGGTCCTTCGAGCGCATGGCGGCAAGCTTGGCGACCGCCATGAAATACTCATCCCAGGTGATATAATCCTGACGTTTCAAGGTCATATGCGCCCCTCCGTCCTGTCCGGGGAAAGCCCCGGTCCGTTTTCCTGTGTCTTATTTTGTACCGAAGATACGGTCTCCTGCGTCTCCGAGGCCCGGAACGATATAGCCGTGATCGTTCAGGTGCTCATCCAGCGCGCCGACATAAAGGTCTACGTCCGGATGCGCCTCCGTGAAGGCCTTTACGCCCTCCGGAGCGGCGATGATGCAGAGGAACGTGATCTTCTGGCAGCCGTGTTCCTTCAGGAGCTTGACTGCATCGATCGCGGAGCCGCCCGTGGCAAGCATCGGATCCACCACGAAGACTTCTCTTTCCGCGCAGTCTGCCGGAAGCTTGCAGAAGTACTCTACCGGCTGAAGTGTTTTCGGATCCCTGTAAAGTCCGATATGTCCCACCTTTGCCGCGGGGATCATGGACAGCATGCCGTCCACCATGCCGAGGCCTGCGCGCAGGATCGGAACAACGGCAAGTTTCTTGCCCCTTAAAGCCTTTACGGTCGTGTGTGCGACGGGTGTATCGATCTCGACGTCATCCAGCTCCAGGTGTCTTGTGGATTCATAGCAAAGGAGCATGGCGATCTCGCCGACAGTCTGCCGGAAATCCTTCGTGCCCGTATCTGTTCTCCTGATGATGCCGATCTTATGCTGGATCAGCGGGTGATCCATATAAACCACTTTAGCCATAGTTCTCTCCTTTTCCCGTTGTAAACGCTGTGTAGATATCATCCGGCATACCGCCGGTGAATATATGTATCATAATCCGCTGCCATCCGGCCTGATGCCGCCGGGCAGCGGAATTATAATCGTATGATCTTCTGTCCCGCCGCTTTCATGAGCCGGTTCATGATCGCCATCCCGACGCCGCTTCCCGAAAAGGATTCGGAAAACATGACCTCGGTTCCTTCATCGTCGAACTCCCGGAGGATCCGGAACAGTTCCCGGGCGATCCCCTCTTCATCGCTTCTTTTCCCGGCGCTCTTGACAGTGTCGGCAGCATAAAGAGGCGCCGTTTCATCCGTGCAGATGACGCCGGTCCTTACGCCCTTTTCCCGAAGAGCGGAAAGCTGCGAATTAATATAGGAAACAACGCCCTCCTGGTCTCCTTCCACGATCGAAAGGTCCCCCTTCGGTGCATAATGCCGGTATTTCATTCCCGGCGCCTTCGGCGGAGTCTTGCTGTCATCCGAAAGGATCGCCGTATCGACCTCCACGTGTTCCAGGACCTTCTCCAGCATTTCCTGTGTGATATATCCCGGCCGGAGGATCGTCGGTTCATCCGATGTAAGATCAATGATCGTGGACTCCAGGCCGATCCCGACCTGTCCGCCGTCTATGATCATATCGATGAGTCCGTCCAGGTCCTCCCGGCAGAATTTTGCCATCGTGGGCGAGGGCCTGCCGGAGCGGTTCGCGCTGGGCGCCGCAATATAGCCGCCTGCCGCATCGATCAGGGCCATTGCGACTTTATGGCTCGGAAACCGGATGGCGACGGTATCCAGACCGCCTGTGGTCTCCTTCGGTACGATCTCACTCTTCGGAAAGATCATGGTAAGAGGTCCCGGCCAGAAAGCCTCTGCCAGTTCTCTCCAGCCCCGCGGCTCCCTTGATATGATCGGCGGGATATCCTCCAGCCGGCACACATGCACGATCAGGGGATTGTCCGAGGGCCTTCCCTTGGCTTCATAGATCTTCCGGGAGGAAGAAGGATTCAGGGCGTCCCCGCCGAGGCCGTACACGGTCTCTGTCGGAAACGCGACAAGCCCGCCCTCCTTCAGGATCCTTCCGGCCCTCCTGATCGCTTTCTCATCGGGGCGGTCTTCCGTTATGGTCACATACTCTGTTCTCAATCAATGCCTCTGCTCTAACTGTTCATATAATTGGCGATCTCATCCCAGATGTCCGGCGTCTCGAACTGCAGCCGCCACTCCGCGACGCCCGCGATCTCGTTCGCCTGCATGACATTCAACTTCTCCCGGATGGACTGCGCATCCTCGATCCATATCTGGATCAGCGCATCGCCTTCTGTCGTTTCCGCGTAATTCTGCGCCGTCTTCGAATCCCAGCTGACCGACATGCCGTGGTTGGAAATGAACGTCCGGATGTCTGCCATGCCGTGGGCTTCCGAAGTCACGCCGTTCGGTCTCGTCCACCAGATCCTCGCGTAGAAGGGCAGTGCATTGATGACCTTCTCCCGCGGCACCTTGGCGAGCGTGTGGGTGATGCCATCCGTCACATAATCGATAGAGGCAACGCTTCCCGCTTCCTGCGAGCCCGCGTAATGTTCGTCATATCCCATAATGACGACATAGTCGGCAAAGACGCCCTGTTCTCCGATATTGTAATAATCGTTGAAGGCGTAGGGCACATAGTTGTCCACGGAAAGGGTAAGCCCCCTCTTTCTGCAGACGATGGACAGTTCTCTTACGAACTGAATGAAATCCTCGCCGCAGGCAGCGTCCACCTGTTCAAAGTCCACATTGATGCCGTCCATGCCGCAGGCGTCCGCTTCCAGTATGAGCTTATTGATCAGGTTCGTCCTGGAATCCAGGGTCGTCAGGAACGTACTGTGGTCCTGTAATCCTTCATAATTAAAGTTATCGACAACGCCCCATACCTGGAGCCCCATATTGTGGGCACGCTGCACGTAATCGGCCTGGGCCGCGCTGACCATGTTTCCGTCATTGTCGGTCACCCAGAACCAGGTAGGCGCAATGACGTTGACGGTCTTGGTGGGCGCCATGTATTCTTCCAGGGTCACATTTCCCTGTGATCCCCAGACATTGTGGAATGCCATGTTGACTCTGCCGCTCATCATCTTCGCGGCATATTCCGGCTCCGTATAACTCGTGACGGGAGTTTCTGCGTAGGTGCTCTCGTCCTTCAGCCGCTTATTCTCCACATAGCCGATGATGGAATCCGCGGATTTTACCTTGGACCAGGTCTCCATCCTCTCGAGGACCGTTACGACATCGTCCTTTTCAAGCTGCTCCAGGACGTCGCTCTTGATGCCGCCGGAGGTACGGATCTGCGTTTTCCGGGAAATGACGGCATGTTCCTGTTCCTCCCAGACATTGTCCAGCTGCACCCTGTTCGGGTCCGAAAATGCCGTATAGGAGAAATTCGTATATTCCTTCACAAAATCCAGTGCAAGATAAAGGGTATCCCCTTCCTTTCTTGCCGGGATATATGTTTTCGTCTCACTCTGATCGCCTGTGGTCACCTCGGTGCTGCCCGGGATCACACTGACCATCTGCTCCGGCAGCGCGTACATGATCATCCCCGTTTCATCGGAGGCGTTCTTTCTTCCATAATAAAAGCGGTCATTCAGCCGTTCTTTCACGGTGCCCAGATCCATGTAGTAGGTGCCGTCCAGGTACTTCAGACGGATGTCCGAGATCTCGTTCCCCCAGATAAGGGCCGCATCCTGTTCTCCCTGCATGGAAAAATATTCATTCAGGTCCGCTTCTTCTTTGGAATAGGAATACCGGTCCAGAAAGATCTTGAAGCCGAAGGCGCCGCAGAGAAGAATGATGAGCAGCACAATAAAGACAGCCGGAGATCCGCTCTTTTTGCGTTTCTTCCTTCTGCCGCTTCTCTTTCTGTCATCCTGATCATAACCGCCGCGTCCCGTATTGCGGGACTGTCTGCTTCCGGAGGATCTTCTCCTTACCGGTTCGTCATAGTCATCTTCCGGATACCCGAAGCCGTCATAATTATCATATTCATCGTAGTCATCATACTCCGGGCGGCGGCTTCGTGCCGTGCGTCTGTTTCTGTCTGCCATTTTTACACCTCTGAAATCATGATCTATGTAATTATAGCAGAAGGAAGCAAAAGCGTCACCTTATTTGAAGCGGACACAGGCGGTGCCTGCACGCAAAGACAGTGCATCCGTTCCGGTATCCCGACCGTAACGAACCCTTGCATGACGGGGCCTTCGCGTTTCCGGGATCCGGACGGATGCACCAAAGATATGGCTGCAGCCTTCATGGCTGCTGATGTGATAACAGATGTGAACACAGACGCAGGGAACTCTTCGCCCCTGTGAAGAACGGTAGGGACACCGGTACCAAAGGAATCTTTCCGTGGAGATCCTCCCGATCCCTGTCCCCGGAAGAAACAGAAATGGTATCTTTGTGTTTTGTTTCGGTTCGTGTTGCAAAATAATACAAAATGTGAGCTTGAAACATACTGGCGGAATCTCTGTGAATGGATGCCGGCGCGCATGGCCGGCCCAGACAATGGATTGCCATTTAGATATTATTCAGATATGAATCAGACAGGTCTTATTGCTTGCGCATCCCTCCTTTTCGATACCGAAGACTTTCCCGTGTCTTCCGCTGACAGTATAATATTACTTATTTTCCGAAATTTCAAGTATTATTTGACAATTCTCGAAACTCTTCTCTGCTGAGCCGAAAACCCAAGCAGAAAAAGCATACGGGACGGCCTGCATCCCGGCCCGAAACAGAATTGATGAAACTTCCATGAACTTTCCGGAGCCTTTATTGACTACGGACCGAAATGGGGTTAAAAATAAGACATCGGCAGCTGCGCATGAACGCAGGCCGGAAAAAGGAAGGAGGCACTGCGAATGAAGATCGAAAAACTGAATGAAAACCAGATCCGGATAACGCTGACGCAGGACGACCTCGCCTCCCGCCAGATGCGCCTTGCGGAGCTCGCTTACGGCACCGAAAAGGCCCGGCTCCTGTTCCGCGACATGATGCAACAGGCAGCCTATCAGTACGGATTCAACGTGGACAATATTCCGCTCATGATCGAGGCTGTGCCCATGTCCGAGGGAAGTATTGTCCTGATCGTCACAAAGGTGGACAACCCGGAAGAGCTGGACACGCGTTTTTCCAACTTTGCGCCCTCCGTCCAGGCTTTCCCGGAAACGGATGCCGCATCTCCCATGACGCCCTTTGAACAGCTCCTGAACGTGATCCGTTCCGGAAGCGCCGCTTCCCGGGACGGCAGCGGAGAAACCGATCCTGCCCAGACTTCCGCGCAGGATCCTTCCGAAGGCAGGGATGCTTTTATGGATATCCGCAAATACCTGTTTTTCAACCGGCTCTACTCCTTCGATTCCCTGGCGGACGTCATGAATGCCGTCCAGGCGGCGCCCCCCGGCGGCGATGTCGCTTCCTCTCTCTATCTGGATGAGAAGAGCGGAACGTATTACCTTTTCATTTCCATGATCTCCCTGGAAGAGGTCAATGCCATGCAGAAGACCCTGGCGGTCCTCTCCGAATACGGCAGGATGGAAAAGATCAGCCCCGCAAGGGAAGAGAGCCTTGCCGAGCATGCAAGGACGATCATTGCAGGCACTGCCCTGCAGCAGCTTGGGGAAGTCTGACCCCTGTGACCCGGCCGCGGGGAATGACCTGCAGAAAGCCGGCCCGATTACATATCGTGACTCTTTTGGGAACTGCCGTAGCAGTTCCCTTTTTTATGTGAAAACTCGCCAAAAGTTAGTGGAAGATAACCCGTTTTTTCAGTAATTTTAAACCGTGCCGTCATTGCAATTTACCCCCTGCAATGCTACTATTTAAACTATGATAGGTTCGCTGTGCGGGAGCCTAATTTGCCATGCGTCCGCAAAGCGTAAATATTACAGGAGGATAAAAACTATGGCAAGAAAGTACTTAACCATGGATGGTAACGAAGCTGCCGCTCATGCAGCTTATGCTTACACAGAAGTCGCTACCATCTTCCCCATCACACCTTCATCTGTCATGCCCGAGCATGTAGATGAATGGGCAACTGCCGGAAGAAAGAACATCTTCGGACAGCCTGTACGTGTTACAGAAATGCAGTCAGAAGCAGGCGCTGCCGGTGCAACACACGGTTCTATTGCCGCCGGTGCCATGACATCCACCTTTACGGCTTCCCAGGGTCTTCTGCTGATGATCCCCAATATCTATAAGGTAGCCGGTGAATGTCTCCCCGCAGTCTTCAACGTTTCCGCACGTGCGATCGCAACACACGCACTGAACATCTTCGGCGACCACTCCGACGTTTACGCATGCCGTCAGACCGGTGCCGCAATGCTCTGCGAAAGCAGCCCGCAGGAAGTCATGGATCTTACTCCCGTTGCTTACTGCGCAGCAGTTGACGGAAAGCTTCCTTTCATCAACTTCTTCGACGGTTTCCGTACCTCTCACGAGATCCAGAAGATCCAGGTATGGGATTACGAAGATCTGAAGGACCTGATCGATCTGGACAAGGTCGAGGAGTTCCGCAAGAACGCTCTGAATCCGAATCATCCCCGTCTTATGGGCTCTGCTCAGAACCCTGACATCTTCTTCACCACAAGAGAAGCATGCAACAAGCTTTATGACGAGATGCCCGCTGTTGTCCAGAAGTACATGGACAAGGTCAACGAGAAGCTCGGCACAGATTACTCCCTGTTCAACTACTACGGCGCTCCGGACGCAGAGCAGGTCATCATTGCGATGGGCTCTGTCAACGAGACGATCGAAGAGACCGTTGATTACCTCAACAGCCTCGGCCGCAAGGTAGGTATGATCAAGGTCCGTCTGTACAGACCTTTCTGCACGGAAGCTCTCCTGAAGGCTATTCCGGACACTGTCAAGAAGATCTCCGTCCTCGACAGGACAAAGGAGCCCGGCTCCATCGGCGAGCCTCTGGCACTTGATGTCATGGCTGCTTTAAGAGATTCCAAGTTCAAGGATGTTCCGGTCTTCTCCGGCCGTTACGGACTTGGTTCCAGAGATACGACACCCGCACAGATCATCGCCGTATTCGATAACGAAGAGAAGAAGCGCTTCACCATCGGTATCGTGGATGACGTTACGAACCTTTCCCTTCCTACAGGCAAAGAGATCGTTACAACTCCCGAAGGCACGATCTGCTGCAAGTTCTGGGGTCTGGGCGCAGACGGTACCGTCGGTGCCAACAAGAACTCCATCAAGATCATCGGCGACAACACCGACATGTATG
>CAMNCY010000050.1 GCA_946534785.1 uncultured Lachnospiraceae bacterium | reverse complement strand
CGCCCTAGTGCCGCTGCGCCGAGGTACGGAGCGAGAGCGTGCCCGAGGCGTTTATACAACATGGCTGGTCATATTATCTGTTTCTGAGTCAGCGGACCTGTCCCCCCGACTCAGCCGCTCACCTATCAGCTGTTCTTCAGCTTCTTTACGAGAGCCTTCAGTTCCTCATCCTTCGCATCTCTTTCGAAGTATTCATCGAAATGCTCGCCTGCAAATGCACCCTTTACGAGCTCGGGATCCAGCTCCTGAAGGATGTCGGCCAGCGGACGGAATGCAGTCTCGCGGACTTTGTCCAGGATCTTCTTGTTGCGCTGCTCCGGAACGACTCTCTCCTTCGGATATCCGCCGCCGGAAGGCTCGCACCAGAGTTTCTCGAAGATGTACTCGAGGTTCAGGTCGCCGCCCCAGCCAAAGCCGAGAGCAAAGGGAAGGGAGATGGCGTTGCCGTCGTTGATCTGGGCAAAGGTATAGGCATCAAGGGGTGTTTCGATGTGTCCGCAGATCACGCCGGGGAAGGAATTCAGTGCCAGCATGGCACCCTCTCCCGTGCCGCATCCTGTGACGACATAATCTGCCGCACCGGAATTCAGCAGGACAGCTGCAAGAATGCCGTTCTGCACATAGGTCAGCTGTGCGGCGTCATCTGCCGCATACATGCCGTAGTTCACGACCTCGAAGCCGTAACGGTCTGCTACTTTTTTCAGGGCGTTATAAACGATGCCGTTCTTGGCGCCCTGGGAGTTTTCATTGATCAGAGCAATTCTCATGTCAGTTTTCCTTTCCGATATCTTCGGTGTCTCCGTATCTGTTTTTCCGCATCTGTTTTCGGATTTCCGTGCCATCAGTGTTTCTGATTCCGGCAGCCGGGGACGCGGGGCAGAGACAACAGCAGACAGGGGAGCTCTCACTCCCCTGCCCTGTGAACGTTTCTGTATGATCAGCGGTCAACTACGTTGACGTGTTCCGCCTCTTCCTGTTCTGCGAACTTGGACTCATCCAGGTTGTTGGGATCCTGTCCGATGTAAGCCAGAATACCGCCGTCGATATAGATGACCTGTCCGTTGATGAAATCAGATGCAGGGGAAGCAAGGAATACGGCAAGGCCCTGCAGGTCTTCCGTCTTGCCCCATCTCTGAGCGGGGGTCTTGGAACGGATGAATCTGTCAAAAGGATTCATGGAGCCGTCAGCCTGCTTCTCGCGAAGAGGAGCGGTCTGGGGAGTTGCGATGTAGCCGGGGCCGATCGCGTTGCACTGAATGTTGTACTGACCGTATTCAGAGCAGATGTTCTTGGTGAGCATCTTCAGGCCGCCCTTGGCTGCTGCATAAGCGGAGACTGTCTCACGGCCGAGTTCCGACATCATGGAGCAGGCGTTGATGATCTTGCCGGAGCCCTTGGCGATCATACCCGGAAGGACTGCCTTGGAGCAGATGAAGGGACCTGTCAGGTCAACATCCAGGACCTGGTTCCACTGTGCGACAGACATTTCTGTCATGGGGATTCTCTTGATGATACCTGCGTTGTTGACCAGGATGTCAATGGTGCCTACCTTCTCTTCCACGTCCTTGACAAAAGCCTGTACCTGATCTTCCTTTGTAACATCGCAGACAGCGCCGTATGCGGGAATGCCGATCTTGGCATACTCTGCAAGACCTCTGTCAACGAGTTCCTGGTTGATGTCGTTGAAAACGATCTTCGCGCCGACATCTGCCATTGCCTGTGCATAGGCAAGGCCGAGTCCGTAAGAAGCACCGGTGATCCATGCTACTTTTCCATCCAGTCTGAACTTATCGATAATTCCAGCCATTTTTCTGATTCTCCTTTAAATGTATGGTTTCTGTTGGTTTCCGTTAAATCTATCTTTCCGTAATCCCGTAAAAACAGGGCTTACATAAGATCCTGCATCCTGACATCGTCCATGTCATCGAAATCCTGGTTCTCACCGACCATGCCCCAGATAAAGGTATAGTTGCGGGAGCCGCTTCCCGAATGGATCGACCAGCTCGGAGAAATGACCGCCTGCTCATTGCGCATGACGATGTGGCGGGTCTCCTGCGGCTCGCCCATATAGTGCATGACAAAGGCGTCCTCCGGAAGATCGAAGTACAGATAGACTTCCATGCGTCTGTCATGGGTGTGGCAGGGCATCGTGTTCCATACGCTTCCGGGCTCCAGATGCGTCATGCCCATTTCCATCTGGCAGCTCTCCACCTGACCGGGAAGGATGTACTTGTTGATGGTCCTGTGGTTGGAATCCTCCAGGCATCCCAGTTCCTTCTTGTTCTCCGGAAGGATCTCAACGTCATAGTCGAATTCCGCCTTGGCGTCCTTGAGGATCCTCTTTGTGGGATAGGTCATGTGCGCGGGGCCGCTGCACATATAGAATTTTGCGGGCTCTTCCGCGGAATCGCTGGCAAAAGAAATATCCCTGGAACCTTTTCCGATGTACATGCCATCCCTTGCGCCGATCTTATAGACCGTGCCGTCCACAGTGATCGTTCCTGCGCCGCCGATGTTGATGATGCCCAGCTCTCTTCTTTCCAGGAAGTACTGTGCTCTCAGCTCATCGCCCGCTTCCAGCTTCAGTTCTTTGGTGACAGGCGTTGCAGCGCCGAAGATGATCCTGTCGATATGGCTGTAGACCAGCTTGATCTCATCCGGAATGAAGATCTTCTCTACCAGGAATTCCTCTCTTAACCTGTCTGTTGTGTAATGCTTGACATCCTTGGGGGATGCCGCCGTACGAAGTTCCATTATGTAAGCCACCTCCTGTTTTCCCGGGACCCTTTTCGTCAGGCGTTCTCCGCCTTATTCATAGGAAAGTCCCGTGATATTTACATTATTCACGTTCTGAATGTCCGCTTCCGTATCTTCCGAGCCCGTGATCTTCACGTTCTCCAGAATGACTTCCTTCGCATTCTTGATGAAAACACCCTTTCCGGACATTTCCGGGAAGTCGTCCATCATAAGAGGCACGCAGGGCGTCCGCTCTCCTTCCGGAAGGAAGGATGCCGTTACGTTGTGAAGCTCGATCTTTTCGATCGGCTGCTCCGGAAGCCCCAGGGCGCAGACAAAGGATGCGCTGATATCCGTGCAGGAAACATTCCGGATCACGATATCGCCGACATAGGGCGTAAGCTCATCCACCGGTCGTTCATTCTGGTCCTGCACAAAGGCGGAATGTCCATCCGGATCGCAGAAATAAAACATATTGACGGTTACCGGCATCAGGACCCTGTTCATCCTGATATCCTCGAAGACAAGATCCGTAAGACGGGACCTTTCTCCTCTTCCGCGCCTTGTTTTCAGGCGGACGCCGCGGTCCGTCTCATCAAACAGGCACTTGCTGACATGAACGTTCTCAACGCCGCCGGCCACTTCGCTTCCGACTGTGACGCTCCCGTGCCCCCTCTCGAACCGGCAGTTGCGGATCTCGATCTGCCTGGTCCTCTTGAAGTGGTACATGCTCATGTAGTATTTGCCGCTCTTGATGGCGATGCAGTCATCGCCGACGGAGATCTTCGTGCCGACAAGGAGGACATCCTCGCAGCTTTCCGGATCAAATCCGTCCGTATTGGGCGAATTGTAAGGATTGGTGATCTCCAGGTTCAGGAAATGCAGATGGTCGCTGTAATACGGATGTACCGTCCAGCAGGGAGAATTCTGCACCTTGATGTTCTGCACGCGCACGTTATTGCAGCGGCAGAGGAAGATCATATTGGGCCGGAAGGCGATTCTCTTCTTCTTGGCATCGACCCACCAGTCGCTGCTTTTGGCATTGCCATCCAGTGTTCCGGGCCCTATGATGTCCAGGTCATGGGCATCGATCGCCGTGATCAGGGATGCAAAGGAATTCAGGGGATTCCCTTCCCAGCTTCCCAGGTTGTACTCGCTCTCTTCATCCGTGCATCTTGTCATGCCCGGAAGGATCGGATAATGGGTACGGTCCGTATCTCCCAGAAGGACCGCATCCTTCCCGAGCCACAGGGTCATGCAGCTCTTTAAGAAGAGCGGTGTCGTATAATAGGTGCCGGCGGGAACATAGACCGTGCCGTTTTCCGGGCAGGCCATGATGGCCGCCTGAATCGCCGCGGCATCGGGCGTTACGCCGTCTCCCTTTGCACCGAAATCCCGCACATTCAGGAGCACCGACTCCTGCTTTGTCCGGATAGAGATCTCTTCAGAGGCGCCGTTTCTTTCCACCCGGATGACGTATTCCGTATCGGGCTCGAGACCTGTCAGCGTCACCACATTGTGATGGCGCGTGAAGACCTTTTCCCCGTTGAGAAAGACGTCATAGGGGATCTCCGACTTGTAGGGCTCCCCCGAGTCGACCTCGATGGTCACGCTTCTGTTGAAAATATCGATTACTGTAAACATGTGTCCCGCTCCTTCCTCCGGAGCATCTCCGTATATGCCAGGATGAACGGGGCCGTTCCCTTGGCTTCGTTTTCGACGACCGGCTCGCTGAAATAGTACTCCAGGGAACCGTCGCGGTGATCCTTGCCGCCAAGACCGGCTACCAGGCAGATCCCGCCGAGCTTGAGAGTCCCGTCCGGGTTCTCGGAAAGATACCTGTCCGCAATGCCCTGGAACGCCTTTTCTCCCGCTTTTGCAAATCGTTCCGGAAGGTAATTCAGGCGCACGGCTTTGAGGACCGCATAGGAAAACAGGGCCGTTCCCGATGTTTCCAGATAGTTGCCGGGTATTCCCGGATGGTCCACGACCTGCCAGAACATGCCGCTCTCATCCTGGAAGCGGATCATCGCTTCGACAAGGTCCTTCAGCATCTTCTGGAGATATCTGTATTCATAGTACAGGGACTCGTCCATGACGGAGGCCGTATCGACCAGCGCGCAGAGGAACCATCCCAGCGCCCGCAGCCAGAAATTGGGACTGCGGCCCGTTACGGGATCCGCCCAGTACATGCTTCTGCTTTCATCGTAGCCGTGGTAGTACAGGCCGGTCTTTTCATCCCGCATGAGCCTTTCCACGTTCACGAACTGCCGGAAGCTGTCCTGGCAGCCCATCATCTTGTTGAAGCGGGTCTCATACTGCATGTAGAACGGCTGCGCCATATACAGACCGTCCAGCCATACCTGCCAGGGATAGATATCCTTGTGCCAGAAATTCCCCTCTTTTGTCCGGGGCATGATATCCAGCTGTGCCCGGACCGTTTCGATCGCCCTGCGGTATTTTTCCTTACCGGTCAGGTCATACAGGGTGAACAGGTTCCTGGCCGCATTCACATTGTCCAGGTTCTTTTCCTTCGCGTCATATGTACGGATCGATCCGTCCTCTTCGACAAAGCTTCCGATGAAGGAATCCGCAAAATCCAGATATCTCTGGTTATGCGTCATGTCGTAGAGGGAAAGGACCGCCGTGATCATGCAGCCGTCAATGTAATTCCACTTGTTCGGCTCGCCGCTCAGGATCTTTTCAATATTCCACATGGGCGAATCCGCCGTGGAATGGTCTATAAGATACTCAAAATAGTTCTGTATCCTGCTGCTGAGTTTCGCATCCAGCATGGATCAGCACCCCCGTTTCATATTTGGTGATGAAGATTATTGTTCCGCTTTGCAGTGCTCTTCGATCGACTGCAGGAACTGTCTTGCCCCGACCGCATTGTCAGGTTTCGTATTCTCCAGCGTCGTATAGATGAACGGCTTCTCCTTCGTGACGAAGCGGATGATCTTGTCAAACTTCATCTCGCCGAGGCCGCAGGCGACACAGTCCATCTTAACGCCTTCCTTCTCATCCGGGACCAGGACGTAATCCTTCAGGTGAAGGATCGCGATATCCTTTTTCAGAAGATCCATCGCTTCCTCGACCACCTCATCGGCATGATCCAGATTGTCCGGATGCAGAAGGTTCACGGGATCGAAAATGATCTGCAGATTGGGGGATCCGATCTCGTCAAGGACTCTCCTGGCCCGCTTCGGATTCCACACAATGTGCTTATATACGGGTTCGATCGCAAAAATAACGCCGGTCTTCTCCGCATCCGCAACGACCGGACGCAGGTTGGTAATAAAGGTCTCCAGCGCCTCTTCCGAATGGCAGGCTTCCTTGTCATAGGCATAAGCCGCATTCGGAGCGCCCGTTTCCGTGCCGACGATCGCTGCTCCCATCCAGGAGGCAAAACGCAGGTGCGCCCTGTACCTTTCCTGGATCTCGTGAAGTTTTACCGGATCCGGATGGGCCAGATTCAGGTAGCATCCGAGAATGGCAACGTCCACGTCGCTTTCCGCGAAGGTCTTCTTCAGATAAGACGCATAGCCGGGTGTTAAGGTATCTGTCCCGTCCGGAAGGTCCTCCACCTTGGAAAGTGCGATATGCGTGCAGGAAAACCCCTGCTTTCTGATGTTTTTCACCCGTTCTTCGAACGGGAGTTTTTCTGTGTCATGAAATCTTACACCGATCTGCATAACTGACCTGTGCCTTTCATATAATTCTGAGTTTCTTTCATGCGTGACCCTGTCCGGTGTGACCGGGCCCGGCTTCTTCAGCCAAAGGTCCCCTCTACTTCCTCTTCTTCATCATCTTCCGGAATATACCGTTTGAATACATTGGCATAGAATACCCCGAAAAGATACGCCATCAGGCCGATTCCCAGGTTCATCGTCCAGAAATTGACCATAAAGATCGTTGTGACATTCAGATATACAACTGCTCCCAGCGTAATCAGGATGAGAATGGTCTCTTTCAGGTTGCGGAAAGGAAGGATGAAAGAATAATGTATCGTGTCTTTAACGGAATTGACGAATTTGCTCTGGATCGCGAATACATAAGAAAAGGAGATCACATATAGAAGGATCAGGGCGAAGGCGGCACCGTGAAAAATAAATCCGCCTGCGTCCGGCACCTGGTTCCAGTATACGGCAGCCAGTGCAAGAAGAGCTCCCGCGACCAGATAGATCAGCCAGATGATGGTGGACTGCCGGAAATTCTCCTTAAAGGAACGGAAGAAATTCCCGGTGGGATGTCCTTCATCATTCTGAAGCTTCATGGCGCTGTAGATCAGCGCGGTCGTAGAAGCTCCGATCGTAATTATAGGAATGCTGGTGACCAGCCATAAAATGTTAAGCCACCAGCAATAACCCAGTTTGATAAAAAAGCGAAATACCGGATTGTCCGGACTGAAAATGCCTTTCAGCATGTGTAAAATGCCTCTTTAAAACTGTAAGGGATCAGCCCTTGACACCACCTGCGGAAATACCTTCCACGAACTGATTCTGTGCTGCGAAGAATGTGATGATACTCGGCAGGATAGAGATCAGTGAAAGTGCCAGGATCTTGTTCCAGTTGAAGCCCGCATCCGAGTCCATGGACAGCTTAACGAAGATCGTCGCCGGATATTTGGCAGGCGTATTGACATAAAGCAGGGGGCCCATGAAGTCGTTGGAGGACCACATGAATTTGAACAGTGCGCAGGATACGATCGCCGGCATCAGCATCGGAACGATGATCTTGATCAGGGTCTGCATGACGTTACATCCGTCGATCTGCGCTGCTTCTTCCAGATCCTTCGGAACATTGCGGAGGAACTGGATCAGCATGAAGACAAAGTATGTCTCGGTCGCGAACAGCGTGGGGACTACCAGAGGCAGGTACAGCTTGGAACCGACCCAGCCGAGCTTGTTGTACATGATGTACTGAGGTACGTTCAGAACGACCTGGGGCAGGAACAGCATTGCCATCATGGCTGCGAAAAGAATATCGTGTCCCTTGAATTTGAAGCGTCCGAAACCATATGCCGTAAGTACGGAAGAGATCAGTGTGAAGATAACTTCCGGAATTACGTAGGAATAAGTGTTCAGCATAGCGCGCCAGATATTGATCGCACCGCCGTAGTTCTGCATGGCATCCCGGTAACCTGACAGAGTCGGATTGGTGGGGATGGGGTTCATGGAGGTGAAGATCTCACTGTTCTCTTTGAACGTTGCACCGACCATCCATACCAGGGGATAGATCATGATAATACATACAACGATCAGAACGAGATAACGCAGCGCAACGCTGATTGCTCTCTGTCTTCTAAGATTTGCCTCTGCCTGAGACAGTGTTTTTTCCTGATTTGCCATATTCGTCATCTCCCATCCTCGTCAGCATAGTATACCCAGTGATTCTGGCTCCAGAAGGATATCGCCGTAAAGATCATCAGGATCACGAACAGTACCCATGCCTGTGCGCTGGCCTTGCCCATCTTGTAGTTCTTGAAGGCGTTGTTATAGACCAGCAGCGACATAAGGGTCGTCGCATTTCTGGGGCCGCCGGCCGTAATGATGAAAGGTCCGTTGAATTCCTGGAATGCCTGCACGAGCTGTGTGATCAGGTTGTAGAAAATAACGGGTGTGATAAGCGGAACCGTGATGGAGAAGAACTGCCTCCATTTGCCGGCACCGTCGATGGAAGCCGCTTCGTAAAGGTCCACCGAAACGCCCTTTAAGGCTGCCAGGAATATGACCATGGCCGAACCGAACTGCCAGACACGGAGCAGACAAATGATGAACAGTGCCCAGTTCGGATCGGAAAGGAAGTGGATCGGGCCTGCGCCGAAGATGCCGAACAGACCGTTGATAAGTCCGTCATCCTTGAACAGGGCTTTCCACAGAACTGCGATCGCTACGGAACCGCCCAGGATGGAAGGAATGTAGTAAGCAGTACGGAAGAAGTTAACGCCCTTGATCTTGAAGTTCAGGATGTAGGCAATGAAAAGTGCCGCAACAAGTTTGAGCGGGACTGTCATGAACGCATACTTGAAGGTAACGATCAGAGACTTGCGCTCCAGCGGTTTCGCGAATACATCAATGTAGTTCTGAATGGTAAAACCGCTCATTCCCTTGAACAGATGGTAATCCGTAAAGCTGTAGAACAGGGAAGATGCAAACGGATAAAGTTTGAAAACAAGGAAACCGATCAGCCAGGGAAGAATAAACAGGAAACCTATGTTGTCTTTCAGAAATTTGTTCTTTTTCAATTTCTCGTTCCTCTTGAAAAAATCTGCCCGGGCATCTGCCCGGGCAGACCTCCTGAAACTGTATTAACTATACCAGCCAGTCAGAGTATGTTGTTAGGATCAGCCGCAGACGTTGCTGTAAGCGTCGAACAGAACGTCAGCTGCATCCTCTACGGAGTAGTCACCGTAGGAAAGGCCGGAGAAGGCGTCGATATAAGCCGCGCCGTCACCCTTGAGCTCGCCGTTATCGAACTTGGGGCTGAAGAACATGGGGTTGGTTGCATAAACTGCTTCGTGAGCCTTAGCGATCATGGGATCGATCATGCCGGCATCATTCAGAGTGTCATAGCCGATCTTGGAAGCGGGTACGCCACGCTCGGAAGCCATGATCTTGATACCTTCGGGATCGTTCAGCAGATAGTTCACCAGCATAGCTGCTTCGTGAGGGTGCTGTGTCGTAGCGCAGATTGCGAATGCCATGGAGACCTTTGCGGAGTTGCCGTAGACGCCGCCGCCGAAGTCAAGCTCGTCACCGACTACCAGTTCCTGGCCTTCTGCAAGGTTGCTGGTGTACTTCAGAGGAGCGGAATCCCATTCAAAGACGCCTGCATAACGGCCGTCGATGAACTTCGGATTTTCGTTCGTGGTTACGTTGCCGTCGCCTGCGAGCTGGGCAATGCCGGGGATTACGTGGTTGTCTTCCAGAGACTGGATGAAGTTGAGAGCGTCAACCAGATCTTCCTTTGTAACATTGAGAGTGCCGTCTTCTGCGATGATCGGAACGCCCTTCTTGGCGCCGATGTAGAAGCTCATGAACAGAGCTCTGTCATATTCGCCGAGGGTCAGCGGATAGTACTCATCGCCGAGTTTCTCCTGGAAGGTCTTGCCTGCTGCGATCAGATCGTCAACAGTCTTCGGAACATCGATGCCGGCCTTGTCAAAGGTGGTCTTGTTCCAGTAGAAAGTACGGCCTGTCATGGAAACGGGAACGCCTGCCTGCTGGCCGACGGGATCAAGGCACTTCTCAAGGTCGCCTGCCTCGAACTGTGTAAGATCGAGAGTATCGGAGACTGTGTTGAGGTCAAGGAATACTGTGCCGTCTCCGTCATAGTCCGGGATCCAGTTGGAACCGATCTGTGTCACGTCGGAGCCTGTGCCGGACTGATACTCAAGAGCTCTTGCGGTCTCCCAGTCTGTCCATGCGCCGAAGTTGACTTCAACGTTGATTCCGGGATACTTTGCCATGAAAGCTTCAACAGCCTTCTGGGTCGCTTCGTGTCTGGAGTCGCCGCCCCACCAGTCGAACTTCAGTGTGCATTCTTCATAGTCTGCACCTTCGGGAGCTTCTGCAGCGGGTGCCTCAGCCTGAGCCTCAGCCGCGGGAGCTTCTTCCTTCTTCTCTTCTGCTGCCGGAGCTGCCGGAGCCGCCGCCGGTGCGGAAGAACCGCCGCAGCCTGCCAGGACGGAAGCTGCCATTACGGATGTCAAAAGAACAGCCATAACTTTTTTCTTCATAATATGTTCCTCCTACATTGTTTGTTGATATATTACGTATGAACTGCCGCGTCATCCCGGCAGTCATTACCGTAACCGCTTACATGAAATAGGGTATAACAAAAATCACGTGAAGAATACGGTAAATCTGTTATATTTCCGTAAAAACCGCTGATTTTTTGTCTTCCTTTTGCTATAATAATGCCTGTCAGCAGCGGAAATTTCATCAATATGTCACCATTTCGTACAACTCCCATAATCAAACGTCTCATACTTTGTGCAAATTGTGAGGGGACCCATGAGAGAATCGGATCAGTACATTGACAGAATATATGTAAATCAGGCTGTACGTTCGTCAGACTACCGCATGGTGCAGAATCATTTCCATAATTATTTCGAACTGTTTTATGTAAAACAGGGCGGCTGCACCTTCTTCATCGGCGGCTCCATTTTCGAGCTCCATGCAGGCGACTACATCGTGATCCCGCCGAACATCGTGCACTACAACCGGTATTTTTCCCAGTGCGTGAGGATCAACATCTATTTCCGCGAAGAAGACCTGGATGCAAGAAAACAGCCCGCAGGCCAGAGCGTCCCGGAGTCGTCCGCAGGTGACGGCCTCCCGGCTTCGGACGTGCTTTCCCAGTCCTTTGCCAAGGCCACGCTGGTGCATATCCCCAGTGCGCACAGGTCCCGGTTCGAAGAGCTTTTCAGTGAAATGATCAATGAAGACAAGCTGGACGATCAGTACACCGGCGGTGTCCTCCAGCTCCAGTTCCGCCAGCTGATGCTTTTCAGTAAGCGCTACTGTATTGTAAGGACACTCTCCTCCTCCGGCTTTTATGAAACGGACAAGGCGATCATCGAAGCGGCCAAATACATCACCTCCCAGTTCCAGCAGCCGATCACGCTGGAATCCCTGTCGAAGCAGGCCGGCCTCTCGCCCACCTATTTTTCAAAGCGTTTCCGTGTCGTCACCGGCATGGGCATGAAGGAATTCCTCTCCTCCATCCGGCTCACCAATGCGTCCATGGAGCTTCTTTCCACGGACCATACGATCACGGAAGTCGCCTTCAACAACGGTTTTTCTGACAGCAACTATTTCAAGGACGCCTTCAAGAAACAGTACGGCTGTTCTCCGCGGGCATACAGAAAAAATGCTTCCACGGACCGTATTCATGCCTATACCCTCTCCTCCGAATACCAGGGAGATCATATAGAAGAATATGAAACGATCGTGAAAGCATCCAAAAATAGATCCTGACGTAAAAGCCTGTTTTACCAGGGAAGCGGCATCCCCTCGAAGCGGATGGTGGCGTGGGCGTCCTTCTTGCCCCAGTCGTCCCAGATATCCGGATGGATATGGGGGCCGTATTCACAGTTCTCCAGCCTTACCTTCGCAAATTCCCGCCAGGGCCTTGCCACGTAGCAGGAAGCATCCGGCACTTCTACCGGATCGTTCCTGGTAAAGCGGCAGTTCCTGGCAACGAACCCGGTATCCACCTCTTCCGGGGTGCTGGGCGCAAATACGAAGCCGGGCTCCACGGAGCGGAATTCGCAGTCGTCGAAATACGCGGTCGCACCGCCGAAGATAAAGTCGACGCCGCCTTCGATCAGGCATCTCTTAAAATATACGGTCCTGGGCGTTCTCGGTGTGAACTGCTTCGGCCCCAGGAACCCGTCCTTTTCATATTCCTTCGGCGGAAGCGGCGCCAGGAACAGCGTATCCTGGTGGCCCTTCAGCACGCAGTCCTCCAGGCAGATCCCGTCCCCGTCCAGATACAGCGCGATCGCCTGGCCCACATCTTCACCGCGTCCGGCCGTATTCTCGAATGTGCACCTTCTGAATGTGATATCGTTCCCGTCTACCAGGACGGATGCCGTACGGAACGTATGGTACGGTCTTCCGTCTTCATGCTGCATCCTGGCATACAGGTCTCCCGTGTATGTCCGGTCCTCGATCACAAGGCCGGATCCTGAAATGACAATGCCCAAAACAGATTCCTCCTGTTTCTTACTTGATCCTGTTTCTTTCTATTATAAAAGCTACGTCTCCAATATACTCCCCGGTCCCTCTCCGGACAAGGCCGTGGGATTTCATTTTGTTTTAACTTGCTCTTTTGATTTGGACAAATTAAACTGGAATATGGATTTGGAAGCACTTACACATTTGACGGAGCCGTCCTATGAACATATACGATATTGCCCGGCTTTCCGGCGTTTCCATCGCGACCGTGTCCCGCGTCGTGAACGGAAGCGACAAGGTCACTGAAAAGACCCGGCGGAAAGTCATGGACATCATTGAAAAAGAAGGTTATACGCCCAACGTCTTCGCCCAGGGCCTCGGCCTCAATACCAT
>CAMNCY010000049.1 GCA_946534785.1 uncultured Lachnospiraceae bacterium | reverse complement strand
TTATCATCGTGGCGGTCCCGACGCCCGTCAATGACGACCATACGCCGGATCTGACACCCGTGGAGGGCGCAAGCCGCTTTGTCGGCGAGAACCTGACCAAGGGGACCGTCGTCGTATTTGAATCCACCGTCTATCCGGGCGTTACGGAAGAGACCTGCGTTCCCATCATCGAGAAGTACTCCGGCCTTAAGTGCGGCACCGACTGGAAGATCGGCTATTCGCCCGAAAGGATCAACCCCGGCGATAAGGTGCACCGTCTGGAGACCATCACCAAGATCGTATCCGGCATGGATGAAGAGACCCTGGATACCGTTGCAAAGGTCTATGAGCTCGTGGTACAGGCGGGCGTTCACCGCGCGGAATCCATCAAGGTCGCAGAGGCCGCAAAGGTCATCGAGAACTCTCAGCGCGATATCAACATCGCCTTCATGAACGAGCTTTCCATCATCTTCCACAAGATGGGGATCGATACGAACGCGGTCCTGGAAGCGGCCGGCACCAAGTGGAACTTCCTTCCCTTCCGGCCGGGTCTTGTGGGCGGCCACTGCATCGGCGTAGATCCGTACTATCTGACCTACCGGGCAGAGCAGTTCGGCTATCATTCCCAGATCATCCTGTCCGGTCGAAGGATCAATGACGATATGGGAAAATATGTTGCGGAGAGCCTGGTCAAGCTCCTCATTAAGAGCAATATCCCGGTCCGCGGCGCGAAGATCGCCATCTTCGGTTTTACCTTCAAGGAGAACTGCCCCGACACCCGCAATACCAAGGTGGTGGACATCTATAAAGAACTCGGCGAGTACGGGATCGTACCGCTGGTGATCGATCCGGAAGCGGACGCAGAGGAAGCAAAGCGCCTCTACGGTATCAGCTTTTCCTCCATGGAAGAGGCAAAGGACCTGGACGGCGTGGTCGTTGCGGTAAAACATAAGGAATTCGAAGGGTTCACGCCCGAAATGATCGCATCCATGTACGCGCCCGGCCACGACGCAAAGGTATTTATCGACATGAAGGGCATGTTCGATAAGAAGGATTATCAGGAAGGCTGGGAATACTGGCGCCTGTAAAAAGAACATGCAGGGAAGGTTTATGACAAAGGATGTGAAGGTCACGGTCCTCGGACGGGATACGCGGGATCCTTCGGAGGATGCGGCTGTCCGGGAGACGGCGGACGGAAGATATTATTTCCGGGACGGAGAGCACTTTCTTTTCTATGAGCATATGGGAAAGAGCTGCCGGATCCGCTGCTCAGAGGACGTTTTGAGCGTCCGCACGGTCGGCGATGTCGCTTCCCGTATGGAATTCCGGGAAGGAGCCAGGGGCAGCATGCTATATACGCTGCCGCAGGGAGAGCTGGCCTTTGAGAACATGACCCGGCGCCTTACGGTCGAGACGGAAGAAGGACTTGTCCGGATCCTGGCCGTGTACGGGCTGATGGCAGACGGCGAAGAAAGCTCAGAGCGGGAACTGGAGATCCTGATCCGCGCCCTTTCCGGCGGTACGGAATGAACGAGAACAGCAAGAGGTAGGAAATATGGGATACAAAGAACTGACATTTCCGGAAAACAGTGTTTTCCTGGTAACGGGCGGAGCGGGCTTTATCGGCTCCAACATTGCGGGCGCGCTCCTGGAGAAGGGCTGCACGGTACGCGTTCTGGACAATCTGTCCACGGGACATATCGAGAACATCCGGCCCTACATGGATGACCCGAAATTCACCTTCATCGAAAAGGACATCCGGGACCTGGATGCCTGCATGGAAGCCTGCAAAGGCGTGGATTATGTATGCCATGAGGCGGCCTGGGGGAGCGTTCCGCGCTCCATCGAAATGCCGCTTCTGTATGAAGAGATCAACATCCGCGGTACCATCAACATGATGGAAGCGGCCCGTCAGAACGGCGTAAAGCGTTTTGTGTACGCATCCAGCTCTTCGGTCTACGGAGATTCCACGGAGCTTCCGAAAAGGGAAGGCAAGGAAGGAAAAGTCCTTTCTCCCTATGCGCTGACCAAGAAAACGGATGAGGAGTACGGCCGCCTTTACAAAAAGCTCTATGGCCTGAACACCTACGGCCTCCGCTATTTCAATGTCTTCGGAAGGCACCAGGACCCGAACGGCGCCTATGCAGCGGTCATCCCGAAATTCATCCGCCAGCTCCTCCACGGCGAGGTGCCCGTGATCCACGGGGACGGCCGGCAGAGCCGCGATTTCACCTATATCGACAACGTCATCGAGGGGAACCTCCGGGCCTGCCTTGCGCCCGAAGAGGCAGCGGGAGAAGCCTTTAACATCGGCGCCGGCGGACGGGAATTCCTGATCGATGTATATCAGGACATCTGCGATGCCCTGGGCATGGACACAAAGCCCGAATTCGGCCCGCCCCGGGCAGGCGACATCCGGGATTCCAACGCGGACATCAGCAAAGCAAGAACGATGCTCGGCTACGATCCTTCCTACGATTTCAGGACCGGTATCGGCCTTGCCATTGAATGGTATAAGGAAAACCTGTGAAGATCTGCATCAGACTGGATGATATAACGGACGGCATGGACTGGACGAAGTTCCTCCGTTTTAAAGAGCTCATGGACCGGTACGGCGTAAAGCCCCTGATCGGGGTCGTTCCCGAGTGCAGGGATGAGAAGCTTGCAATCGATGCGCCGCGGGAGGATTTCTGGGCGTATGTCCGCGCCCTTTCGGACGATGGCTGGACCATCGCCATGCACGGAAGGTACCATGTCTATACGACCCGGAAGGGAGGCCTGTTTCCGCTGAATACACAGTCGGAGTTTGCGGGCATCCCCTATCCGGAGCAGGAGAGGATGATCCGGGAGGGACGCGCTGTCCTTGAAAGCCGCGGCATCTCCACGGATATTTTCATGGCGCCCGCGCATTCCTATGACAGGAATACGGTCCGGGCGCTTCTT
This sequence comes from uncultured Lachnospiraceae bacterium, assembly GCA_946534785.1. GTDB lineage: Bacteria > Bacillota > Clostridia > Lachnospirales > Lachnospiraceae > CAG-791. Next base: position 10,146 of record CAMNCY010000049.1, on the reverse strand, counting down.
TCGAACGGTTTTACGAAGATGACCGACGGCTTCGGAACGGCGCCCTACACGGACGGGCAGATGACCTGGTATCCCATCTCCTTTAAGAAAAGCGCATCCCTTGCAGCTAAGGATGGTATCACGACCTTTGTCGTCCACTGCAATACGCTGGATGAGAAGAACTTCGAGGAATATGAGAAGATCTTCCGGGAACAGGAAATGATGCCCTATTCGGAATATCTGAAGATCCCCCCGGTAAAACGGGGCGCAGCGGGCCGTGCCAGAGAGTGGCTGATGGCTTCCGCAAAACGATGGATGGTAAAACTAAGATGAGTGAACCGATCAGGATCCTGCATGTCCTCGGCGGCCTTGGCATGGGCGGTGCGGAAAGCAGAGTCATGGACCTGTACCGGCACATGGACAGGAGCCGGGTACAGTTCGACTTCCTTGTGCACTACGCAAGGACGCAGGAGGATGCGAAAGAGAACAGAATCAGCTCCGAGGAGCTTTTTGCCGTGCGCCCGCCCCAGCATTTCGACAGTGAAGTCCTGGAGCTGGGCGGGCATATTTACGTGCTGCCCCGCTTCAACGGAAAGAATCTTCCGGAATACCGGAAAGCGGTGCAGCGCTTCTTCGACACCCACAAGGGCTGGACGGCGATCGAAGGCCATATGACCAGTATGGCCGGGATCTACCTGCCCATTGCCAAAAAGAGCGGGATACCGGTCACCATCGCCCATGCAAGGAGCGCGGGCGTGGACGCCGGGATCAGGGGCATCGCCACCAGGCTGTTCCGTCTGGGACTTGCGGACAGGTGCGACCATATGCTCGCCTGCTCCGTGCCCGCCGGCATTTCCGTTTTCGGGAAGAAGGCTGTGGACAGCGGAAGAGTCGCCCTCATGCCGAATGCCGTCGACGTAGCCTCCTACGCCTTTGACAGCAAGGCCCGGAAGAGCGTCCGGGACAGGTTCGGCATCCCCGAAGGCAGGATCCTCCTGGGGCATGTGGGCCGTTTTGACCCCGTCAAGAACCACGCCTTTTTCATCGAAGTACTGGAAAAACTTGTCCGGGAAGATCCGGAAAGAGACTACGGCGCCCTCCTTGTCGGCGACGGGGTCCTGCGTCCGGAGATCGAAAAGAGCCTTGCGGAAAAAGGCCTTTCGGACCGCGTCGTCCTTGCGGGAAATCTTCCCGCCGCCGAAACGGCAAAGCTCTACCAGGCCTTTGATATCTTCGTGTTCCCTTCCCTCTATGAGGGACTTCCCGGGACCGTGATAGAGGCCCAGTCCTCCGGCCTGTTCTGCTGCATTTCGGATACCATCACACAGGAAGTCTGCGTGACCGACCTTGTCCGCGCCTATTCCCTTTCCGATGCGGGGACCTGGGCAGAAGCAGTGAAGGAACTTGCCGCAAAAGCCGACTTCTCGGATGCCGGCCGGAAAGGCCGCTCCGAAGCTGCCGCCGGAAAACTTGCGGAGGCCGGCTACGAAGTATCCTCCGCGGCAAAGAAACTCCAGGACTGGTACCTGTCCTTTACAGCATAAACGACCTGCCGGCCCGGAAAAGAGACAGTGGGAGCCGCCCGGGACCCGGCACAGGCAGCCGAGGGCCCTTTGCGGAACGCCGGTCCTTAGGCGGCGTCCTTTGACGCCTTAGGACCGCTGCGCTTACGCAAGGAGCGGGAGCGTGCCGAAGGCGCCTGTGCAGGGGCACGGACGGCGGTGCATCTTCTCCGGGCCGGCAGGGTGATGATACATTTAAAGAAAGTGGTGCAATATGTGCGGAATCTGCGGTTATATATCCCGGCGGATCATATCGAAGGAAGACCTCATGCGGATGAACGACACCATGGTCCATCGCGGACCGGATGATGCCGGCGCAGAGCTCTATGAGGCAGCAGACGGCTATACCGTCGGTTTTGCGCAGCGGCGGCTTTCCATACAGGATCTTTCGCCCCTGGGGCATCAGCCCATGCATTCGAAGGACGGGCGGGTCTCGGTCGTTTACAACGGGGAGATCTATAACTTCCTGGATCTGAAAAAGGAACTGAACGGCTATGACTTTGTCTCTTCCTGTGATACGGAGGTCATCATCGCGGCCTACCTGAAATGGGGGAAGGCGTGTGTGCACCGTTTCAACGGAATGTTCGCCATCAGTCTGTATGACAGGGAAACGCAGGAAGTGATCTTCATGGTCGACAGGATCGGCGTGAAGCCCCTGTATTATCACCTGACCGATACGGCAGAGGACGGCTCGTGCATCCCCGGAAGGACGGGGCTGGTATTCGGGTCGGAGCTGAAGCCGGTCATGGCGGATCCGGATTTTTCCGAAGAGATCCGGCAGGATGTGATCACGAGGTACCTGTTCCAGCAGTATATCAATGCGCCGGATACGATCTTCCGGAACGTGTACAAGGTAAGTCCCGGAACGATCCTGACCTTCCGGAACGGCGCGCTGACCGAGGAAAAATACTGGGATGTGCGGGATATGTATCACAGGATGCAGGAAGATCCCGTTACGGACTACGATGAAGCCAAGGCGGGACTTAAGAAACTCCTGCAGGAAGCAACGGCAAGGCGCATGATCGCCGACGTTCCCCTCGGAAGCTTTCTTTCCGGCGGGTACGATTCCTCGCTTATTTCCGCGATCGCCCAGGAGCACCTGGGAAGCACGCCGCTTCGCACGTTCTCCATCGGCTTTGAAGAGAAGGAATACGATGAAGCGCAGTATGCGGAGGAAGTGGCCCGGCATCTTGGCACGGATCACACCTCTTTGTACATCGGCGAAAAGGACATGTTCGACCTTGTGCAGAGCATTCCGCAGTATTTTGACGAGCCCTTCGCCGATTCCTCCCAGATCCCGACCATGCTGGTCTCGATGCTGGCGCGCCGCCATGTGACGGTGGTCCTCTCGGGAGATGCGGGCGATGAATTCTTCTGTGGCTACAACATCTACGATACGGTAAAACAGGCCCAGTCTCTGGACCTTCTCGGCGCGGCCGCGCATGTCGTGGGGCAGATCCCCCTGGGCCGGCATAAGCTGGAGGAAAAATATCCCTTCCGGGTCCGCGTCGTTGCGGCGAACCGCGATAAGGAGACCAAGACCCAGTTCGGCGCGGGAAGCTACGTGGAGTATGCAAAGAAAATGGTCCTTCCCGCAAAGGACATGCTGAGCGTCAACTATGAGACCGAGAGCCGGTACGGTGTCGATAACTGGCAGATCCGCAGGATGCTCCTGGATATGGACACCTATCTTCCCGGAGACATCCTGGTCAAGGTGGACCGGGCTTCCATGAAGTATTCCCTGGAGTGCCGGTGCCCGATCCTGGACAAGGAGGTCATGGAATATTCCTACCGGATCCGGCATGACTTCAAATATCACAACGGTTCCAAAAAGTACATCCTCAAGGACATCGCCTACGACTATATCCCGAAGGAACTTCTAGACCGGCCCAAGAAGGGCTTTGGCGTTCCCCTGGGGAAATGGCTGCAGGGGCCGCTGAAGGAAGAGCTTTCCGCATATGCGGACCGGGATTTCCTCATCCGGCAGGGCATCTTTGACGCGGATTTTGTGAACCGCATGATCGGTGATTTCTTACTGAACGGAGACGGCGGTCCCGCCACGGGCCGCAATTTCTCGAAGCTGTCATGGAGCTTCTTCTGCTTCCAGGCCTGGTATGCGAAATGGAGGAAGGAACAGGGAGCATGATCATTATCCGGATGTCGGGCGGGCTCGGCAATCAGATGTTTCAATACGCGCTGTATCATAAGCTCTGCGCCCTCGGGCGCAGGGCTGTTATTGATGATGTCACGGAATACCGTAAGATCGACGAGAACGGCAAAAAGCGTGAGCGGCGTCCCCGGATGCTCCATATCTTCGGCATCGATTATCCGAAGGCCACACAAGAGGAACTGATCCGGATGACCGATGCGGATCTTTCCCTGCCGTCCAGGATCCGGCGGAAGCTTACGGGGCGGAAGACGAAAGAGAAACGGGACAGGGACCTTGTCTTTGATCCCTCGTTCCTGGAAACGGAGGAAGGATATTTCTGCGGATGCTTCCAGAGCCCCCGCTATTTTGCGGGAGAAGAGGAGAGCCTTCGGAAGATCTATGTTTTTCCGGAGAACATCCTGGAAGACCTTCCCGCATCGCAGAAGATCCGGAACGAAATAAGAAAGCGGCAGGCCGAAGAAATCCCCTGCGCCGCGATCCACCTCCGCTTCGGCGACTATCTGGATCACCAGGACCTCTACGGCGGCATCTGCACGAGAGAATACTATCTTGCCGGCATCGGATATCTGCAGAGGCACTGTCCGGGCGTTCACTTTTTCGTATTTTCCAATGATGCCGAAAAGGCAGGAGAGTTTGTCTCCGGGATGGAGACACCGGCTGCCTTCACGGTCGCGGAAGGAAATGATGAGGATCACGGCTACGCGGATCTGTATCTTATGAGCCTCTGCGACCACTTTATCATCGCGAACAGCAGCTTCTCCTGGTGGGGCGCATGGCTTGGGAAAAAGCCCTCGTCCGTCACCATCGCCCCCACCCTCTGGATGCGGACGAAGGACGGGAGCGAGCTGGAGAGGACGGATATTTTCACAGAGGAGATGGTCCGCATTGCGCCCGACGGGGCACTGCCCGGGGAGGAGACGCCCCTCGTATCGGTGATCGTTGCGGCCTATAACATACAGGAGTATCTTCCGGCCGCACTGGACTCCCTCCTTTCCCAGACGTATCCGAACCTCGAGATCATCGCCGTGGATGACGGATCCAATGATGATACGGGCAGGATCTGCGATGCGTATGCCAGAGAGCATGAAAATATCCGCGTCATTCACAAGAAGAACGGCGGCCTTTCCGATGCAAGGAACGCAGGCCTTGCCGTTGCCCGGGGAGCATACATCGGCTACCTTGACGGGGACGATACGGCGGACCCCTTCATGTTCGAAACGATGGTGAAAGGGTGCCTGTATACGGGCGCCGGGATCGCGACCGTAAAGTACCGGGAAGTCTATTCGGGAGAAGCGGAAAACGGCCCGGAGGACGGGGATCCGCGGGATCCCGCCTTCGTTGACGGGGCGCTTCGGCAAAGTGTATTATTAAGCCGTGAAAGGGCGCTGGATCTTTGGATCCGGACGGGCCTTCAGGGCAATTCCGAGAAGTATATCATCTACAATTCCGTGTGGAGCAAGCTGTTCCGGAGGGACGTCATCGAATCGCTGACGTTTCCCGTGGGCAGAAACTCCGAGGATATCATGTATACGACAAAGGCCCTGTGCGCTTCGGATAAGACCCTGGTCATTCCGTATGCCCTGTACCTCTATCTGCAGGACCGCGCCGGCAGCATCATGAACGTATCACTTGGGGAGCGGCGTCTTACCCACGAGATCCCGTTCTGGGAGGAGCATATCCGGTATCTTCGGGAAAACGGCCTGGAAGAGCTCTCCCGCAGGGCGGAGTATTATTTTTACAGAAGGCTTCTGTTCTACGACATGGATTTCCGAAAGAAGGAAGAACTTGCGCCTTATGCTAAGGCGCTGGAAGAGAAGCTTTCCGGAAACCGGGAGAGGATCCTGGAGGTCATGACGACGGAAAGCTGCAGGAGCCGCGGAGACGTGGCAAGGATGAAGCTTCTTCTTTCCTCCCCGTCCCTTTATCACAAGTGCGCGGCCTTTTACGAGAAACACATTGTCCCGCTGAGAAGCAGGACATAGCTTTGGATGGTGCAATACTATGGCAGAATACAAAAACGGCAGGCTCCAGCTTCCGAACGTGACGCTGGCGGCCGTTACCAGCGTGAAGGTAAGGCCTACGATCAAAGCGCTGGAATACAGCATGAAGGATATCGACTTCGGCGACGTGACCCTGATCACCCACAGGAAGCCCCTCTTTCTTCCCAAAGGGATCCGGTATCAGCACATCGACCGGATCGACAACATCAATAAATTCAACTATGCCATGATCTATGAGATGGGGCAGTACGTGCAGACGGAGTTCATGCTCCTTGTGCACTACGACGGCTTTGTCGTAAACCCCGGAAGCTGGCGGGATGAATTTCTGGACTATGATTATATCGGTTCTCCCTGGCCGCTTCCGAAGGATGATTTTTCCTACCGGGATATCAACGGGGAGATCATCCGGGTCGGCAACAGCGTGGGGATCCGCTCGAAACGGCTGCTGGAGTTCCCCAAACAGGCCGGCATTCCTTTTGAAGCCGATCACGGTTTCTTTAACGAGGACGGCTTTGTCTGCGTCAAGAACCGGCATCTGTTCACGGCGGCCGGCATGAAGTTCGCGCCCCTGGAGGTGGCAAAATATTTCGGGCATGAATCCATGATCCCGGAGGTGCAGGGAATCCGTCCCTTTGTTTTCCACAAATGGGCCGGACAGAATGCCGAATACCCGAAATTCGACTGATCTTCGGCAGGAGCGCTGCCGCATAAGGGACCTGTCCCGGAAAGAGTAAGATGGTCTACGATTGCTTTCAGTTTTTCAATGAATTGGATATCCTGCAGCTCCGGCTGCATATCATGAACGACGTGGTCGATAAATTCGTGATCAGCGAATCGACCGTTACGTTCTCGGGAGATCCCAAGCCTCTCTTCTATGAGGAGAACAAGGAGATGTTCCGGGAATTCGAAGACAAGATCATCCACGTCGTGGTGGAAGATACGCCGATGGACTGCGATGCCTATGAGCGGGATCACCACCAGAAGTGCGCGGTGGCAAGGGGCCTTGCCGATGCAAAGGACGATGATATCATCATCTTTTCGGACGTGGACGAGATCCCGGATCCCGAAACGGTGCGCGCCCTTCTTCCGAAGGTGGAAGAGGGGAAGATCTACATGCTTGCCCAGCGTCTTTTCTACTGCTATCTGAACCTGGAGGATGTTTCCGGGAACCAGCTCTCCGTAACGGGCGAATTTCCGGGCGCGGAGCCGAAGATGTGGCTCGGCACCAAGATCTGCAGAAAGAGCCTCCTTGCGCAGTATACGACAGAGGAACTGCGCAATAAGGAGCAGCAGGCGATCGGCGTAAGAGTCCCGGACGGCGGCTGGCATTTCTCCTATATGGGAGGCGGAAAAGGCGTTTCCGTGGAGGAGCGCGTCCGCTACAAGATAAAGAGCGCCGCCCACCAGAATTACAATACCCGGAGGACCCTCTTCGAGGTCGGCGCCCGTCTTCGCCGTAAGGAAGACATCCTCGGCAGGGAAGGAAAGATGGTCGTCACGAAGATCGACGAGTCCTATCCGAAGTACCTTCGCGATCACCTGGAGGAATACGAATACCTCCTGTACAAAGAGCCGAAGTGGTACCAGACCCTCATGGACCGGATCGCCGAATGGGCACTGGACCTTCGGGCCTCCTTAAGGAACGGCCGGTCATGATCGGAACGGAATTTCTCAAAGGGCAGGGGCTGGGAAACCGGCTGTTCTGCTATATCACGGCAAGAAGCCTTGCGCTGGACCTGGGATATGAATTCGGCACGGCGGGAAAAGAGAACCTGAACGCGGATTTTCTTCTCCTGGATACCGGAAAGGATATTCCGGATCCGGCTGCTTTTACACGGTATGACGAAGCGGACAGAAGGCTCTGGCTTCCCACTTCCGCGCACGATATGGTGCACGGGATCTATGTGGCGGGGAAAGACGAGGGCCTTTTTCATTTGCAGGACAATACGCTCATCTACGGAAACCTGCAGGATGAGTCCTATTTTTCCCGGCATTACGGGGAGCTTTCGGACTGGCTCCGGGTAAAGCCGGAATATGAGTCGTACGAATATACGGCGGATGACCTGTGCATCCTGAATATCCGGGGCGGAGAGTATACGGGAAAGCCGGAGCTTTTCCTCAGAAGGCGCTATTACCTGGATGCCATGAAGATCATGCGACAGGAGGTCCCCGCCATGCGCTTTATGATCGTGACCGATGATGAGGATGCGGCGCGGCGGCTTTTCCCGTCCATGGAGATCCATCATTTCAGTCCGGAGAAGGATTACGTAACGCTGAAGAACGCCCGTTACCTGATCCTTTCCAATTCCTCCTTCGGCTTCTTCCCGGCAGTCACGTCAAAGACACTGAAAAAGGCGATCGCGCCCAAATACTGGGCAAGGCACAATGTGTCGGACGGCTACTGGGCTTCGGAGCAGAATATTTACGAAGGCTTTTCCTATCTGGGACGCGACGGGAAATTATACAGCGCCAGGCAGTGCCGGGAAGAGCTTTCACGGTACGTCTTTCCCGAAACGCATCCGTGGGACCCGGAGGATCCCATGGTGGAAAAAGTCGGGAAAAAGAATCACAGGGCCTGGCTTGCCGGACGCATTGCCGGCAGGGCGGGAAGGATGCTCGGCCTCATCCGGTGACATCACCCGGATGCGCGGCCGCATGATAAAGCATTGGAAATAAGATCTGCGGGATTATATTATGCCGATGGTATCGATCTGCATTCCGGCCTATGAGAATCCGGAAGGCATCAGAAGACTGCTCCTTTCGATCCTGGAGCAGACATATCGCGATTATGAGATCATCCTGACGGATGATTCTTCGTCGTGCGCTGTACGGGATGCCGCACAGGAAGTCATGGAAGGAGCCGGGGAGAATGCGCCGTCCTTTCGCTATTTCCGGAACAGCCCCGCAAAAGGGGCCGTTGCCAACTGGAACGAGGCGGTCTCCCATGCGGAAGGCGAATTCGTCAAGCTGATGCATCATGACGACGCCTTCTCCGACAGGGAAAGCCTTGGCAGGTTCGTCCGGATGCTGGAGTCCCATCCCGAGGCAGACCTTGCCTTTTCCGGCACTTACCAGCTGGATCTTGCTTCCGGCAGCAGGAAGGCAAGAGGAATCCGGAAGGAGGAAGAGGAACTTCTTTCGAAAGACTGGCGGTATCTGTATCTCGGCAATACGATCGGTGCCCCCAGCGCCGTCATGGTGCGGAGGGATGCCCTTTTGAAGTACGGGATCCGGTACGACGAGGCGCTGACCTGGATCGTGGACAGCGACTATTATATGAACCTCCTTTCCCGGAATCCGCATTTTGCATGCACAAAGGATCCGCTGATTACGATCGGGGTCTCTGCGGACCAGCTGACGAACCGGGTCGGGAATGATCCGAAGATCCTTTCCTTTGAATATCCCTATGTCTACCGGAAATACCGCCTGCAGGAAGCGGGAGAGGCCTGTGCCGGCTGTCTTTCGAAGATCCTTGCGGGGTGCGGCGTTCCGGAAGCGGAAGCACTGAAGATCGAAGGGATCACAAAGCCCATGTACCGCAGCGCTCTCTCCCTGCAGAAGAAGGAGACGGCCCGCCGGTATCTGGATACGGCGGAATATCTTTACGGAAAGGCGGCAGACCTTCTCGAGAGACGCTTCGGGCGTTTTGCGGACATTCTGTTCCTTCTCGGGTTCCTGACAGAACTCCTCCTTGTCATCGTCGACAAGAGCAATTTCACGAATCCTCTGACGGGACAGTTCTTCCGGCTCTCTTTTCTGCTTTTCCTGCCGCGGTTTGTGATCACGAAATACGCGCCGAAGGAGAGGCTCCTGATCCTTTTCTTCCTTCTTCTGGGAGGCGGCTGCTACCTGGTGACGGGAAGGAACCAGCTGATTCGGTTCACGGTGTTCATCGCCGCGGCCTCCGGCATGGAAGTGAAAAAGCTCCTGAAGCTTGCACTGCATGTAACGGCCGCGGGAAGCGCTGTCCTGATCCTTCTTTCCGCGACCGGCATTTACGGCGTCCTGAAGCTGACGGATGATTTCGGACACGGAATGGAGACCAGATGGTGTCTGGGAATGGGACATCCCAACGCGCTCAGCTGTATGATGGCCATGCTCCTGATCCTGTTCCTGTATGTGTACGGAGAACGGATCAAGGGGACGGGCTATGCCGTGCTTTTTGCGGCAAGCGTCTGCGTGTTCGGCCTTACGAGGTCCAACACCGGCTTTATAATTTGCGTTCTGGCCATTTTCCTTTCCGGGCTCCTGCACTATAATAAGGGGTTAAGGAGGAGCAGTGCTTTCTATACGGCGGGAGAACTGGTATGGACGGCGGGGCTGCTGTATTCCCTGCTGGTATCGGTCATCCGCCCTTCGCGCTTCTTTCTCCTGGATAAGCTCGACCGCATCATGACGGGAAGGGCCGCCGCCCTCTGGGACCGCACGTATTTCG
>CAMNCY010000048.1 GCA_946534785.1 uncultured Lachnospiraceae bacterium | reverse complement strand
TCCTAAAGACCCTGATCGAGACCTTCGGCGGAGGACCGGCCGGTCTGGATACGCTGGCGGCGGCTGTGGGAGAGGATCCCGGCACCATCGAGGATGTCGTGGAGCCCTACCTTCTCCAGAACGGCCTCATCATGCGCACGCCCCGCGGAAGGACGGCAACGAAAGCCGCTTATGAGCATTTCCACCTTGAAATGCCCGGGGAGGGTGTTTTATAATAGTAAAAACTATGAGCACAGATGCCCCGGAAAACCGGCATGACCGGCAGAGGCATTTTTGCGGTTCGATTCTTCTGGAGGGGTCATGGCTTCTAAAACGAGCGCTGAGGTAATCATTGGCGGTAAGGTCTATACGCTGGCGGGTTATGAAAGTGAAGAATACCTGCAGAGAGTCGCTTCTTACCTGAATGGCAAGATCAATGAATTCTCGAAGATCGACGGATGGATCAAGCTGAACACGGATTACCGGAACATCCTGATGCAGATCAACATCGCGGATGACTATTTCCGCAGCCAGAAGGAACTGCAGGGGCTGCGGGATGAGATCGCAAGCCGCGAGAAAGATCTGTACGACCTCAAGCATGAACTGATCGCGACCCAGATGAAGCTGGAAGCGGCAGAGCGGAACCTCAAGAGTGTCCGGACGGAGAATGATGAGAACACCAAGAAGATCATCCGTCTGGAAACAGAGCTGAGGACCCGTGAGGAAGATAAAAGGAACCAGAACTGATCTTGAATAGGATCACATGAGCGCAAGTGAAGGCTTGCGCTTATTTTTTGAGCGAATATGACAGCTAATGGACAGAATCAGAGAATAAGGCCGGAGCTTCTTGCGCCTGCGGGAAACAGGGAGGCGTTCCTGTGCGCCTTACAGGCGGGCGCGGATGCCGTTTATCTGGGAGGCCCCCGCTTCGGCGCAAGGGCCTTTGCGGAAAATTTTTCCGAGGAAGAACTGGCCGCGACCATAGAAGAAGCACATCTTTACGGCGTCAGGATCTATCTGACCGTGAACATCCTGACGCGGGAGAAGGAGCTGGAGGAGCTTGTCGCTTTTGTAAGAAGGATGTACGCGCACGGTCTGGACGGCGTGATCATCCAGGATACGGGCGTTGCGCTCCGGCTCGCAGAAGAATGCCCGGGCCTTTCCCTTCATGCAAGCACCCAGATGTCCGTCTCATCGGCGGAGTCCGCAAGATACCTGAAAAGGCTGGGCTTTTGCCGCGTCGTTCCCGCAAGGGAACTTTCCCTGGAGGAGATCACCGCCATCAGGAAGGATGCCGGTGTCGAGGTGGAATCCTTTATCCACGGCGCCATGTGCTATTCCTATTCCGGAAAATGCCTGATGTCCAGCTTCCTTGGCGGAAGGAGCGGGAACCGTGGCCGGTGCGCCGGGACCTGCCGGCTGCCCTATAAGATCCTGGAGGAAAACGGGCAGCAGGCCTGCCGCGACGGCATGAGCTATCCCCTGTCCATGCGCGACATGTGCGTTCTGGACATCCTGCCGCTTCTCATTGATGCGGGGATCGATTCCTTCAAGATCGAAGGACGCATGAAAAAGGCGGAATACGTCGCCGGAACGACGGCGATCTACCGGAAATACATCGACCGGTACTATGAATGGGATGCGGAAGGCAGGAAGGATGCGTGGGCCATCGATCCGAAGGACCGGCGGGACCTTCTGGACCTGTACATCCGGACCGACCTTTGCAGCGGCTATTACCGGCAGAGGAACGGGCGCGACATGGTCACCATCGGCTCTCCCGGCTACAGCGGCGCCAGTGAGGAACTGCTGAACAGAATACGGGAGCAGTATCCCGCAAAACTTCCCGGGATCCCCATTGACGGCGAAGCCTGGGTCTATCCCGGAAGGGAAACATATCTTAAGGTCGTCTATAAGGACGCTGCATCCGGAAGAAGCGTATCTGCGGAAAGCCGGGGACCCGAAGCGGGCGCTGCCAGAAACCGCCCCCTTACGGAGGAGGAGCTTTCGGACCGCATTTCGAAAACAGGCGATACGCCCTTTGTTTTTCAAAAGCTCGCAGTCCATACGGACGGAAATGCCTTTCTTCCCGTAAGCGCCCTGAACGAGCTGAGAAGAAGCGCGCTGCAGCGCCTTTCGGAAGAACTTTCCGGAGCGAAGACAGCGGCGGAGATGACTCCGGAAGGAATGCCAAAGACCGGAAAGAAAACCGTAAAGAAAACGGAAGAGAAAAAAGCGGAGGGGGCAGAGGGATCCTGCTCTTTGGAGGAACTTCTTCCCGCGCCCGGGCTTTTTGCCCAGGTCAGGACTATAGAGCAGCTTCGGGCTGCGGAAGAAGCCGGCGTCGACTATCCCGTCCTGGACGGAGACCTTCCCGATACCCTGACCGCAGAAGAACTGGCGTATCCGGAACGGACGTATATTGCCCTTCCCCATATTTTCCGGAAGGGGGATACGGCATCTTTGGAGCGGATCCTGCATGTTTTTTCCGGAAAAACCGCAGGATTTGTCATCCGCAATGCAGAAGAACTGGAATTTCTGCGGGAAAAGCATTATTATGGTAGAGTTATAGCTGATTCAACTCTTCCCGTGTGGAATACCAAAGCCGCCCGGCTCCTTTTTGAGGACTGCCTTCTGGTGACGCTTTCACCGGAGCTTTCGGGCAAGGAATGGGAAGAGACCTTTATAAAAGAACAGGCAGGAAGGGCCATCATTCCCGTCTACGGAAGGATGCCCATGATGATCACGGCCAACTGCGTGAAAAAGACCGCGGGCCGGTGCGAGCACAGGGAGAAGGAACTCTGGTATCTCGAAGACCGGAAGGGAATGCGGTTTCCCGTGCGATGCGCCTGCCGGCACTGTTACAATGTCATTTACAACAGCGTGCCGACATCCCTGCACAGGTTCTGTCATGATGAAATATTCAAAGCGGTACCATACAAGGTCCTGGTCTTTACCGATGAGAGCGCCGAAAGAGTGCGCAGGATCATCGAAAGCGGAACCGTCCTTTACCACCATGTACCGCGGGGCCGTGCCGGCGAGACACAAGAGAACATCGCCCTTACGGCATTCCGGAACGCATCCCGGAATGCGGCATTTACTGGCGGCCATTACAGGAAAGGTGCGATCTGATCATTTATGCGGACATACTTACTTGCTCTTACCAAATACGGTATAGCTGCCCTGGCCGCGGCCTACACGCTGCTGGCCTTTGTTCTGCTGTTCAAAAAGGGCAAAACGACCGTTAAACAGCTTTGCAATCTGCAGCTTGTCCTGATGATCGCCTTTACGGTCATCAGCTATGCCACCCTGTATACGGCACTGGACAACAGCCGGTATCTGTTCCTGTGTCTTCTGCAGGTCGTGGCCTTTTCGGGCATCAACCTCCTGTATCAGATGCTGTATGACAATGCGTACATGCCGCTTTTCAACAACATGTGCATGCTGCTGTCGGCTGGCCTGATCATCCTGTCGCGTCTTGGCCTGGACAGGGCGGTGCGGCAGTTCATCATTGCCTGCGCGGGCCTCATCTTCGCAACGGTGTTCCCGCTTCTTAGGTCCCAGTTCTATCTTCTGAAGAAACCGAAATATCTCTATGCCTTCGGCGGGATCGTGATCCTGGCGATCGTCATGCTCCTGGGCTCTACGACCCTTGGCGCGAACATCACCTATACGATCTTCGGCCTGACCTTCCAGCCCTCTGAATTCGTCAAGATCCTCTATATCCTGTTCCTGGCAAGTACCCTCAAGGACATCCGGGACCTGAAGGATCTTCTGGTCGTGGGTATTTTTTCAGCCGCACATGTCCTGGTCCTCATCGGATCCAGGGACCTGGGAAGCGGCCTGATCTATTACGTTGTCTTTCTTTTCATGGTCTATATGGCCACGGGCATGTGGATCTTCCTGGCCGCGGGCTTTGGTGCCGGCGCTTTGGGCGCGGTCCTTTGCTATCATATGTTTTCCCATATCCAGGTCCGCATGCAGGCCTTCAAAGATCCCTGGAGCGTGATCGACGGCATCGGCTACCAGGTCACCCAGTCCCTGTTCGCCATCGGCGCGGGCGGGCCCTTCGGTGTCGGCCTCGGACAGGGAATCCCGGAAAAGATCCCCTTCGTTGAATCGGATTTCATTTTCGCGGCAGTCGCGGAGGAATTCGGCATGATCGTCGGTATCTGCATCATCCTGATCCTGCTGAACTGCTTCCTGCACATGCTGAGCCTTTCCATGCACTTTGCAGACAAGTTCTACCGCCTCCTGGCCTACGGATCCGCGATCTCCCTCTGCTTCCAGGCATTCCTGACACTGGGCGGCCAGACCAAATTCATTCCGCTGACCGGCGTTACGACGCCTCTGATCAGTTACGGCGGAAGCTCCATTCTTGCCACGCTGATCCTGTTTACCTTTGTGGAGGTCATGTACATTCTCCGCGGGGACAAGATCGACGAGTACAAGGCAAAACAGAGAAGACAGCAGCAGCCGAGAAGAAGGACCCGGCAGACAAGGGCCTATTCCAGGGATTACTGATCCTCTGCGGACAGGGCGGCTGATGATTACAAAGTGAGGTCTCATGGCATCTTATTACGATGATGATTATCCTGAATATACAGACCGCAAAGGCGGCTACCGGGAGGACGATTACCGGGAGGAGTCTTCTTCCCGCTACCTGCCGCAGCAGTATGTGCCCCGCAGGGTCGTAAAGAGCGACCCCTACGGGGAGGTTTCCTATGCAAGGAACCGCGGAAGGTCCTCCGGAAGGAGCACGCAGAAGACGCATACCGCCTCCGTCCACAGCAGCGGGGGACGGAGCAACCGGGAAAAACAGCAGGTCCGCAAGCAGATCATTGTGACCGGCGCCCTGTTCTGCGCCGTTTTTGCCGCCATGGTCATCTATACGGCGTCCTATGCGGCCTCCCATGAAGCGGATCTTTTCAGCAATGATTACAACGGGCGTGAGGAGATCCTGCTTGCCCAGAATACGCGCGGCAATATCTATGCCTCCGACGGCCAGGTCCTGGCGACTTCCGTGATCGACGCGGAAGGGAACCAGACCAGGACATATCCCTTCGGGAACCTGTTTTCCCATGTTGTCGGCTATACGGCAAAGGGCGGGAGCGGCATCGAACAGCTGTACAATTATCAGCTCGTGCATTCCGATATCACGCTGAATGAAAAGGCGGATTTTGATTCCAGGGGCGCCTATTATCCGGGAAATGACGTTTATACGACGCTGGATCCCGCGCTGCAGCAGTCCGCCTATGACGCGCTGGGCGAATCCAGGGGCGCCATCATCGTCACCGAAGCCGATACGGGCAGGGTCCTGGCCCAGGTCTCCAAACCGGATTTCAACCCGGGGAGCGTGGAAGAGGACTGGGACAGGCTGCTTTCCGACAATACCTCAGGCACCTTTGTCAACCGTGCCACCCAGGGCCTGTACGCGCCCGGCTCCACCTTCAAGATCCTCGAT
Source organism: uncultured Lachnospiraceae bacterium (assembly GCA_946534785.1). Lineage (GTDB taxonomy): Bacteria > Bacillota > Clostridia > Lachnospirales > Lachnospiraceae > CAG-791. The sequence continues at coordinate 7,672 of CAMNCY010000048.1, read as the reverse complement.
ACGATCGAGTTCCTCAAGGAGGATATCACCAACAACGACAACTATTCCTTTGACTGCAACGGCGGCGTTACCTTTACGGATCCCGTATCCGGGGAAGCCACGATCATCAACTGCTATCACTGGGAGGTGCACGGTCACCTGAACCTGAAGGAATCCTTTGCGGAGTCCTGCAACTCCTCCTTTGGCACGATCGGCAACCAGCTGGACCGGGATTCCTATAACGCGACGCTTAAGGACATGATGTTCAACGAAAAGCTGCCCTATGATCTTCCCAGTGAAGTCAGCACCTATGTGCTGGATGCGGATACTTCGACCAGGGAGGTCCTGCAGCTTGCCATCGGACAGGGACAGACGCTGATGACGCCCCTGCACCTGAATATGATCACTGCGGCGATCGCCAACGGCGGAAAGATCTACAAGCCCTATGTGGTCGAGAGCGTGAAGACCGGTACCGGTACGGTCCTGGAGCAGACAAAGCCCACGGAATACAAGACCGTGATGTCCCCGGAGATCGCAAATCTCATGCAGGATTACTGCAGGGAGACGGTCCTGGACGGTACCGCCACCAAGATGAAGACAAGACCTTACAACGCGGCCGGAAAGACCGGCACCGCGGAGTATTCTTCGGATAAATCCAATTCCAACGCCTGGTTTACCGGCTACGCCTATGACAGTACCCACGGCATGGTCGCGATCACGGTCGTGATCGAAAGAGTCGGCGGCTCGGGCGGAAGCTACGCCGTGCCGGCGGCCAGACAGGTGCTGGATACCTATTTCGGCTACACGCCCAAGCCCGGCGAGGATGATGATGCCAATTATATCCACGTCATCAACGACCATAACAATGACGGTATCCCGGACGGTCCTGCGACGACGAGCGCGCCGAAGGAAGAAATGCCCGAGAATGTCGTGGCCCTGAATGTGGATACCAACGGCGACGGCATTATGGATGCCATCGATTTCAATAACGACGGTGTGATCGACTCCTGGGATCTGGACGGCGACGGTGTTCCGGAATCGAACATGAGCGCCGAGGATGCCGAGGCTGCGGCCCAGGCTGCCCAGGCTGCGGAAGAAGCTGCCGCCCAGGCTGTGGAAGAAGCGGCGGCACAGGCTGCGCAGGAAGCGGAAGCGGCCGCGCAGGAAGCAGCAGCACAGGAAGCAGCACAGGAAGCACCGGCGGAAACACCGCCGGCGCCGGAAGGCGAAGCTGCCGGAGAGGCGCAGCAGCCGGAAGACGCTCCGCAGGAAGCTCCCGCAGAGCCGGTCCAGGAACCTGCCCAGGAGGCTGCACCGGAAGCGGGCGAAGCTGCGGCCGAGGCGCCTGTGGCGTGAGCGGGACAGAGCAGGAGCCGGAATGCATTTTTACAGGAACCTTTATTTCAGCCCGAATATCACGAATCCTGAGATCGTCAGGTGGAGGCTCGCGCACAACGCGGGCTCCCTGGCGGTCTATGTGATTATGCTTCCCCAGAGTGACCCCGGAAAGCTCCCGGAACCCGGCGGAAACCAGCTGGAGATCTGCCACTGCAGCATGCTTCACCAGCCGTGGTATAAAAAGCACCCGCCCTATATCGTGGGGATCGCGGAGGGAAGGCAGCAGGCACTCCTTCTTGTGGAAAGGATCGTGCGGGAAGCACTGGAGGCAACGGGAAAGCCCCTGATCCAGGAGTATCTCTTTCCGGAGCATGAACCGGCCGCCTGTTTTACCGGAAGGAAGAAAAGGAGCGGACAATGACGGTATTTCTTATCATTCTCCGCTGCATCGGGATCCTTCTGGCCGTCATACTCCTGCTGCTTCTTCTGGTCCTCTTTGTCCCCATTGCCTATGCGGGGACCTTTGCGGAGGATGATCCGGAAGGCCGGGAGGAGCCGGACTGGCAAAGACTGAAGGACGGCTTTTCCGGCGGATTTGATCTTTCCTGGATGTTCGGCCTTGTCAGGGGATGGGGAAAATACCCGGCAGAAAGACCCCTGTCCGTCCGGATCCTGTTCTTTGAGTTTGATCCTCTGACATTCCTGAAAAAGGAGAAGACGGAAAAACCGGATAATGAAGCGCAGCGGCAGCTGGACGAAGACCGGAAGAAAAAGGAAGCGGAGAAGACGGAGCCCGGGGAGAAGGGATCCGGAGACGAAACATCCGCGGAGGATGCGGCAGAAGAAAAGAGTATATCTTCCGAAAGCTTCCGGGAGCGGGCAGAGAAGATCCCGGATAGAGTGGAACAGCTGGCCGGGAAAGTGAAAAAGGCATACAGGAACGCCGTCTATTACCTGCGCGTCCTGCAGAAGCCCTATTCCGCAAAGGCGCTGGAACAGACGAAAAGACTCGTGAAAAGACTGCTGCCGGCTGTTCTGCCAAGGCGCTACCGCATAGAGGGGACGCTGGGCCTCGGAGATCCGGCTGCCTGCGGGAAGGTCATGGAAGTGCTGGCTCTCCTGTATCCCTATACAGCGGGAAACATCGAGATCGAGCCGGCCTTTCTGGAATACCGGTTCGACCTTACGGGGAGCTTTCAGGGCAGGATCTTCATCGGAAGACTCCTTGTCATCTTCCTGAGATTCTGGCTCGACCGGAACGTGCGGCATTTCGTGAGCATGATGCGGAAGGAGCCGCAGAAACGCAAAAACAAAAAGAGGGACCGCGAACAGGGAGCGGTGAAAGGAGCTGAAAATGTCTGATATCAGCAATAATTTTGAAAATGTCATGAGATCGCTTCTGGACGGGGCAAACGGGATGCTGACATCCAAAACGGTGGTGGGAAGCCCGATCACCGTCGGCGACACCATGCTGATCCCTCTTTCGGACGTGACGATCGGGTGCGCTGCGGGCTCCAACAACGGAAACAAAAAGGACGGCGGCGCCGGCGGTTTTTCCGCGAAGGTATCGCCTACGGCGGTCCTGATCATCAAGGGCGGCAATACCAAGGTCGTCAACATCAAGGATTCGAATTCCGTCACAAGACTCATCGACATGGTGCCGGAGGTCGTGGACAAATTCATCGCGGGCCGGCAGGCGGAAGACATGATGAGCGATGAAGAAGCCGTGGATCTTGCTTTTAAAAAGGAAGATGAAAAATAACTTGCATTTTAATTTTCCTTTTGATAGTATATGACTGTTGTACCAAAGCGACATGCGGTTAGGAGGTGTTATCATGGCAAAGTGTGAAATCTGTGGAAAAGGTGCTCATTTCGGAAACAACGTCAGCCATTCACATAGAAGATCCAACAGGATCTGGAACTCTAATGTTCAGAGAGTTACTGTCAAGACCAACAGTGGTTCCAAGAAAATGAATGTCTGCACAAAGTGCCTTCGTGCCGGTAAAGTCGAGCACGCTTGATATTCCACCTGACTTTTAATAAAAGAAGAGGCTGCATCCTTTGGGGTGCAGCCTCTTTTCATAAATACAGTCCATGCAGAACGCCGGCGGCCGGGGAATATCGGGCGGCAGAAGAGAGAACAGAGCGGCCCGGCCTTAGTTTCTGGTTGTTATCAAAGGGGAAACCTAGTATAATTGATTGGGCTATGGGTCCGAAAGACCCGTATGCCGGATAGTGATCTGCCGTATGGCGTTTGCTGTTTACAGATAGAAAGGAGTCAACAGAATGAAGTCCTCTTCCATGAATACGCATATGGGAAACATTTCGATCGATAATGAAGTTATCGCACAGTATGCGGGCAGTGTTGCCAATGAGTGCTTCGGTATCGTCGGTATGGCCGGCATCAATATGAAGGACGGCGTATTCCGGCTTTTGAAAAAAGAATCCATGACGAGAGGGATCAACGTATCGCTCACGCAGAACAATAAGCTTTTGATAGATTTCCATGTGATCGTATCCTACGGCGTCAATATTCCCGCCGTTGCCGACAATCTGATCGACAGTGTCAAATATAAGGTGGAAGAGTTCACCGGCCTGGAGATCGAGAAGATCAACATCTACGTGGAAGGTGTAAAGGTGATAGACTGATGCGTCCTGACGCAGGGTCAGATGGAGGATTAGTTACGTGAGCATTACGACGATTAATACGCAGCTCTTAAGAAAGATGTTCCTCTGCGGTGCGGAGAACCTTTCTTCGAATAAGGAGTGGATCAACGAACTGAATGTTTTCCCCGTACCGGACGGAGACACGGGTACCAATATGACCATGACGGTCGTCTCTGCCGTCAATGAAGTCACAGCCCTCGGGGATACGGATGACATGAAGGCCGTCTGCAAGGCGATCTCTTCCGGGTCCCTGCGCGGCGCGCGCGGCAACTCCGGCGTTATTCTTTCCCAGCTTTTCCGCGGCTTCTGCAAGATCGTCCGCGATCATCAGGAAGTGGACGTTCCCCTTGTCGCCGATGCGTTCGACAAAGCGGTGGAAACGGCCTACAAGGCGGTCATGAAGCCGAAGGAAGGAACGATCCTTACCGTTGCCAAGGGTGCCGCCGTCAAATCCCGCGAGCTTGCGGACAACGGCGTCGTTGAATTCGATACCTATATTCCGGAGGTCATCCAGTATGCGGAGAGCATCCTGGCCAGCACGCCGGATATGCTGCCTGTCCTTAAGCAGGCAGGCGTCGTGGACTCCGGCGGACAGGGCCTGGTACAGGTCCTGAAGGGCTGCTATGAAGCTTTCCAGGGCAAAGAACCCAATGTGGAGCTGATCCTGCATCCCGAAGCCCAGGGGGAAGGCGAAAAGACAAGGGAAAGCGCGGAAGTGCAGATCCGCTATGCCTACGGGACGGAATACATCGTCGAAACGGACAAGCGTTTCAATTCCAAGACAGAATCCGATATGCGGACCTATCTGGATTCCATCGGCGAGAATACGATCATTTTCGTTGAAGACAACAAGATCAGCGTCCATGTACAGACAAACGATCCCGGACTTGCGGTCCAGAGAGGACTTCTCTACGGCCAGCTGACCGATGTGGAGATCGTCAATATACGGCTCCATCCCGAGTACACCGGCTCCATCCTGGCAGCGCACACGGAGGAAAGGGCGGAGGAAGAAGTCCCGCAGACGCCTTCCGGGGAACATAAGGATATCGGCATCATTGCCGTTGCGGCAGGCGACGGGATCGCGGAGATCTTCCGCGGACTCGGTGCGGATTATGTCATTTCCGGCGGCCAGACCATGAATCCTTCCACGGAGGACATCCTGAATGCGGTGGACCAGGTGAATGCCGATTCGGTCATCATCCTCCCCAACAACAAGAACATCATCATGGCAGCCAACCAGGCGGCGAACATGGACCATGAGAAGAACCTGATCGTGATCCCGACCAAGAATATCCCGCAGGGGATCACGGCCGTCATCAATTTCATGCCGGACCAGGATGCGGAGGCCAACCGGGTGAACATGACCGAGGAGATCGGCCATGTTTCCAGCGCGGAGATCACCTACGCTGTCCGCGACACCATGATCGACGATGTGGAGATCAGGGAAGGCAATATGATGGCGATCGGCGATAAGGGGATCCTGAACGTCGGCGAAGATACGAACGCCGTTGCACTGGAAGCCCTGGAGAAGATGGTCGATGATTCGACCGAGCTGATCAGCATTTATTACGGTGCGGACACCTCCGAAGAAGATGCGCAGACCCTGCAGGGACAGGCCTCCGAGAGGTTCCCTTCCTGCGAAGTGGAGCTGCAGAGCGGCGGACAGCCCGTGTATTATTACATCCTTTCAGCAGAATAAACACATCCGGCGGCCGCATAAAGCGGCCGCTTTTCCACTTTTCGGGGCGCAGTGTCCCCGTTTCCCGCGGCGGCAGAGCGCCGCTCCATTTCCGGAGTTCCATATGATATCTGACAGAACACCTCTTACGGACATAAAGGGCGTAGGAGAGAAAACGGCGGCGCTGTTTTCCCATAAAGGCATCTTTACGGCAGGCGACCTGATCCGCTTTTATCCGCGGGATTACGAGTTCTATGAGCCGCCGGTGCAGGTCGATGCCCTGATTCCCGGCAGGGTCCAGGCCGTTACCCTTACGATCATAGGGAACGGTACGACGGTCCGGGCAGGCTCCTATAAGATCACGGGCTTTCGCGCAGGGGATGCGTCGGGGAATATCCGCATCACCTATTTCAACATGCCGTACCTGGTGCGTTCGATCCGGTCCGGCAGCGTGCATGTGTTCCGCGGCATGGTCCGGCAGCATAAGAACGGGAACCTTGTGCTGGAGCAGCCTTCTTCCTGGACGCCGGCCGATTATGAGAAGCTCTGCGGCAGGTACCTTCCGAAATACAGCCTTTCCCAGGGGATGAAGAACAGACAGGTCCAGAAACTCGTGCAGAAGGTCCTGGGAGAGTATTCCTTCCCGGCGGACTATCTTCCGGAGGAAGACCGCACAGAACTCGGTCTCATGGAGTACCGAAAAGCCTGCACCGGGATCCATTTTCCGGCCTCGCGGGAGGAGATGGTCCGTGCGAGGGACCGCCTGGTATTCGACGAATTCCTGACGTTTCTCGTATCGATCCGGAAAAGAAAGGATGCGCTTTCCGGGCTTCGCATGAAGCGTCCCATGCAAAGGACAGAGCTGACAGAGCACCTCCTTGCAGCCCTCCCTTATGAGCTGACAGACTCCCAGAAAGTCGCCTGGCAGGAGATCGAGCGGGACCTTACGGGAGAATTTGTCATGAACCGGCTGCTGCAGGGAGACGTCGGCTCCGGAAAGACGATCCTGGCCTTCCTCGCGCTCCTTCTTACCGCAGCCAACGAAAGGCAGGGTGCCCTGATGGCGCCGACCGAGGTCCTGGCAGCGCAGCATATGAAGGACATGGAAGAGCTGGCAGAGAGGACGGGACTTCCCCTCCGGCCGGTCCTTCTTACGGGCTCCCTTACCGCTGCGGCAAAAAGAAAAGCATATGAAAGGATCCGGGAAGGGGATGTGAACGTCATTATCGGGACCCACGCCCTGATCCAGGAGAAGGTGGAATACCATGACCTCGGGCTTGTCATTACGGACGAGCAGCACCGCTTCGGCGTCCTGCAGCGGGAGACCCTTGCGGGAAAGGGCGATGAGGTGCCGGTCCTTGTCATGAGCGCAACGCCGATCCCCAGGACTCTTTCCATCATCCTCTACGGGGACCTGCAGGTATCGCGGCTTCTCGAGATGCCAAGGGGCCGGCTTCCCATCAAGAACCTGGCCGCGCCCGCTTCGGACCGGGGGAAGATCTACCGCTTCATCCTGGGAGAGATCGAAAAGGGCCATCAGGCATATGTCATCTGTCCCGCCGTGGAGGAGGGAGAACTCGAGGGCATCGAGAATGTCACGGACTATACACAGAGAATAAGGGACATCCTTCCCGGTACGATCCGGATCGCCTCCCTTACCGGCAGGATGAAGCCCGCGGAGAAGAACCGCATCATGGAAGAATTTGCGGCCCGCGGGACGGATATCCTGGTCTCCACGACCGTCATCGAGGTGGGGATCAATGTGCCGAATGCGACCGTCATGCTGGTCGAGAATGCCGAACGTTTCGGCCTTTCCCAGCTTCACCAGCTGCGGGGGCGCGTGGGACGGGGGAATGCCCAGTCCTACTGTGTTTTCCTGTATTCCGAGGGGATCGGGCACAAGCCGGAGCGGCTGAAGATCCTGGAACAGTCCAATGACGGCTTTCACATTGCGGAAGAGGATCTCAGGCTCCGCGGCCCGGGGGATCTCTTCGGCGTCAGGCAGAGCGG
>CAMNCY010000047.1 GCA_946534785.1 uncultured Lachnospiraceae bacterium | reverse complement strand
CAGCCAAGTGCGCCAAGGGTATGGCGAAGTAGATGTAGCGCAGGTAGACGTACTGCCCCCCAACCTTTGCGACGGTAAGAAACGTCAGGACAAACGAGCCCGTCAGCCACCACACGTCAAACCCGATGCGGGAGAGCAGCCCGCTGCCAGACCTCCTTGCCCGCACGCACACCGCAAGGACCGTGAGGGCGAGCACGCACAGAAAGGCCAGGTCAAGCTTGCGCGAGAAGCAGAAGCCCTTGAGAATCTCGGTACCCAGGTAGTAGATCTGGTAGAGCCAGAGCCGCATGTCCAGGGCGGAGCGGGCCACCTCTTCCGTGATCGCGCCGTCAAAACGCACCAGGGCGTAGTCCCTGACTCTTTTCAGGATACGGTTCGCAAGACGGGGCGTTCCCCGGCTCCTTCTTGCCATTTCCTCGGCGCCCTTTTCATCCACTTCCACCTTCAGGACACCGGCAGAGTTCAGGATGATCGTCTTCAGGTCCTTCACATTGTAGAATTCCATTCTCTGGAGCATGCCGAAGCGGTCCCTTAAGGGCGCGGACAGAAGGCCGGCTCTCGTCGTTGCACCGACCAGTGTGAATTTCGGAAGATCCAGGCGGATCGACTTTGCGGCAGAGCCCTTTCCGATCATGATATCGATGGCGTAATCCTCCATCGCGGGATACAGGACCTCTTCCACCTGCTTGTTCAGGCGGTGGATCTCATCCACGAAAAGAAGATCCCCTTCCTTCAGGCCGTTCAGGATCGCTGCCATATCTCCGGGCTTTTCGATGGCGGGGCCGCTGGTGATCCGGATGTTGACGCCCATTTCATTGGCCAGGATCTGAGCAATGGTCGTCTTTCCGAGTCCGGGAGGCCCGTAGAACAGGATGTGGTCCAGGGGCTCTTTGCGGATCTTCGCCGCTTCAATGGCGATCCTGACACTCTCCTTGATCTTTTCCTGTCCGATATATCCTTCCAGCTTCTGCGGACGGAGACTCCCTTCGATCAGGGCATCCTCCTTCGTATAGCCGGTCTCGATCATTCTGCGTTCCATGCTTCCTCCTGCTGTCACATAATATAGCGGAGAGCGCCCTTAAGAAGAGCCTCCGTTCCCGATAAGCCGTCCTTTTCGGCCTGCCGGACCGCCCTGACCGCATCCGTCCTGGAATATCCGAGGGCCGTCAGCGCTGCGACCGCATCCGAGGTCTCCGATCCGTCCCCTTCCTCATGGAAGACGCCTGCTGCCAGGTCATCGCTCTCTTCGCCGGAGCCTGCACGCAGCTCCATCTTGTCCCGAAGATCGATCACCAGCCTCTCGGCGGTCTTCTTGCCGATGCCGGGCGCCTTCGCGATCGTGCGGGAATCTCCCGAAAGGATCGCAAAACGCAGTGCGTCCGCCCCCAGTGCGGAAAGGAGCGAGAGCGCCCCCTTCGGCCCGATGCCGCTGACCGTGATCAGCATCCTGAAAAGCGCCAGCTCGTCCCTGGTCTGGAAGCCGTACAGGAGCATGGCATCCTCCCGGACGTACATATACGTGAAGACCGTAACCTCGTCCCCCGCGCTCCTTTGCAGGGATTCCGCCGCAGAAACGCTGGTCAGGACCTCAAACCCGATCCCGTTCACGTCCAGGACGATCATCCCCTCCGGACTGATGCTCAGGATCTTTCCTCTTAAACTTGCTATCAACTTGATTCACCCCGTGATATGATTATTCCGTTATTTCATCAGGATCACATATGATGATGTGCCGTATGACATATACTGTTCCAGTTTAACACATTTAGTCGAACATATGCACGTTTTTCATACGGAGATTGAAAACGAGATTGAAAACATACGGCAGAATACAGATACCCCGACAGGTATCCTGCAATACGAAACGGAGACTCTTACGATATGAGACTGATTTTCATCCGACATGCGGAACCCGATTACGAAAATGACACCCTGACCGCCAAGGGCTTCCGGGAAGCCGAAATCCTTTCAGGGCGTGTTTCCCGCTGGGACGTGGACCGCTTCTACTGTTCCCCCCTGCCCAGGGCCGCTCTTACGGCAAAGCCCTCCCTGGACAAAATGGGCCGGAGCGCCGTCATGTGCGACTGGCTGAAGGAATTCAATTATTATGTCACGGACCCCACCACCGGAAGAGTCAAAGTGCCGTGGGACTTCATGCCGCAGTACTGGACAAAGGAGGAACTCTTCTACGATCACCGCTCCTGGTACCGTCATCCCCTGTTCGATGAGAACCCGGAATATGAACAGGCCGTCTACAATATGTGGGAGGGCCTCGACGGGATCCTTGCACAGTACGGCTATACCCGGCATGAAGGATATTACCTTTGCGATGATGAAAAAGTAAAAGACGACGATAACACCACCGTCGTCTTCTTCGCCCACCTCGGCGCCAACTGCGAGGCCATGGGCTATCTTCTTGGTATTTCGCCTCTTGTCCTGCAGCAGTCGACCTGCCTTGCGCCTACCTCGGTCTCCATCCTGAACGCCGAGAAACGGACGCCCGGCGCAGCCATGTTCCGCGCCCAGGTCATCGGCAGCACCTCCCACCTGGAAAATGCCGGAGAGCCCCTCTCCCGCTACGCCGCCTTCTCGGACATCCACGACCTGTGAGTCACGGGGACAGGGAGTCACGGGGACAGGTACACTGACTCAGAGCCACGGTACACTGACTCACATCCCGGCTGTTTTTTGGTGCTTTGGCTGCGAAATTCCTGTGATTTGCAGAAAGCACATCTGCATCCGGCGCCGGATAAAGAATTCGTCCGTAATGAAAGAACAACCGGCAGATACTGCCGCAGAAAATAACAGCCCTTCGGACAGCTCTCATTGAGCGGCCCGAAGGGCTAGTTTTTGATTACATATGTCTTACAGTACGATCTCGCCTGCCGCGGCGCATTTAGCAGCCGATACCGGGGATGCCAGGAAGATCTTCACCTTGCTGGTGCCCATACGGCCGAGGAAATTCCGGTTGTTGGTCGCAATGACCGTTTCCCCGTCCGTCAGGATCCCGCCGGTCCTTCCGCAGCACAGGCCGCACCCGGGATGGGTGATGATGGCGCCCGCATCGGAAAGGATGCCGAGGATGCCGTCCTTTGCCGCCTCCTGCCAGATCTTCCTGCTGGCCGGCGTTACGATCAGTTTGACGAAGGGCGCTACCTTTTTCCCCTTCAGGACGGCCGCGGCTGCCTGCAGGTCCTCCAGGCGCCCGTTCGTGCAGGAGCCCAGAAATACCTGGTCGATCTTCGTTCCGATAAGCTCGGATACGGGACGGATGCTGTCCACCTGGGAAGGACAGGCCATGACCGGCACAAGATCCTCCGCCCGGTATTCCAGAACGCTGTCATAGACCGCATCCGGATCCGCCGCAAGGCTTCTTACTTCTTCTGTAAGCTCTATGCCGCAGTATGCCGCCGTCTTTTCATCCGGCGCAAAAAGCGCGCACTTGGCACCGGCTTCGATCGCCATGTTGGACATGGTCATGCGGGAGGACACGGACATGTTCTCCACGGTGTCTCCGCAGAATTCCAGCGCCTTGTAGGTCGCGCCGGCAGCTGTCAGGTCCCCGATGATCCTGAGGATCACGTCCTTGGACATGACGTTCTCCGGAAGCTTTCCCGTAATGCGGACGCGGATGGTCGCGGGGACTCTCATCCAGAGCTGTCCCGTCCCGAGGATCGCCGCCATCTCGGTATAGCCGATGCCGGTGGAGAAAGCGCCGACACATCCGTAGGTCGTCGTATGGGAGTCGGTCCCGAATACGACGTCTCCCGGCTTCACATAGCCGGCTTCCGTCATGAGCTGGTGGCAGATGCCGTCGCTCGTATGAAGGTTCGGGATGTTCTGCTCCCTGGCAAAATCATTGCTGATCTTATAGGCGCGCACATCGTCCACCTGGCTTGCCGGGACCAGATGGTCGCAGATGATGACGACCTTCTCCGGATCCCAGACCTTCTGGAAGCCCATTTCCCTGAACTTGGAAACGATGAAGGGCATCATGATATCATCCAGCATGACCCTGCTTACGTCTGCGGTCACGATATCGCCGGGCCGGACGTTTTTCCCGGTGTTCCGGGAGATGATCTTTTCAACGATTGTCTGTCCCATGTTCCTTCTTCCTCCCCGTCAGTCAAGTCCGTTCCGTCTGCGCATGGCCTTTACAAGGCCGCCCGCCTCGATGATCTCCACAAGGTTATCCGGAAGGGAAACGATGGGATATTCCTTTCCGTTATACTCGATCTTCTCATTGACCGTCACGGTGATGGTATCCCCTTCCTTCACGTCATCGGCAAGCTCATCATTCTCAATGAGGAGCAGGCCGTTGTTGATGGCGTTCCGGAAGAAGATCCGGGCGTAGCTCTTGGCGATGATGCACTTTACGCCCAGGGCCTTTACGACCTCCGGCGCCTGCTCCCGGGAGGAGCCGCAGCCGAAGTTGGATCCCGCGACAATGATATCGCCGGGCTTTATCTTTGCGGCAAGGTCCTCCCGAAGGGGCGAGAAGGCATAGGGTTTCATTTCATCGATGGTCTTGAATGCCAGATACTCCGTCGGCATGATGATGTCCGTATCGATATCGTTGCCGAGAAGCCATACTTTTCCAGTAAATCTTTCCATTTTTCCCTCCGGAGGATCAGAGCATGTCCGCCGTTGCAATAAAGCCCTTCACGGCCGATGCGGTCACGGTGGCGGCGGAGCCGAGATATACGAAAGAGTCCTTGTGTCCTGCGCGTCCCTTGAAATTGCGCGTTCCGGTGCTGATCAGGACCTCGCCTTCCCCGATGACGCCCTGGCAGCTTCCCCAGCAGACACTGCAGTTGGGATTCATGATGATGGCGCCGGCTTCCATGAAGGTCTCCAGGATCCCCTCTTCCAGTGCCTGGCGGTAGACCGATGCGCTGGCGGGAACGACGAGGAACCGGACGCCGGGGGCTACGTGCCTGCCCCGGATGACAGAGGCTCCAAGGCGCAGGTCTTCGATCCTGCCGTTATTGCAGGAGCCGAGGAACGCCTCGTCGATCTTCACGTCCGTGCACTCTTTTGCCGGGACCACATTGTCGACGAAGTGGGGCTTTGCCACGATGGGCACGATAGTGGAAAGGTCGATGTCATACTGCGCCGCAAAAACGGCATCGTCATCGCTCTTGAAGCAGGCCTTCGGCTCCCGTCCGTGCTCCTTGAGATAAGCGAGGGTGACCTCGTCCACTTCCATGAGGGCCGTCTTGGCGCCGGCCTCCACACAGAGGTTGCAGATGGCGATCCTGTCGGAGATGGTCAGATCCTTCATGCCGTCTCCCACGAATTCCATGGCCTTGTAATTGGCGCCGTTTGCGCCGATCATGCCGATGATGGTCAGGATGAGGTCTCTTGCGGTCACACCCTCCGGAAGCTTTCCTGTCAGGTTGAAGCGGATCGTCTCCGGTACCAGCACCCAGGAATGTCCCGTTACCATGGCATAGAGATAATCCGTATTGCCGACGCCCGTTCCGAAGGCGCCGAGGGCGCCGTAGGCGCAGGTATGGGAATCCGCGCCGAAGATCAGCTCTCCGGGACAGACATATTTTTCCAGCATGATCTGGTGACAGACACCGGCGCCTTCATAAAAGTCGATCCCGTGCTCTCTTGCGAAATCCCGCATGACCTTCTGCGATGCCGCCGTCTTGGGGCTGTCGGAAGGTACATTGTGGTCCACGATCCAGACAAGTTTCCCGGGATCCGCGATCCGGGGATTCTTAAGGTTGTTGTATTTTGCGACCGTAAGGTGCGAGGTGCCGTCATTGCTCATCAGCCGGTCCAGCTCCACGGTGTGGATGTCTCCGGCCCTGACGGACGTCTTTTTCGCCGCCCGCGCGATGATCTTTTCCGCGATCGTCATTCCCATGCTCATACCTCCCCGTTATCCAGAGAAGCGATCAGGCCTCCCTGGTCCAGAATCTTCTGCATATAGGCAGGAAGCTTCGTGCAGACATATTCGGTATCTCCCAGCTTCACGACACCTTCCGACATATCCAGTTCCATTTCCTCTCCGCCCGTTACATGGTCCGGAAGGTCCTTGCAGACGATGACGGGAAGTCCGATGTTGATGGCATTGCGGTAAAAGATCCTGGCAAAGGATTTTGCGAGGACCGCCTTTACGCCCAGGGCCTTCAATACGGCGGGTGCCTGTTCCCTGGAAGAGCCGCAGCCGAAATTCTCTTCCGCAACGACATAGTCTCCCGGCTGTACGGAAGAAGCGAAGGAAGTGTCCAGGGATTCGAACGCATGCCCCTTCATTTCATCGATCGTCGGAAAAAGAAGGTACTGGGAAGCGATGATCTGGTCTGTGTCCACGTCTGTGTGGAACTTGAAAACTCTGCCCATACTGTATCTACCTCCGGAAAATGAGCCTGTTTATGAAAAAGGACTGTGAACCGGCCCTCTTGAATCGTCAAGCCGCCGATGTCACAGTCCATAGTCTGCGAAACTGTTATGATCAGTTGTTGATCAGCTTATCGCCTTCGTTGTTCCAGCTGTAAAGCTTGCGGATCTCAATGCCGACCTTCTCTGCCGGATGCTCGGCAGCCTTTTTACGAAGCGCATTGAAGTGCACCTGGCCGGAAGCGGAGGACATATCCAGCAGGAAGTCCTTTGCGAATGTGCCGTCCTGGATGTCGGCAAGGATCTTCTTCATGGCCTTCTTGGTGTCCTCGGTGATGATCTTGGGACCGGTGATGTAATCGCCGTATTCTGCCGTGTTGGAGATGGAATATCTCATGCCGGCAAAACCGGACTGATAGATCAGGTCGACGATCAGCTTCATCTCGTGGATGCACTCGAAGTAAGCATTGCGGGGATCGTAGCCTGCCTCGGTCAGGGTCTCGAAGCCTGCCTGCATCAGAGCGCAGACACCGCCGCACAGAACTGCCTGCTCGCCGAAGAGGTCGGTCTCGGTCTCGGTGCGGAAGGTCGTCTCCAGAAGGCCCGCACGTGCGCCGCCGATACCTGCGCCGTAAGCAAGTGCCTTGTCAAGAGCCTTTCCGGTAGCATCCTGGTAAACAGCAACAAGGCAGGGTGTGCCCTTGCCGGCCTGGAACTCGGAACGGACGGTATGTCCGGGAGCCTTGGGAGCGATCATGGTAACATCGACATCTGCAGGAGGTGTGATGAGGCCGAAGTGAATATTGAAGCCGTGTGCGAACATCAGCATATCGCCGGCCTTCAGGTTCGGCTCAACGTCTTTCTTGTACATGGCTGCCTGCTTCTCATCATTGATGAGGATCATGATGATATCGGACTGCTTGACGGCTTCCGCTGTCGGAAGTACGGTAAGGCCCTGTGCTTCAGCCTTGGCTTTGGACTTGGAGCCTTCATACAGGCCGATCACGACGTCGCAGCCGGATTCCTTCAGGTTCAGTGCGTGTGCATGACCCTGGGAGCCGTAACCTACGATACAGATCTTCTTTCCTTCCAGTAAGGAAAGATCACAGTCTTCCTGGTAAAAAATTCTGGCATCTGACATTTTTCCATTCCTCCTAACATTTCGCATCCCGGATCCCCGATCCGAAACAACTCCTATTTATACTGACCGGGCGCTTTATTCGTATGCCCGGAAGGTACCGTTATGAATGATCCTCAGTCAATGTATACGATATGCTCCGTACCGCGGCCGAGGCCCGCGATGCCGGTCCTGGCAAGTTCCAGGATCTCATAGCCGTGCAGAAGACGCAGGAACGCGTCGACCTTGCCCTGGTTGCCCGTGATCTCGATCATCAGGCTGTCGGGCGCCACATCGATGATGCTGCCGCGGAAAATATTGGTGACCGCGATGACGTTCTGACGCATGTTGTCATCCGCGCGCACCTTGATCATGGCAAGCTCGCGGTAGACCGACTCCTCGGGCTTCAGTTCGCGTATATCACGGACATCGACGAGCTTTCTGACCTGCTTTTCGATCTGCTCCAGGATGTCGTCATCGCCGGATGCGACGATCGTGATCCTCGTGAACCTGGGGTCTGCCGTAACACCGGCCGAGATGGATTCGATATTGTATCCGCGCCTGGAGAACAGTCCGGAGATCCGGCTCAGGACACCCGGTGTGTTGTCGACCAGGATCTGAAATACTTTCTTGCGCATTTAAAACCTCATTTTTATGCAAAAATCTGTATAGCCTATTGGGAAACATTATATTCCCGTGCTCCGCAAAAAGCAATGACAACAGGAACGTTTCCCGCGGGGATGCCTGCTACTGTGTTTCTATGCATTTGGGGACCGCAAGAGTGCCGGTCCTCGTGATCTCCACGATGCTGATCGTCCGGAAGGTATTCAGGAACATCTGGACCCTTTCGGGCGTGTCGCAGATCTGGATCGTCATGAAGGAGCCGGACATGTCAATGATCTGCGCTCCCATGATGGAACAGTTCTCCATGATATCCCGGCGGTTGCTCCGGTTGTACTTGACCTTGATCATCATCAGCTCGCGGCAGACGGTATCCTGCTCGTCATAGGTCTTGACCTTGATGACATCCAGCTTCTTGTTCAGCTGTTTTTCGATCTGCTCCAGCGTGTTCTTCTCGCCGCTGGACACGATGATCATGTGGGATACGGTCTTGTCGTCCGTCTCTCCCACGGCCAGGGAATCGATATTGAAGCACCTTCTCCAGAATAATCCGGCCACCTTGCAAAGGACACCGGCCCTGTTCTCAACAAATACGGAATAAATCTTTTTCATGGCTGCTCTCCTCGGATCAGGCGGTTTCGTTGGGATCGATGAAGACTTCGAGGATCGAGGAAACCGGATCGTCCAGGAAGGCGTCCACGACCTTCCGGATGTTCTGGTTGTCTTCCACCTTGTAGTAATGCATGTCGTAGGCTTCTGTCAGCCTGTCGATCCTCGGATAATCTCCCAGGTCGATCACGGAGAAATGATCATGATAATGATAATGCTGGTACTGCCTTACAAGTCCCAGGACCTTGTTGCGGATGACGACCACCTTGGCCTGGATGTCATACTGGCGCATGGTGCCGAGTTCCATCATGACCATCTGGAACCCGCCGTCGCCGCAGACTGCCACGACCTGCCTGGAAGGATCCGCGATCTTTGCGCCCATGGCTGCGGGGATCGCATAGCCCATGGTCCCCATGCCGCCGCTTGTCATGAACCTTCCTTTACGGATGACGCAGTTGGCGCAGGACCAGAGCTGGTTCTGTCCGACGTCCGCGACATAGACGGCGTCCTCCTCCATGGCAAGGGAAAGGGTCCTGATAAAGGCAACGGGATCCGCGCCCTGCATGCGGCTCTGGTTCGTCACCGCCATCTTCAGGGCGGCGGACTTGCGGTTTTCTCCCTCCGTCCTGTACTTGTTCAGGACGTCGACCCACTCGCTGTAATCCGATTCGTATTCCAGCTCATTGAAATTTTTAAAAATGCTGCCGATATCCCCGACCAGCGGGATCGCGGGCTGGGTATTCTTTCCGATCTCGGCCGGGTCCACGTCGATATGGACCAGGACCTTGTTCTCTGTGATCAGATCCGGCTGGGAAATGGAACGGTCGGCCACTCTTGCGCCCACCATGACGATCATGTCCGCCTGGTTCATGGCGCGGTTCCCGTAGGCCTGTCCGTTATTGCCCACCATGCCGTAGAACAGCGGATGGTGCGTGGGCATTACCGAAAGACCCATCATGGTGCAGACCACGGGGATCCTGTTCTTCTCGACAAAGGCAATGACCTCGTCCTTGGCGCCGGAAAGGTGCACGCCGCCGCCGACGCACAGGATCGGGCGCTTTGCCTTTGAAAGCTCCCGGATGACCTTCTTGATCTGCACGATATGCCCCTGGACGGTCGGCTTGTAGGTACGCATCTTCGCATCTTCCGGATACACGAACTTGTTCAGGTTGTCTTCCTGAATGTCGATCGGGATATCGATGAGGACGGGTCCCTTACGGCCGGTCGCCGCGATATGGAAAGCTTCCTTGAAGATACGGGGAATATCCTTTGCGTCCCGTACGATGTAGCTGTACTTGACAAAAGACTCCACTGCGCCCGAAATGTCCGCCTCCTGGAAAACATCGCTTCCCATCAGTTTCGAATCGACCTGGCCGGTAATGCAGACCATGGGAATACTGTCCGCAAAGGCCGTGGCGATGCCGGTGATCAGGTTCTCCGCGCCGGGGCCGCTCGTTACCGCGACGACGCCCGTCCTGCCCGTGATCCTGGCATATCCGCTGGCCGCGTGTGCCGCGTTCTGCTCCTGGCGCACCAGGATCGTGCGGATATCCGTGGATAGTATGCTGTTATAAAACGGCGTAATGGCAACGCCCGGGTACCCGAAAACGACTTCCACGTGTTCCTGTTCGAGACATTTTACGATAGCATCTGCACCGGTCATAAGCTTTTCCTCTGGCGAACGAATAATTATAATCTGTTATGCTTTGAATATTACTTTTTTATACACCTTTTTGCCGCGTTTGAACAGCTTTCCTTCTTTAAGTTCTTCTTTTGTGTAGGTTTTTTTGAAGTCAGCGACCTTTTCACCGTCCGCGGTCACGCCGCCCTGCTGCACGTTTCTCCTGGCTTCCGCCCTGGAAGGAGCAAGGCCTGCCTTTGTGAGGATCGTCAGGACATCGACCGTACCGTCTTCCTGGAAGTCCTCTTCTGTAAGCTCTGCCGTGGGGATTGCAGTCTCATCGGAAAGATCCACGCCGCCGAACAGCGCCTGGGCGCCGGCCCTTGCCTTATTGGCTTCATCCTGTCCGTGTACCAGCGTCGTCAGCTCATAAGCCAGAATGTTCTTGGCTTCGTTCAGCTGGGAGCCTTCCCACTTATCCATCTCATCGATCTGGGCCAGGGGAAGGAAGGTCAGCATGCGGAGGCATTTGAGGACATCATCGTCTCCGACATTTCTCCAGTACTGGTAGAAATCATAGGGCGTTGTCTTGTCGGGATCCAGCCATACGGCACCCTTGGCCGTCTTGCCCATCTTCTTTCCTTCGGAATTCAGAAGGAGGGTGATGGTCATGGCGTAGGCGTCCTTGCCGAGCTTCTTGCGGATCAGCTCCGTACCGCCGAGCATGTTGCTCCACTGGTCGTCGCCGCCGAACTGCATCTGGCAGCCGTAGCGCTCATACAGCTGCAGGAAGTCGTAGCTCTGCATCAGCATGTAGTTGAATTCCAGCATGGTCAGGCCGGTCTCCATACGGTTCTGGTAGCATCTTGCACGCAGCATGTCGTTGACCGAGAACTGGGAGCCGATGTCCCGGATGAATTCGATATAGTTCAGGTCGCGCAGCCAGTCGGCGTTGTTGACCATCAGTGCCTTGTCCTCGCCGAACTCGATGAAACGGCTCATCTGTTTGCGGAAGCATTCGCAGTTGTGGTCGATCATTTCCACCGTCATCATCTTGCGCAGGTCGCTCCGTCCGGAGGGATCTCCGATCATGCCGGTGCCGCCGCCCACCAGGGCGATGGGACGGTTCCCCGCTTCCTGCAGGCGCTTCATCAGAAGCAGCGCCATAAAATGTCCGACATGAAGAGAGTCCGCCGTGGGGTCAAAGCCGATATAAAAGGTGGCCTTGCCGGCGTTGACCAGCTCCTTGATCTCTTTTTCGTCTGTCAGCTGTGCAAGAAGTCCTCTTGCCTTCAGTTCGTCAAAAATCGTCATACCCTGTTCCATCTGTGTATCTCCTTCCCGGAAAGCTCAGCTGTTCCACTGCAGGCTTTCCGCCTCTTTCTTTCTGTCCCTGACCATAAGTTCCCTGACGGCGTCCTTTGCGGAGCACCCTTCGAACAATATGGAATACATTCTGTCAATGATCGGCGTATCGACGCCGTATTTTTCCGCGAGCTGCTTTGCCGCCTTCGCGCTGTAAACACCCTCTACGACCTGCTGCACTTCCTGCATGGCCTCTTCGGGCGTTTTCCCCTGGCCGATCAGGATCCCCGCCCTGCGGTTCCTCGAATGCATCGAAGCGCAGGTCACGATCAGGTCCCCGATCCCCGTCAGGCCGTTAAAGGTCTCGGCTTTTCCGCCGGCTGCGATCCCGAGCCTGGACATTTCGGAAACGCCCCGGGTAATGAGCGCCGCCTTGGTATTATCGCCGTATCCGATCCCGTCCGCGATACCGGCCGCAAGGGCCAGGACGTTCTTGACCGCAGCGCCGAGCTGCATGCCCAAAGTATCCGGACTCGTATAGACGCGGAACACATCGCTCATGAAGATATCCTGCACGTATTCCGCCGTCTTCTTCCTGCCGGCTCCCGCAACGATGGCCGTGGGAAGCCCTCTTCCGACTTCCTCTGCGTGGGTGGGTCCGCAGAGGACCGCCGTCTCGCACTGCGGGATCTCCTGTTCAATGATCTGCGTAAGAGTGAGGAGCGTATCCTCCTCCAGGCCCTTGGCGACGGATACGATGAGCTGTCCGTCCCTCACATACGGCGCCATGGAGGCTGCCGTCTTCCTGGTGAACATGGACGGAACTGCGAGTACAAGAAGATCCATTCCCATGATCGCAATATCCAGCCTGGTGCTTGCGGTAATGGTCTCCGGGAGCATAACGCCCGGAAGCTTTACCTTCTGCTCGTGATAGGTATTGATCATGTCGACTTCCTGCCGGTCGATCGACCACATTGTGACCGTATGTCCCCTGGAGGCCAGCTCATAGGAAAGCGCGGTCCCCCAGCTTCCTGCTCCGATCATTCCGATTTTCGCCATTTTTGTGCTCCTTCAGTTACTTTTTGTCTTTATGAAATACATAGGTCTTCCGTTCCGTACCGGAAAGGAGACGCTTGAGGTTGGCTCTGTGCTGATAATATGCCATCGCTGTCAGAAGCCCGAACAGAATGTACATTTCGATCAGGACCGCCTTGGAGGCCGGGTCGTATACGCCAAGGCATCCCTCGATGATCATCAGGATGAGAAGGGAGGGATACAGGATGAGCGACCCAAGCGAAACATAATGCGTTGTCAGAAATGGCACGAAAAATACTATAACGGCAACGGGAAAAAATGTCCAGTGGAAGGAAAGGACGAAGCCCGCGATCACCGCGACCCCTTTTCCTCCGCGGAACTTCATATAAAAAGGATAGTCATGTCCCAGGACGCACCCCGCCGTTGCATAGATCCTGTACAGATACAGCATGCCGGGCTCGCTCTTCCCGAAGAGGGCCGAGACGATGAGAACGGCGGCTACGCATTTGAGGGCATCCACCAGCAGCACGATCCCGCCGGCCTTGGGTCCCATGACGCGCAGCGCGTTCGTTGTCCCGGAATTGCCGCTTCCGTAATCCCGGATATCGATACCGTGGAGCTTTCCGAGAATATAGGCGCCCTGGATCAGTCCGAATGCATACCCTATGAGAAGACATATCAGGCGGTTCATTTTTTCTTATCCTCGTTTCTTTCCCTGATGATGAACTTGAGCGGCGTTCCCTTGAAGCCGAAGGCCTGCCGCAGCTGGTTCTCGATATATCTCTGATAGGAGAAATGCATCAGGTATTTGTAATTGACGAACAGCACGAAGGTCGGGGGCTTTACACCGGCCTGTGTGCCGTAATAGATACGGAGCATCT
>CAMNCY010000046.1 GCA_946534785.1 uncultured Lachnospiraceae bacterium | reverse complement strand
TAGAACATGATCCCGGCAGGTGCGAGGATCTGAAGGGGCGTGAATTCCCTTCCGGAAAGCCATGCGCCTGTTTCCAGAAGAAAGTTCAGGTATTTGCAGATCACAATGATGCCGATGTTGACGACCAGGGTAAGCGAATAGATCCTGCGCTTTCTTTTCGGGTCATCCGCACAGGCATCGGCCAGTATCCCGGCCCGGTATGTGGTAAGGACCGAAAGCGCGAGCGTAACGGCGTAAAGCGGATTTGCCGAGAGATAGAAGACAAGGTTCATCAGAAGCAGCCAGTATCTTCGGAAGTCTTTCGGCAAAAGGCGGTAGACCAGCGCCGCAGCAGGCAGGAACAGGAAATAAGCAAAAGAAATGAAATTCATACGAACCTCTGTTTTCGGGTATGTGTGATTCCAGTTCATTTTACCACCTGTACCCTGATTGTGCAGTATGGAAAAGCAGCGCCGCCACTCTACGGTCCGTCAAGTTCGGGGTACGGGGTTCACAACAGGAGAAGATTTCCTCTATAATATTACGGTAATATCACGGCCGGAAAAATCATCAGGCCTTTTGGGGGTTCAACATGAACAATATGGAACAGAGAGCAAAGGAAAGAAGCCGTCTTCTGATCCGTACGGCGCTGCGCCTGATCGCCTGCGCCTATCTGGTATGGCTTTCCTGCACACAGTTCATTGCAGTCTATCTGGCGGAGCCGGAGGGAAAATCGCTGATGTATGTGATCGTTCCCGTGATCTTCATCGGGGCGGCCATCGCCTATGCGATTTTCGCATTCCGATTCTACAGCAGGGAGATCCGCAGACAGGTCGCCATGGAGGAGGAAGAAGAGGCGAGGGCACGGGCCCTGGCTGAACCGGCCGGAGAAGAGGCGCCGGATACAGCGCCGGAACAGGCAGAGGATACGGCGCCGGAACAGGCAGGGGCGGAGCAGGCAGAGGCGCAGGATGAATAAGAAGATCGATGCAGTCGTGGCAGGCGTATCCTGCCTGGACATCACGCCGGCCTTTCTGACGGACGGCGTTCATGATATCGGAGAGATCCTGGTACCCTCCAAGACCGTGCTGACGGGTCCCGCGGACATCCATGCGGGCGGCTGCGTATCCAATACCGGAATGGCCATGGCCATGTTCGGCGCCGATGTCCGTCTCATGGCGAAGATCGGAAAGGACCATTTCGGGGACCTCCTGATGGAAGAGTACCGCCGGTATACGGATGCGGACACGGTAAAACGCTGTGAAGAGGGGACCTCCTATTCGATCATCATCGCACCGAAAGGGATCGACAGGATCTTCCTGCATTATGCCGGGCCCAACGATACCTTCGGACCGGAGGACCTGGATTATGATGTGATCGGACAGGCAAGGCTTTTCCATTTCGGCTATCCGCAGGATATGCGCAGAATGTATGAGAACGGCGGAGAAGAGCAGGTGCGGATCCTGCAGAGAGTCCGGGAGATGGACGTTACGGTCTCCATGGATACCTGCGGCGTGGATGCGCATTCGGACGTGGGAAAAGCGGACTGGAGAGCGATCCTGGCAAAGACGCTTCCCATGGTGGACCTGTTCATGCCGAGCGTGGAAGAACTGTGTTTCATGCTGGATCCGGAACGGTTTGAAGGCTGGGTAAAGCGCGCGGGAAGCGGAGACATCGCTTCCGTAATCGGGGAAGAGGATGTTCTGCCCCTTGCGGAGGAGACGCTCCGTCTCGGGACCAGGCTCCTTCTTGTCAAATGCGGCAGCAGCGGCCTGTTCTGTGCTGCGGCGGACAGTGAAGCCATGAAGAAGATGAGCGGGGAATTCGGGCGGAGCCTTTCACACCTTGCCGGCATAAGAAGGTTCGAGCACAGCTTCCGGCCAGAGAGGGTGCTTTCCGCAACGGGTGCGGGAGATACCTGCATCGCGGCCTTCCTGACATCTCTCCTGTCCGGGAGGGACCTTCCGGCCTCCATGCGCCTTGCGGCAGCTGCCGGCGCCGCCTGCTGCGAATCCTTTGATGCGCTTACCGGACTTTCGACGCTGGAAGAGCTGCAGGCGAGGATCGATGCCGGCTGGCAGCAGAACGAGTGATCCCGGAAATGATCTGAAATACATAAAAGCCCGCCGGAGGCGTTTATGCCATCCGGCGGGCTTATTATTATCAGATGCGTTCCAGGTCGAAGCGGACGCTGTAGCAGGCGCGCTCGCCGGGCTTTAAGGTCTTCAGGTTCCCCTTCTTTCCGACTTCGGTGCGGCCTTCCAGTGTGTTGGTGCAGGGCTCCATGCCGAGGACGTACTCGCGCTCGCCCATCATTTTCCATTCGGTCATGTAGGGGAATTGGGAAGGGTCGAAGCTGACGGTCAGCTTCTTGCCGATGGAAGGATTGGCCAGGGATGCGCAGGCCTTTTCTCCGTCAAATTCATGATAGTAGCACTGCTCCTGGAAGTTCGCGGTGGGCGTAAGGATTTTGTTCCAGGTATCCAGGTCTTCTGCGGCATGGTCGTCGCGGGGCGTTACGCGGCAGGAATTGACGGAGAACTGTGCCGTCTCCGAAAGAAGCGGATATCCTGCCTGGATGTGATAGAGGACCATGATGACATCTTCCGTGTCACCGGTATTCTCCACGACGTCGTCAATGCTGACGAAGTTCTCTTCAAGGCTTACGGTGATCAGCCGTTTCATCAGGAACTTGCGGCCGAAGATCCTCTCATCGGAGATCTCGGCATGGATCTCGATCCGGTCTTCTTTGACTTCATAATAAACATGGCTTGCGGGAATATTGCCGAGGGTGCCGTGAAGTCCGTAGACGTTCTCGCCGTCCGTATTGGGAACGCCGATGTTGTCAAAGCCGCAGCTGGTAATGAGGCCGCAGTACCAGTTGTTCAGGAAACCGTTGGTGTTGGGCGTTACCTGGAAATACTGCGGGCTGACATAGCCGTTGGGCGAAGTGTAGTTGATCCGGCAGCCGTCGAAATACAGTTCCGAGATGTCTGCGCACCGGTCGGGACAGATGGTGAGATCGATTCCCTTTCCGTTGCGGACACGCATCAGGCGCATGCCGTCGCCTTTGCCGCCCTGGAGGCGGTACTCTTCAACGCCGTAGAGCTGGAGCGGATTGCCGAGATATTTTTTCACATCCATTTTGTATACCCCCTGAATATAGTAATGATTTTTTGGAAAAACATCCCTGCCGGAAGGCGGGATGATACGAAGGCGGCGGAAATGCCGCCTTTTTCATATTAATATTCCCGGGCGGGGAAAGCAATGTTTTGATATTTTCATGCGGAAAACGGCGTGCACGGAGCACTGTCCGGGGAAGCGGCGGCGGAACGGATACGAAAATCTTAAAAATGTGCATTTTGTTCACTTTATTATGGCAGAATTTATACCATGTTTATTAATTTCGTAATATTGCACAAAACAGACAGGTATGTTTAGTCTAAAATAGTCAAAGGATACAACAATAATTGACACTTATTTAACTGGGTTTTATAATTTGGTTATGCTTTTGGGGAGGGATATAACATGGCGTACATGGATCGGTATGTAAAGTATTGGGAACAGGTTCCGAACCTGATCCGGTATGCCGAGGAGAAGCACCATACGCCCGTCTTTGGATTTACCAGTAATCTGGACATCGTCCTGAACTGGGATGCAGAACGCTACAATGAGATACTGGACCGGTATCTTCAGGAAGAACCTTCCGCGCAGGAAGGGGATACGATCGCAGCTATGGAGGATTTTGCGAGGATCAGCTGCAGCTATATCATGAGAGGACTGGGCGGCAATTTTGACATCACGGACGTATCGGTCTGTGAATACCTGCGCAGTGCTTTCACATCTGAGCCCGCACTCGGCGGGACCTGCGCACAGGGCGCGGCAGCCCTGGGAAGTCTCGGGATCCCCGTCAGCATTCATATTACCGACGACTGCAGGGACGTTCTCGCCCAGATGGATCACAGGGGAACGACCGTTATCAAGGACGGCAGGAAAGTACCTGTCATGGAAGCAGTCTCCGGCAATGATCCGGTCTATCACATAATCTTCCAGTTCAATAAAGGCGACAGAATACGGGTACACGGAGAGGAGATCACCATCCCCTGCTCCAACAGGCTGATCCTCTTCTATGATACCATCCATAAGCTGGTACCCCTGAGAGAAGAGTTCCTTCAGTATTGGGAAAACACGGATGAGACACCTTCATCGATCCTGCTTTCCGGATTCGATGCCATCATTGACGAAGAGATCATGGCAAAGCGCCTGGACCGGATCGAAAAGTTCCTGTCGGTGATCCGCCAGAAAAGCCCGGACACGGTCATCTATTTTGAAGGCGCGTTTTACATGAACAGCGCCGTCAAGGATATGATCTTCCGAAGACTCGGAAAATATGCCGACATCCTCGGTATGAATGAGGAAGAACTGGAAGCTCAGCTCGTACGGATGGGCAGGGAACACGATATTACCAGTTTTGCCGGGATCATCGACGGAATCACCGCGATCATGGAAGAGTTTTCGGCGCGGGGGATCATCCTCCATACGAAGGATTATTCCATGTATTACGGCAGAAAGCTGGAGGGGATCGACATCGAGGCCGGCCTGACAAGGGGGAACCTGATGTCGGGGACCCGGGCAAGGATCGGCAGATACGGCACTTACGAAGAGTGCCTTGCGACCATAAAGGAAGCCGTTCCCGGGGCGAGAGGCCTGGAGATCTTCCTGGAGGCGGAGGAATACAGGACGCGGGGGCGTTTCGAGGAAAACGGAACGGAGCTGTCGGTAGTGCCCACAAGGCTCCTGGAGCATCCCAGATATACAATCGGACTGGGAGACACCTTTGTTTCCGGCGTCCATACCTGTTTTATCAGGCGGGAGAAGTAGAACAGCGGGGGTTCATCGTATGGCATACCTGATGGGGATCGACTGCGGAACGTCGAGCCTGAAGACACTTATCATTGACGAGGACGGCCGTGTAAAAGCCGTCAGTGCACAGAATTACCAGTTTGCCTCGCCTTTCGGCGGATATGCGGAGCATGATCCGCGGGAATGGTGGGAGGCATGTGTTCATACCATCCGGCAGGATCTTGCCGAAAGCGGGATCGATCCCGAACAGATCGCCGGCGTCAGTTTTTCCGGGCAGATGCACGGGCTGGTCATGCTGGATGAGAAGATGGAAGTCATCCGTCCCGCGATCCTGCACTGCGATGCCAGGAGCGGAGAGCAGGTCCGCAGCATCAAGGAGAAGCTCGGGGAAGAAAAGGTACGAAGACTGATGATGAATCCGGTGTATTCCGGCTTCCTTCTGGTCTCACTCCTCTGGGTCAAAGAGAACGAGCCCGAAAACTTCCGCCGTATTGCCCATGTGATGCTGCCGAAGGATTACCTGAAATTCCGCCTTACGGGAGAAGTTTCCTCCGAATATTCGGATGCATCCGCAACACTGGCGTTTGATGTTGCGAATGTCCGGTGGTCGGAAGAGATCCTGAAGGAATTCGACATACCGGCCGGGATATTCCCGCCCCTTTACAATACGGATGAAGCGGTCGGAAATATCTGCCCCGCAGCTGCCAAAGAGACGGGCCTTTCCACAAAGACAAAAGTCGTTGCGGGCGGCGGCGACCAGGTCATGCAGGGAATCGGAAACGGCGTTACGAAAGCCGGCGGCGCTTCCGTCAATATCGGAACGAGCGGACAGGTATCCTTCCAGAGCGATACCGCGATCGTAAATCCCGCTCTTTCCACCAATACCTTCTGCGGTTACCGGAAGGGCAGATGGATCACCATGGGAGCCATCATGAATGCGGGCCTTTGCCTGAAATGGTGCAATCAGCTCCTTGGACAGAGTGATTATAAAAAGATCAATGAAGAGGTCGCAAAAGTGGTTCCCGGAAGCGGCGGCGTGATCTTCCTGCCGTACCTGAACGGTGAGAGGACACCGCACCTGAATCCGGACATCAGCGGCGAATTCGTAGGCGTCAATCTGGGGACCGGCGCTCCCCAGCTGACAAGAGCCGTGATGGAAGGCGTTGCCTACGCGCTGAACCAGTGCATAGAGCTCTGCGGCGACCTGGGACTGAAGGCGGACGGCTATATCGTAGCTTCCGGCGGCGGTGCAAGAAGCGGCCCCTGGCTGCAGATCCAGGCGGATGTTTTCAATTATCCCCTGAAGGTCGCGGAGACAGAGGAGCAGGCCTGCCTTGGCGCATGCATCGCGGCGGGCGTCGGCTCCGGCGTTTACAAAGACATCGAGGAAGGCTGCGCCAGGACCGTGCGGTACAAGGATTTCACGGTCATTCCCGATCCGAAGGCACATGCGGTCTACGAAGAGTACTACGGACTCTTCAAGGACATCTACAGGGCCGGAAGTTCGGAACTGAATAAGGTAACATTGCTTGGGCGAAGGGTAGACAGAGAAAGCAAAAGCGATTTACATAAATAAAAAAGGGAGGTAAAAAAGTTGGACGGTAAGATTAACGCAAGCGACTACATCCTGAACTGTGAGAACATCTCCAAAGCATTCGGTGGTACACAGGCTCTTAAGGGTGTACAGCTGCATGTTAAACCTGGCGAGGTCCACGCGCTTCTGGGCGAGAACGGTGCCGGCAAGTCAACGCTGATGAAGATCGTCATCGGTCTTTACAAGCAGGACGAGGGTACCATGACGTTCGACGGAAAGCCCTATCAGGCAAAGGGCCCGGTCGACGCCATCAACTGCGGTATTTCCATGATTCATCAGGAACTGAATCCGGAGCCGCACCTGACGATCGCCGAGAGTATTTTCCTGAACAGAGAGGATACCAACGGTATTTTCCTGAACAAGAAAAAACAGAATGAAAGGACACAGAAGATCCTGGATGATTTCGGATTCCCGTATCCTGCGACCACACTGATCCGCGACCTGAAACTGGCGGATGTCCAGATGGTCGAGATCATCAGGGCCGTGTCCACGAACGCGAAGATGATCATCATGGACGAGCCTACATCTTCACTGGACGAGAATGAGACACAGCACCTGTTCAAGGTCATCCGTGACCTGAAGGCACAGGGGGTTGCCATCATCTATATCTCGCACCGTATGGCGGAGATCTATGAGATCTGCGATACTGTATCGGTCTTCCGAGACGGCGAATTTATCGGTTCCTCCCCGCTGAAAGACATTACGAACGACGAACTGATCGCCATGATGGTCGGCCGTAAGGTCGAGAACCAGTTCCCGAAGGTGGACTGCCCGATCGGTGACGTAGTCTTCAAGGCAGAGGGCCTTACGGGAAAAGGCTTCAACAATATCAGCTTCGAAGTACATGCAGGCGAGATCCTGGGCTTCTCGGGACTGGTCGGTTCCGGTCGAAGCGAGACCATGAGAGCCATCTTCGGTATGGATCCCCTGGAATCCGGCAAAATGTACCTGAACGGACAGGAAATCACGGTCAAGAATCCCAGGGATGCCATCAACAAGGGAATCTGCATGGTCAATGAGGACCGTAAGAACTTCGGTCTGTGCCTGCACAGATCCATCCGTGAGAATGTCTCCCTTCCGAACCTGCCCGCAAGGCAGAAGGGAATCCTCCTGAATCAGGCAAGAGAGAAGAAAGAAGTCGAAGAGTACTCCAAGCTTCTGACTCTGAAGGCCGCCAGTATCGAGCATACGGCGTTCTCACTCTCCGGCGGTAACCAGCAGAAGGTCGTTATTTCCAAGTGGATCATGGCCGGCCCGAAGCTCCTTATCATGGATGAGCCCACGCGAGGCGTTGACGTCGGCGCGAAGGCAGAGATCTACACACTGATGAGCAAATTCGCGGCAGAAGGCATGGCGATCATCATGATATCCTCTGAACTTCCCGAGATCATGGGAATGAGCGACAGAGTACTGGTATACCATGAAGGCAGCATCAGCGGCGAATTCATGAGAGAAGAAATTGTTAACGGAAACGTCACGCAGGAAGATATCCTGACGAAGGCTTTCGGTATCGGTTGATAAGGAGGAAAAAATGGCTTCTTCACCTAAAGTAGGACAGATTTCTAAACAGGATAAGATCAGATCCATCATGGGTCAGTACGGTATCGGCGTTGTTCTGATCATCATGATGATCATTATCGCGGTCATGGAACCCCGCTTCCTGACGCTGAGCAATATCATCAACGTTGCGACACAGATCTCCATCAACGGCCTTCTCTGCTATGGTCTGTGCATCTGCATCACGACCGGCGGTATCGACCTGACAGTCGGCGCGCAGCTGGCTCTTACGAGCTGCATCATCGGCCAGACCATGACGAACCTCGGCTGGCCCGCATTCCTGGCCATCCTGGCAGGCGTTGCAGTCTCCACTGCATTCGGTTTCATTGACGGCTGCCTGATCGCAAAGTTCAACATGTTCCCGTTCGTTGTTACCCTTTCCATGCAGCTGGTCATCAGAGGCCTTTCCCAGGTCATCACGGGCGGCCGTGCCGTCATGATCACCAACAAGTGGTTCGCGGGAATCTATTCCAATAAGCTGTTCGGCATTCCGATGCCCATCATCATCTTCATCGTAGTCACGATCCTGATGTACCTCATGCTTCACTGGACCAAGTTCGGCCGTTACATCTATGCGGTCGGCGGCAACGTCAACGCAGCCGTTGCTTCCGGTGTCAGCCGTTTCTGGGTACTGGTCGGCGTTTACACCATTTCCGGACTTCTTGCAGGTCTTGCTTCCATGATCTACACATCCAAGACCGGTGCGGCACAGTCCAACATCGGTGTCGGCTATGAGACAGACGCGATCGCGGCAGCCGTTCTGGGCGGCACCTCTTTCGCAGGCGGTATCGCAACCATCCCCGGCGACGTCCTGGGTATCTTCATCATCGGCCTTATCTACAACGGCATGAACATGATCGGCGTATCTTCCTACTTCCAGTCGATCGTTAAGGGCCTTATCATCATCGGCGCCGTCATGCTCGATATGGTCATGAACAAGAACAACCACTGATAACAGACAGTGTCATCTGCAGGCCGCGCATACAGCTTTCAGGCCGCAGGGGCGGCTTGCAGTATGTGAACAAACTGTTAATTAAAAATGTATTAAATTTGAATAACCACGTGCAGAAAGCATTTTCATATGCTAGACTGTATGTTGTGTTATACATAACATGAACAAAGCTATTAGCACATACAATTTAAGGAGGATTAATTAATGAAGAAGAAAATGTTAGCAGTTGCTATGGCAACAGCTATGGTTCTTGGCCTCGTTGCATGCGGCAGCTCCTCTGCTCCGGCAGCAACCGCTCCCGCTAAGGAAGAAGCTCCCGCTGAGGAAGCTAAAGAAGAAGCTCCCGCTGAAGCAGAAGCTCCCGCAGAAGAAGCAGCAGCTCCCGCAGGCGCTGATGTAAACGGCGACGGCAAAGTCATCGTCGGCTACATCTCCAAGAACTTCACGGATCCTTTCCATGCTCCCATCAATGCCAGAGCTGAAGAGTACTTCAACCAGGCAGTTGCTGATGGCATTATCGACGAGTGGACAGGCCTTCTGGACGGCGAAACTGACCCCAACAAGCAGATCGACCGTGCTGCAGACTGCATCTCCAAGAACTGCGATATCGTTATCTTCCTTCCTGCTGAGGCAGAGGCTTCCGATCCTGCACTTGTTCAGATGGCAAATGCCGGCATCTCCGTTATCGAAGTTAACTCCAAGTCCACAAGCTGCGATGATCTTGCTATCGCATACGTTGGTTCCGACGATGTCCAGGCAGGCAATATGCTTGCTCAGTGGGTCGTTGACAACTGCCCTAACGGTGGTAAGTACATCCACTGCAACGGTATCCTTGGAAACTCCGCTCAGCTTCAGAGAACAGAAGGCATGCACGCCATCATGGACGAGCATCCGGAATTCGAAATGGTCGGCGACTTCGATACAAAGTGGGATGGCAACCTTGCATCTGATGCAGCTTCCGATTCCATGGCTAAGTACGGCGATGACCTTGTAGCTATCATCTGCGATAACGACGGTATGTCTTCCGCAGCTCAGAAGACCTGCAATGATAACGGCAGATCCGATATCATCTGCATCGGCGTTGACGGCGTTGAAGTTCCGCTTCAGATGGTCAAGGAAGGCACTCTGAAGGCTACTGTCCTTCAGGACGGCGTAGGCCAGATCAATGGCGCTATCGCTATCGTTGAAGCTCTTGTTAAGGGTGAAGAGTATGATCCTAACCCGGTCATTCCTTTCGTTCTTGTAACAGCTGACAACGTTGACGAGTATCTTTGATTCTGAATTCAGGATTTAAGATCACAAATTAATACCTAACATTCTGTGCTAATAGGACTGTTATGAATTGATGAAGGGCCGGGGCGTATGCCCTGGCTCTTCTTCTGTAAACAGGACTGTCTGTCTGTGCCGGTATCTGTCTGCAGAGCAGCCAGCCATATGCCGGCATTCATGTGGAGACAAAGATGAATTCAGCTAAAAAGAAAGAACTCGAGATCACAGCGGCAAAGATCCGTATCAAAGCACTGGAAACGGTACGGACCGCGGGCTCCGGCCATATAGGCGGTTCCTTTTCCATTGCGGATATCCTGGCCGTTTTATATTTTGACAAAATGAATATCGATCCCGCAGATCCGAAGTGGGAAGACCGCGACAGATTTGTCCTTTCCAAAGGTCACTGCACACCCACAGCCTATACGACGCTTGCCATGCGGGGATTCTTCCCGGTGGAGGATCTTGCGACCTTCCGGAATATCGACAGTTATCTTTCCGGCCATATCGAAATGAAGCATGTTCCCGGCGTTGACATGTCCGCCGGTTCCCTCGGCCAGGGTGTATCCTGTGCGGTCGGCATGGCTCTTTCGGCCAAGACCTACGGCAAGGACTACACGACCTATGCCATCGCCGGCGACGGCGAGATCCAGGAAGGCCAGATATGGGAAGCCGCAATGTCTGCGGGCTTCTATCACCTGGACAACCTGATCCTGTTCGTGGATTACAACGGCCTGCAGCTGGACGGAAGACTTACGGAAGTCATGGATCCGTCCCCGATCGATGAGAAGTTCCGTGCCTTCGGCTGGAATGCCCTTGTGATCGACGGCCATGACGTGGAAGCGATCTCCGCGGCCATTGATCTTGCGAAGGCATCCAAAGGAAAGCCCACGGCAATCATTGCAAAGACTGTCAAGGGAAAAGGGACGACCGCATTTGAGGATAAGGTACAGTTCCATGGCAGCTACCCGACGGAAGAAGAGTTCGAGATTGCCTTCCGGGAGCTGAATGAGAATCTTGCCCGTCTGGAGAAAGAATATGCGGACATCATTTCCGGGGAAAGGAAGGGCTGAATCATGAGTGAGAAGATTTCAACAAGAGTTGCTTACGGAAAAGCCCTTGCGGAGTTCGGCGGGGATGAGAACATCGTAGTCCTGGATGCGGACCTTGCGATCTGCACCATGTCCTGCTATTTCCGCGATAAGTATCCGGAACGGTATTTCAACATGGGAATCGCGGAAGCCAATATGATCGATGTGGCAGCCGGTTTTGCCACAACGGGAAAGACTGCCTTCTGCCATTCTTTCGCTTCCTTTACGGCAGGCCGCGGCTATGACCAGATCCGCCAGTCTATCGCGTATCCCAACCTGAACGTCAAGGTCGTGGGAAGCCATGCCGGACTTACAGTCGGCGAAGACGGTGCGACCCACCAGTGCATTGAGGATCTTTCCCTGATGCGGACCATTCCGGGAATGACCGTCATCTGCCCCTGCGACGCCAACGAGGCGCGTCTTGCGTTCAAGGCCATGCTGGATTATGAGGGCCCCTGCTATTTCCGTACCGGCAGAGATGATCTGGATGTCGTAACGGACAAGATAGAAGGCTATCGGTTTGAACTCGGAAAAGGCTCCCTTCTGAAAGACGGCTCGGACGTTACCGTCATTGCGACGGGCCTGATGGTCCAGATCGCACTCAAAGCCTGCGAAATCCTGGAAAAGGAAGGCATATCTGTCCGCCTGATCGACATGCATACGATCAAGCCCCTCGATCAGGAGATCATCCTGAAAGCGGCAAAAGAGACCGGCGCCATCGTGACCGCGGAAGAACACAACGTGATCGGCGGCCTCGGTTCTGCAGTCAGCGAAGTCCTTGCCCGCAATTACCCCGCTCCCGTGGAAATGGTCGGCGTGGAGGACGTCTTCGGAAGATCCGGACATTCCGATGAGCTCCTCGTCCGCTACGGACTTACTAAAGAGCACATCGTTGAATGCGCAAAGCGCGCGATCGCACGCAAGTAAGCTCCGGGTGAGTCACAGTGAGCCGCGGTGAGCCACGGGGACAGGTACACTGACTCAGCCGCATACAATTAAAAACCTGCCATATACCATGAACAGCTGAGGGCACCTCAGCTGTTTATAGTATATTGGCAGGTTTTTTGATTTGAGTTGCTGAGTCAGTGTACCTGTCCCCGTGGCTCACCCCGCGCGCCCCTGGCTCACCCCGCCTGCGTCTCGACAGTCTCTTTCACAAAGAGCAGGGTGAAAATAAGGCCCAGGATAAAGCCCAGCGCCATGATGACACCGGTGTGGACGAGGTTCATCGGATCCTCGGGGTTATGGAAGATCAGGAAAGAGGGCAGTGCCGGGAAGGAGTAGATGAAGCAGTCGATGCCGGTGATTCCCTGGTAGATGCCCGGAGCGATACAGGCGAGCATGAGTGCCTTCATGGCTTTGGGGTCCCGGAGCGCAATGCCGAACAGGGAAGGCTCGGATACGCCGGAAAGAAGGCAGCTGATAAAGTAACTGAAATACTGTGCCTTATCCTCGGGCTTCCTGGAACGGATCGCGTAGGCAAGGTCCATGCCGCAGAGCGCGAAGGTCAGGATGAGGAAGCCTGCCATGATGCCGTGGTCTACGCCCTTTGCCGCGATATCCGTGATCGCTGTCGTGACAAAGATCCAGTGGAGGCCGGCCGGGACAAGTACGCACGTCATGGCGGCGAACAGGCCCCAGGTCAGGACGCCGGCATGGACGGAGCAGAACTGGAAGATGCGGCCGATCCCCATGCCAATCACGGATCCTGCAGGCGCCGTGACAAGGATCTCGATCACGGCGATGAGTACGAACATGACAAAGGGAAATACGCTGCCCCGGAGCGCGGGAGAGAAGTGTTTCTCGATCCTCGGCTTAATCTTCGAGAGGACCCAGGCTGTCAGGATCACAGGCAGAACGTTGTAGGAATAGCTTCCCCGGATCACCGGTATGCCGAAGAAGCGGAGGGGGAGATCCTGTTCCATCAGTGCGATGAAGTCCGGTGCGATCAGGACGCAGGCGGCGCCTACGGTATAAAAGATATCGGTCTCAAAGTGCCGGGAAGCCGAGACCGCCACGGTAACGGGAAGGAAATAAAAGGGCACGTCTCCCAGAATGCGGATCACTTCCATTGTGGTTGGATCCGCGGGGCACAGCGCATTCATGATAAGATACAGAAGCTTGATAAGACTTGCCGCAATGATCAGCGGAATGACCGGCTGCATGCAGGATGACAGGTGAAAGCTTGCTTTGGAGATCAGGTCCTTAACGGTTTTCATATGCTTTAAATACGATTCTTTCTCAGAATGCCGGCAATCAGTCTGTGTATGGATCTGTGTATACAGAAACATGTATATACATAACAGAAAACAGTATACTACGAAAAC
>CAMNCY010000045.1 GCA_946534785.1 uncultured Lachnospiraceae bacterium | reverse complement strand
AGGTGAGGTCAGGCGGCACACTATTTTACCGAAAGAAGTATTTTCCTTTTCAACAGGGGGTATGGTATAATTTTTCTGCATAATCATGAGGATGGACAGCACGCACAGAGAATCATGGGGGTTTCGATGTGCAGTGTTTGCCTTGCATTTGTTTTCATGACATTATGTAATTTATCAGCGCGAGGTAAGGGGCTATGGTGAAAAAGGAAATGATTGCGATGCTCCTCGCCGGCGGACGGGGGAGCCGTCTTGGCATCCTGACGTCCCGCATGGCGAAGCCGGCGGTATCGTTCGGGGGAAAATACAGGATCATCGATTTCCCGCTCAGCAACTGTATCAATTCGGGGATCGATACAGTTGGCGTCCTGACACAGTACATGCCGCTGAAGCTCAATACGCATATCGGCATCGGGATCCCGTGGGACCTGGACAAGCTGGTCGGCGGTGTTTCCGTTCTTCCGCCCTATGAAAAGATCGAAGGGACGGAGTGGTATACCGGGACCGCGAATGCGATCTATCAGAACATGTCCTATATGGAAAGCTTCCATCCGGACTACGTGCTGATCCTCTCCGGCGACCATATTTACAAAATGGATTATGAATCCATGCTGGATTTCCATAAGGAAAACAACGCGGACGTGACGATCGCAGTCATGCCTGTGCCGATGGAGGAGGCAAAGCGCTTCGGCATCATGATCACGGATGAAGACCGCAGGATCACGGATTTCGAAGAAAAGCCCGCCCATCCCAGGAGCAACCTGGCATCCATGGGTATATATATCTTCTCGTGGAAGACTTTTAAAGAGGCGCTGGAGACCAATAAGGACACGCCCGGTTTGGATTTCGGACAGCATATCATCCCTTACTGCAGAGACAAAGGGGAACGGCTTTATGCATATGAATTCAACGGCTACTGGAAGGATGTCGGAACGCTGACCTCCTACTGGGAAGCCAACATGCAGCTGATCGATATCGTTCCGGAATTCAACCTCTATGAAGAATACTGGAAGATCTATACGAACGCCGAATGCCTGCCTCCGCAGTATTACGGATACAACAGCCGGGTGGAACGCTCCATCGTCGGCGAGGGAAGCGAGATCTACGGACAGGTCTACAATTCGGTTATCGGCTGCAATGTCATGATCGGGGAGAATACGGTCGTACGCGACTCGATCATCATGAACGGCGCACAGATCCACAGCGGCTGCAGCCTGTCCAAAACGATTGTTGCAGAACGGGCGCTGATAGGGGATAATGTCATAACCGGGGAAGGTTCCTATATAGACAATGAAACAGAACCCTCTATTTATCGTGACGGACTGGTCGTCATAGCGGAGGACGCAAGAGTCCCCAGCAATGTGCGGATCGGAAAGAACGTCATGATAAACGGCATCACCGAGGCCGCTGATTATCCGGGCGGAAGGCTTGAGAGCGGCCGGACCCTGAACAAGGAGGGCGAGGCAGTATGAGAGCGATCGGTATCATTTTAGCTGGCGGTAAAAGCAACCGCATGAAGGACCTTTCCAAGAGACGGGCAGTCTGCGCCATGCCGATAGCAGGGAGCTTCAGGAGCATAGACTTTGCCCTCAGCAATATGGAGTACTCACGCGTACAGAAGGTGGCGATCCTGACCCAGTTCAATTCCAGGAGCCTGAACGAGCATTTAAGTTCGTCCAAGTGGTGGGATTTCGGCAGGAAACAGGGCGGCATGTTCCTGTTTACCCCTTCCTTTACAAGTGAGAATAATAACTGGTATCGCGGAACCGCTGATGCTATCGCACAGAACATCAGCTTCCTTAAAAATTCGCATGAGCCGTATGTGGTCATCGCATCCGGCGACTGCGTATACAAAATGGACTATAACGCTGTTCTGGAATATCACGTTGAAAAGCGGGCGGACATTACGGTTGTCTGCAAAGAAATGCCTGCTGATGTAAATGTGGAACGCTTCGGAACTGTCGGTATGGACGAGGACGGAAGGATCAGAGACTTCGTGGAGAAGCCGATTGTTGCCCGTTCCAGCATCATTTCCTGCGGCATCTATGTGATCAGAAGGAGACTTCTGATCGAGCTTCTGGAAAGAAGTGCGGAAGAGGGACGTTTCGATTTCGTACAGGATATTCTGATCCGCTATAAGGACATAAAGGCAATATATGGCTACAGACTAAGCGACTACTGGAGCAACATTGCATCAGTCGATGACTATTTCAATACTAATATGGATTTCCTGCGTCCGGAAGTTCGGCATTATTTCTTCCAGGAATACCCGGAGGTGCACTCCAAAGCGGCAGACCTGCCGCCGGCAAAGTACAACGTGGGTGTGAATGTGAGAAACAGCCTGCTTTCCAGCGGCTGCATCGTGAACGGTACGATCGAAGATTCGGTCCTGTTCCAGCAGGTCTATGTCGGAAACAACTGTGTGATCAGGAATTCACTGATATTGAATGATGTTTACATCGGAGATAACACTTATATAGAGAATTGCATCGTGGAAAGTGACAGCACAATTCAGGCAAATTCATATTATAAAGGAGAGAACGGTATCAGAATAGTCGTTGAAGAAAGTGGCGAACGCTACAAAATGTAGATTGGAGACCGTATGAAAATTACAGACGTCAGAGTACGCAAGATTACGAAAATCGGTAAGATGAAAGCGGTCGTTTCAATTACAATCGACAACGAATTTGTGGTACATGACATTAAGGTAATTGAAGGCGAAAAAGGTTTATTCATCGCAATGCCGAGTAAAAAGACGGCAGACGGCGAGTATCGCGATATAGCTCATCCGATCAATTCCGAAACACGGAGTATTTTAGAAGAGACGATTCTTCAGAGGTATCAGGAGGGCCTGGACAGCGCTGAAGAGGAGTATTGATGATTAATTGATCACGACTGTGCGGTGGCAATTAAGGGGGAAAGCCTAGTGCTTTCCCCTTTTTCTGAACAAAGAACGGCTTTCCGGAACCGGCAGCGCCGGTGGAGAAGTAAATCTGTATGGGAAAATATATACGGGCAGGCCGGGCCCTGCGAGCGGCCGGCACTTGGACACGGTCCTTTCGTGTCCTACGTGCCGCTGCACGCGAGATGGAGCGAAAGCGTGCCCGGGATGCCTGTATATATTTCCCATACATACCTGCTCACACGGCGTTGCCGGAGCCGGAAGCATCACTATATTTATTAAGGAAAAGGGAAATGGACAATCTGTATCTGATCGTGGGCCTCGGGAATCCGGGCAGCAAATATGAGGGGACAAGACATAACGTGGGTTTCGAGGTGGCGGACCGGCTGATCGACGACCTGAAGATCGACGGGCCGACGCGGTTCGGAAAGTCGCTGACCGGCAAAGGGCGGCTCGGCGACAAGAGGATCATTGTCATGAAGCCGCTGACGTATATGAATCTTTCGGGAGAGGCGGTCCGGGAGGGCGTCGATTTCTATAAGATCGACCATACCGCCAACCTGATCGTCATTTCCGACGACATCGACCTGGACGAGGGCAGGATCCGGATCCGGAAGAAGGGAAGCGCCGGCGGGCACAACGGGCTTAAGAACATTGTGCAGCACCTGGGAGACGGAGATTTTATCCGGGTGCGTGTAGGTGTCGGGGCAAAGCCGAGGCCGGAAGCAGACCTTGTATCCCATGTCCTGGGAAGACCGGCCGGAGAAGACAGGAAGGTCCTGGACGAGGCAGAGGACAGGGCTGCCCAGGCAGTCCGCTGCATTATAGAGGAAGGCGTTGACCGCGCCATGAACAGGTTCAATTCATGAGGACACTTACACAGCCGTTAAAGGAATCGGCAGAATACGGCCGCATCAGTGCGGGACTGGAAAAGGAAGGCGCGGCTTTTATCGCAGACGGCTGCGTTCCGTCCCAGAAGCTCCATCTGATCTATGCCATCACACGGGAGATCCCGCTTACGGCAGCAGGGCGGCTTCGGCTCATCATTACCCATAATGACAAACGGGCGAGACAGATCCGGGAGGAGTATCGGTTTTATGACCGGAACACCGTTGTTTTTCCGGCAAAGGACCTGATCTTTTACCAGGCGGACCTTCGCGGCAGGGAGATCGAAACGGAACGGCTCCGGTGCCTCCGCCGCCTGATGGAAGGCCGTCCCACGACGGTGGTCACCACCTTTGCCGCCCTTATGACGCCGCAGATCCCGCTGAAGACCCTGAAGGAGAGCGTCCTTCTGATCGAAAAGCGCGGGACGATCCGGGAGGAGGAGCTTGCCCGGAGGCTGATCGCCATGGGGTACGAAAGGACGCAGCAGATAGAGGGCCCGGGGCAGTTCGCCATTCGCGGGGATATCGTCGATATCTATGACCTGACGGAGGAAACGCCCTGCCGCATCGAGCTGTTCGGGGACGAGGTCGACTCCATCCGCAGCTTCGATCCGGAAAGCCAGCGCTCTACCGGGCAGCTGGAATCGGTGCGGATCTATCCGGCCTCCGAGATGGTGCTTGGCAGGGACCGTCTGGAGGACGGTCTTTTCCGCATGCGCGGAGAACTGAAGAAAACGGCCCGGGAACTCCGGGAAGCCCATCACATGGAAGCTGCGCACCGGCTGGAAGAGGAGATCGGCGCCATCCTGGAGGAGGCAGAGGTCTGGCATGATTATTCCAGGCTTGAGAGCTGCATTCACTATTTTTACCCGGCTACGGAAAGCTTCCTGGGACTTTTCCCGAAGGACGGGACGCTTGTTTTTCTGGACGAGCCCGCCAGGATCCATGAAGAGGCCGGGGCCGTGGAAACGGAATTCCGGGAGAGCATGATCAGCAGGGCCGAAAAGGGGTATGTCCTTCCCGGCCAGATGGAGCTTCTGATCCCGGAGGAGAAGATTTCGG
This sequence comes from uncultured Lachnospiraceae bacterium, assembly GCA_946534785.1. Lineage (GTDB taxonomy): Bacteria > Bacillota > Clostridia > Lachnospirales > Lachnospiraceae > CAG-791. The sequence goes on along the minus strand of CAMNCY010000045.1, from coordinate 9,180 downwards.
CGTCTCTTTCCGGATACAGGAGGCTTGGCCTTACCGCGATCCTTGCAAAGTCCCCCCTTCTTGAAAATGCCGAGGTCGTATCCATCGGGGCGCGGAGCATCGCGCCTTACAACAAGAGCTTTGATGCGCTGGAAAAAGACCTGAAGGAATACCGGAAGGTCAAACAGAAGGTGGTCATCATTTCTTCCTCCCGCACGAGGGCAAGGCGCCTTGCGCAGGATCTGACGGAGCGGGGGCTGACGGCTTTTTACAGCGAGAATCCCGACAGGATCCTGGTGCCCGGCGAGATCATGACCTATTACGGCCGTATCGCCCACGGCTTCGAATATCCGAAGCTGAAATTCTCGGTGATCTCGGAGTCGGACATCTTCGGCGCGGAGCATGTCCGCAGGCAGAAGAAAAAGCGCTTCGAAGGCGGCGATGCGATCCGCAGTTTTTCCGAGCTCAAGCCCGGAGACTATGTAGTGCATGAAGACCATGGTATCGGCATCTACCGGGGCGTCGAGCAGATCGAAGTCGAAGGCGTCTATAAGGATTATGTGAAAATAGAATACGGGGGAGGGGGCGTCCTGTATGTCCTTCCCACAGAGCTGAATGTCCTGCAGAAGTATTCCTCCGCGCAGGGCGCAAAGCCGAAGCTCAACAGGCTGGGGTCCCAGGAATGGAGCGGCACCAAGTCCAAGGTCAGGAGCGCGGTGGAAGAGATCGCGCAGGATCTCGTGGAACTGTATGCAAAGCGCCGGGAGGGCGCGGGCCACGCGTTCGGCAGGGATACGGTCTGGCAGAAGGAATTCGAGGAGATGTTCCCGTATGAAGAAACGCCCGACCAGATCCAGGCGATCGAGGATACCAAAAAGGATATGGAGAGCAGCCGCATCATGGACCGGCTGATCTGCGGCGACGTCGGTTACGGGAAGACCGAGATCGCGATCCGGGCGGCATTCAAGGCCGTGCAGGACGGGATGCAGGTGGCGATCCTTGTGCCGACCACCATCCTGGCGCAGCAGCACTTCAATACTTTTACCGAAAGGATGAAGGAATACCCGGTCAACATCGATATGCTTTCCCGCTTCCGCACTTCCGCGGAGCAGAAGAAGACCATTGAAGGGCTGGCGGCCGGACGGGTCGACATTGTCGTCGGTACACACCGGCTTCTTTCCAAAGATATACGCTTCAAGAACCTGGGGCTTCTGGTGGTGGACGAGGAGCAGCGCTTCGGCGTGACCCATAAGGAGAAGATCAAGAAACTCCGGGAGAACGTGGATGTCCTGACCCTGACTGCGACACCGATCCCGAGGACGCTCCACATGAGCCTTGTGGGGATCCGGGACATGAGCGTTTTGGAAGAGGCGCCCCAGGACCGCGTGCCGATCCAGACCTATGTCATGGAATACAATGAGGAGCTCGTGCGGGAAGCGATCCTGCGGGAGCTTTCCCGGGGCGGCCAGGTCTATTATGTTTACAATATGATCAGTGATATTGCGGAGATCGCGGCCAGGCTCCAGAAGCAGATCCCGGAGGCGCGCATCGCCTATGCCCACGGACGGATGAGCGAAGCGGAGCTGGAAAAGATCATGTATGATTTCATTGCCGGCGAGGTCGACGTTCTGGTCTCCACGACCATCATTGAAACGGGACTGGATATTTCCAACGTCAATACGATCATCATCCATGATTCCGACCGGATGGGTCTCTCACAGCTCTATCAGCTGCGGGGACGTGTCGGAAGGTCCGACCGGACGGCGTATGCGTTCCTGATGTACCGCCGGGACCGCCTCCTGAAGGAAGAGGCGGAAAAGCGTCTTTCCGCGATCCGGGAGTTCACCGAACTGGGAAGCGGCTTCCGCATCGCCATGCGGGACCTGGAGATCCGCGGCGCGGGAAATGTCCTCGGAAAAGCACAGCACGGACATATGGCAGCCGTCGGATACGATCTGTACTGCAAGCTCCTGGAGACGGCCGTCCGGCATGTCAAAGGCGAAGAAACGAAGGAAGAGAGGAATACCAGCGTCAATCTGGGCGTCATGTCCTTTATTCCGGAGAATTATATTCCCAGTGAGACACAGAAGCTGGAGATCTATAAGAAGATCGCAGCCGTGACGAGCCTGGAGGAATGCGACGATATCCGCGATGAGCTCCGCGACCGGTACGGCGACAAGATCCCGGCGCCGGCAGAGAACCTCCTTAGGATCGCCCTGATCCGCTCCGTGGCAGGACGGCTCGGGTGCTGTGATATTACCGGCAGGATCACCGGCGAAGACGGATACGGCAGGATCCGGACAACTGTCGACCGGAAGGCGGCGCTTCACGGAGAATTCATTCCCGACCTTGTCAGGATCTATAAAGGAGATCTTACCTTCTCGCCGCAGGGAGCCCCCCGGGGCGATCTGAAGGGAATGCCGTATTTCGAACTGCGGTTCCGCCTCCACGGCATCACTGTCAAGGACGAGGAACTGCTCCTTGCGAAAACGGAAGAATTCCTGATCCGGATGAGAAAACTGCTCCTGTAAGTTACGGCCCGCCGGGCGCGGGTTCGCTGCCGGGGGCGGGCTGCCGGTTCGCCGGCCTGCCGGCTGAGTCACGGGGACAGGTACGCTGACTCATTGTACGCAATTAAAAACCCTCCATACAGTATAAGCGCATCGGGCACGCTCTCGCTCCGTACCTCGATGCAGCGGTACTAAGGCGCCAAAGGACGGCGCCTAAGTGCCGGCACTCGGTAAGGGCCCGAAGCTGCTTATACTGTATTGGAGGGTTTATTTATGTCTGTGCGTGAGTCAGCGTACCTGTCCCCGTGACTCAGCCCACCGCGACTCAGCCACCCACCGCGACTCAGCCCGCGGCTTTACCGGGACATTCTGTCCAGAAGGTGGATCTTAGTGTCGTAAAGCTTCTGGGAAAGATCCACATAGATCTGGTGAGGGTTCGCAAGACGGCGGGATTCTTCCCAGAGGGTCTCCTGCTCTTCCAGGCATCTCTTTCTGAGGTCCATGGTCTTCGGGAATTCATATACGCACTTTCCGTCGACGAAGATGGGGATCATCAGCTCGCGGAGCGTGAACTCGCCGGGCTGCATGGTCGTCTTCTTCCAGGGCTCTGCGGGATCGAAGAGAAGAAGGGGCTCGTCCTCGGTGAAGGTCTCGTCCTCAAAGCAGATGAGGTCGGCCTTGATCTTGCCGCTGTCTTTCTCGTAAACGCGGTAGATCTTCTTGTTGCCGGGGTTGGTGATCTTCTCGGAGTTCTCGGAAAGCTTGATCTTGGGCTCGAACGTGCCGTCCTCATGCCGTACGGCCGCCAGTTTGTAAACGCCGCCGAAGCTCGGGTTGTCCTTGGCGGTGATCAGGTGTGTGCCGACACCGAAGGAATCGAGTTTTGCGCCCTGCATCAGGAGGGAGTTGATCAGGTTCTCATCCAGGTCGTTGGAAGCCGTGATCTTTGCCTGCGGATATCCTGCTTCATCCAGCATCTTGCGGGCTTTCTTGGAAAGGTAGGCAAGGTCGCCGGAGTCGAGGCGGATCCCGATGTGGTCCAGGGGAAGTCCCTTTTCCTTCATATAATCAAAGGTGCGGATCGCGTTCGGAACACCGGACTTGAGGGTATCATAGGTATCGACCAGGAGCGTGCAGGCCGTGGGATAAAGTTCCGCATAGGTCTTGAAGGCGGTGAACTCATCCTCAAAGCTCATGATCCAGCTGTGGGCGTGGGTCCCCATGACGGGAACATCAAAAAGCTCTCCGCAGAGGACGTTGGAGGTGCCGGCGCAGCCTGCGATCACGGCAGCTCTTGCGCCGTAGGTGCCGGCATCCGGTCCCTGTGCGCGGCGAAGGCCGAATTCCATGACCGGCCTTCCATGGGCGGAATGTACGATGCGGGCCGCCTTGGTGGCGATCAGGCTCTGGTGGTTGATGATGTTCAGGATGGCGGTCTCAACAAGCTGTGCCTCCATGATGGGCGCGATCACCTTTACGAGAGGCTCCCGGGGGAAAATAAGGGATCCTTCGGGAACGCAGTAGACGGTCCCGTGGAATTTGAAGTCTGCCAGATAGGCAAGAAAATCATCGTCGAATATCTTCAGGCTCCTGAGATATTCAATGTCCCCGTCGGAGAAGTGCAGCTCATCCAGGTATTTTACCAGCTGCTCCACACCGCACATGATGGAGTATCCGCCATGGAAGGGGTTATTGCGGAAAAAGGCATCAAAGATGACGGTCTTGTTTTCGTCCTTGTGTTTGAAATAACCCTGCATCATCGTCAGCTCATACAGATCTGTCAGCAGAGTCAGGTTCTGTCTGTCCATTTTATCCTCCGTTAATTTGCTTGTCATGGCATCGCGGTGTCATGACAGGTACATGGTCTGCTGAAGCAATTGTACTTCAATTTATCAGCAGCCGCAACGATTTAAAGCGCTGTCCCAAAGGGCTCCCGGAGCCCGGAAAGTCGCCTTTTTCTTGACGGCGGGGAGTAAAGCCCGTATAATCGGATGATGGTTTATTATGACCGTATTATGCATATCGCACGCTGACGAGAAAGGCGCGCGAAAGGAGGAGCAAATGTACAAAAAGGTCAATCCCGACCTGAACTTTGTGGAACGCGAGAACCGCACCGCCGAGTTCTGGAAGGAAAACAGGGTATTTGAAAAGAGTATCACCCAGAATGAAGGACACCCGATGTATATGTTTTACGACGGCCCGCCTACCGCGAACGGCAAGCCGCACATCGGCCACGTCCTGACACGCTGCATCAAGGATATGATCCCGAGATACCGCGCGATGAAGGGCTATGAAGTCCCCCGCAAGGCAGGCTGGGATACGCACGGTCTTCCCGTAGAGCTGGAAGTCGAGAAAGAGATTGGCATCGAAGGGAAGGATGAGATCGAGGCCTATGGCATCGAGCCTTTTATTAAGAAGTGCAAGGAATCCGTATGGACCTATAAGGGAATGTGGGAGAAGTTCTCCGAAGCGGTCGGATTCTGGGCGGATATGGATAACCCCTACGTTACCTACTATGACGACTTTATCGAGTCCGAATGGTGGGCGCTGAAGACGATCTGGGACAAGGGCCTTCTGTACAAGGGTTTCAAGGTCGTTCCCTACTGCCCTTCCTGCGGCACGCCTCTTTCTTCCCACGAGGTCGCGCAGGGCTATAAGACGGTCAAGGAAAGATCTGCGATCGTCCGTTTCAAGGTGAAGGGCGAGGACGCCTGGTTCCTTGCATGGACCACGACGCCCTGGACACTTCCTTCCAACATCGCGCTCTGCGTAAATCCCGATGCGGAATACGCAAAGGTGAAGTGCGTGGACGGTCATGTCTATTACATGGCGGAAGCTCTTCTGGACAAGGTCCTGGGCCCTCTGGCAAAAGAAGACGAGACGCCCTACGAGATCCTGGAAAGATACAAGGGCACAGACCTGGAATACAAGGAATATGAGCCCCTTTACCAGGCAGCCGCGGACATTGCGGACAAGCAGCACAAGAAAGCATTCTTCGTATACTGTGACGACTATGTCACGATGACAGACGGTACCGGTATCGTCCATATCGCACCGGCCTTTGGTGAGGATGACGCCCGTGTCGGCAGAAAATATGACGCTCCCTTCGTACAGCTCGTGGATGAAAAGGGCTGCCTGAAGGAAGGCACTCCTTTTGCGGGCATGCGCTGCAAGCCCACCAAGAAGGAGATGGAAGACGGCGCGGTCAGCGCGGATCCGGAAGTATTAAAGGATCTGGAGGCAAGAGGCCAGCTCTTCTCCGCACCGAAATTCGAGCACGATTATCCGCACTGCTGGCGGTGCGGCACGCCCCTTCTTTACTATGCGCGTGAGTCCTGGTTCATCCGTATGACGGCCGTCAAGGATGACCTTGTCCGGAACAACAAAGAGATCAACTGGATCCCCCAGTCCATCGGGACCGGAAGATTCGGCAACTGGCTGGAAAATATCCAGGACTGGGGCATCTCCCGCAACCGTTACTGGGGCACGCCCCTGAACATCTGGGAATGCCCGGACTGCGGAAAGCAGATCAGCGTAGGTTCCAGAAAGGAACTTGCGGAGCTCTCCGGAGATCCCGCCAATGAAAATATCGAACTGCACAGGCCCTATGTGGACAATGTTTCCATCCCCTGCCCGGACTGCGGACATGCGATGAAGAGAGTCCCCGAGGTCATTGACTGCTGGTTCGATTCCGGCGCCATGCCATATGCGCAGCTCCACTATCCTTTTGAAAACAAGGAACTCTTCGAAAAGGAATTCCCGGCACAGTTCATTTCGGAAGCCGTCGACCAGACCAGAGGCTGGTTCTATTCCCTGCACGCGGAAGCGACCCTTCTGTTCAACCGCCCTGCCTTCAAGAACGTTATCGTCATGGGCCTTGTGCTGGATGAGAACGGCGAGAAGATGAGTAAGTCCAAGGGGAACGCCGTAGATCCCATGGATGCACTGACGACCTACGGCGCAGATGCGGTGCGGTGGTATTTTTACACCAACAGCGCGCCCTGGCTGCCCAACAAATTCTCCGGCAAGGCCGTACAGGAGGGTCAGAGGAAGTTCCTCGGGACACTCTGGAATACCTATGCCTTCTATACTCTGTATGCGGAGATCGACCAGTTCGATCCCACAAAATACACGCTGGACTATGACAAGCTTTCCGTCATGGACAAGTGGCTCCTTTCCAGGATGAACACCATGATCCGTGCCGTGGATGCCGACATGGACCAGTATAAGATCCCCGAAGCCGGTGCCGTACTGGAGGATTTCGTCGATGAAATGTCCAACTGGTACGTCCGCCGCGGCAGGGAGCGCTTCTGGGCAAAGGGCATGGAGCAGGATAAGATCAACGCCTATATGACGCTGTATACCGCCCTGAAGAACGTATGCCTCTGCGCAGCGCCCATGATCCCCTTCATGACAGAAGAGATCTATCAGAACGTGGTAAGAAGCGTTGACCCCGCGGCGCCTGTCAGCATCCATCTGTGCAGCTTCCCCGAAGCCGATGAGACAAAGATCGACAGGGAGCTGGAGAAGGATATGGATGCGGTCCTCAAGATCGTCGTCATGGGACGCGCATGCCGCAACACCTCCAATATCAAGAACCGCCAGCCCGTTGCCTCCATGTATGTCAAGGCACCGGTGCAGCTGGATGGCTTCTGTGTGGAGATCATTGAAGACGAGCTGAATGTCCGGAACGTCATCTTCACGGATGATGTCCGCGACTTTACGACCTACACCTTCAAGCCGCAGCTTCGGACCGTGGGCCCGAAATACGGCAAGCAGCTCGGCGCCATCCGCCAGATCCTTTCGGAACTTGACGGAAATGCCGCCATGGACCAGCTCAACGAAGAGGGCGCGCTGAAATTCGAAGCAGCGGGCGTTCCGGTCGAGCTTACCAGGGACGACCTTCTGATCGACATGTCGCAGAAGGAAGGCTTTGTATCGCAGGAAGACAGCAGCTATACCGTTGTCATCGACACGAATCTGACACCGGAACTCATTGAAGAGGGCATGGTGGCAGAGCTGATCAGCAAGATCCAGACCATGCGGAAGGATTCCGGATTTGAGGTCATGGACCGCATCCGCGTCTCCCTTACCGGGAACGAGAAGCTGTGCGAAGTGGCAGCTGCCAACGAGACGGCCATCGCTTCCAAGGTGCTTGCGGATAAGATCGAAAAGGATACTGCCCTGAAGCATGAAAAGCACTGGGATATCAACGGCGAGAAGGTAACGATCGGCGTTGAAAAGCTGTGATTTCATCCAACTGGAGAAAGGATCGGAATGATTAAGAAAACTCCCCTGAATTTTGACAAAGAACTGTTTAAAAGAAGTGTGGAATACAATGTCCGCACCATGTACAGGCGTGAAATGGACGAAGCCACACGCCAGATGGTCTTCCAGGCGGCGGCATATGCGCTGAAGGACCAGATCATCGACGCCTGGATGCGCACGCAGAAGGCTTTTGACGACCAGAATCCGAAGACACTGTATTATCTTTCCATGGAATTCCTGATGGGAAGAGCATTCGGAAACGACGCCATCAACCTGCAGGCCTATGAGCCGATCAAAGAAGCCCTCAAGGAGCTCGGCTTTGACATCAACCGTGTCGAAGACGAAGAACCGGATCCGGCGCTCGGCAACGGCGGTCTCGGCCGTCTTGCTGCCTGTTTCCTGGATTCCCTCGCGACCCTGAACTATCCCGCATACGGCTGCGGCATCCGCTATCGCTACGGCATGTTCAAGCAGAAGATCCGCGACGGCTATCAGGTAGAGGTTCCCGACAACTGGCTCGAGAACGGGGATCCCTTCCAGCTTCGCCGTCCCGAATATGTCCAGGAAGTCCATTTCGGCGGCTATGTGACCAGTTACATCAATGAACAGGGACGTCCCTGCTTTAAGCAGGAAGGCTACAGCGCCGTCAAGGCGATCCCGTATGACATGCCCATCATCGGGTACGGCAACGGCTTCGTGGATACGCTCCGTATCTGGGACGCCCAGCCCGTGAACAGCTTCCGCCTGGATTCCTTCGACAGAGGCGATTACCAGAAGGCGGTCGAAGAGGAGAACCTGGCCCGCACGATCTGCGAGGTCCTGTATCCCTGCGACGACCACACACAGGGCAAGGAGCTGCGCCTGAAGCAGCAGTACTTCTTTGTTTCCGCGTCCGTGCAGTGCGCGATCCAGAAGTTCCTGACAAGAAACAGTGACATCCATGATCTTCCCAAGAAGGTCATTTTCCAGATGAACGACACCCATCCCACGCTGACGGTTCCGGAGCTTATGCGGATCCTGCTGGATGAGTTCGGTCTGGAGTGGGACGATGCATGGCAGATCGTACAGAAGACCTGCGCGTATACGAACCACACGATCATGGCGGAAGCCCTGGAGAAATGGCCGATCGAGCTGTTTTCCCGTCTTCTTCCCCGTATCTACCAGATCGTGGAGGAGATCAACCGCCGGTTCGAGATCCAGATCCATGAAAAATATGACAATACCGGAACGGATGTCGGCTACAAGGTCCGCAAGATGGCCGTGATCTACGACGGACAGGTCCGCATGGCCAACATGGCGATCGTGGCAGGCTACTCCGTAAACGGTGTTGCAAGGCTTCATACCGAGATCCTCAAGAACCAGGAGCTGCATGACTTCTATGAGATGTTCCCGGAGAAGTTCAACAACAAGACCAACGGCATCA
>CAMNCY010000044.1 GCA_946534785.1 uncultured Lachnospiraceae bacterium | reverse complement strand
TCCTCCTTCTTTCTGCGGGTCCGCGGGTGAGAATACCGGGACTTGAAATTCATCTTTTTCTGATAAAAGGCTGCATCCCGCCGGTACATGGCGGAAAGCGGAGCGCTGAAATCATTCTCTTTGATGTAGTTGGTGCGCCGCGTGATATAGTCGTTGAGCTTGACAAGGTACGCTTCCTCCGTCACGCTCCCGTCCGCGACCATGGTCAGTCCCTTTTCCCAGCTGGCCGTCAGCCTGGGATCCAGAAGGGGACGCAGCGAAATATCCACGGCGTCGTAGATCATCTCTCCCAGCTGGGTCGGCGTATAGATCTGCGTTTTTTTGTTAAGGTCGAGGTACTGGTTGTCCACGAGTTTGGTGAGAATCCCGGCACGGGTGGCGCTGGTGCCGATCCCGCTTCCCTTGATCTGTTCTCGCAGCTCCTCGTCCTCGATGAACTGGCCGGCATTCTCCATGGTCAGGATCATGCTGCCGGAATTGTAGCGCTTGGGCGGCGTCGTGGAACCTTCCCTGACGGAAAGCTCCTCCAGCTTCAGGACATCGTTCTTCTTCAGCTTCCGGATGAAGGCTTCCAGGAGGGCGTTGTCCTTGTTCTTCCCTTCGGCCGCATCCCCGGCATCACTTCCGTCGGCGGCGCCTTCCGAAGAGGCCTGCGCCGACGCGCTGTCTTTTCCGCTCTTTCCCTTTCCGGAAAAAGAGTACTCCATGACATCCAGGTAGCCGCGCTCTTTGTTCACGCGGACAGAGGCCTGGAAGGTCTCTTCCAGGATGCCGATACTTAAGGACATTTTATCAAATATGGCCGCCGGGTAAAAGACAGCCAGGAATCTTCTTACGATCAGCTCATAGACGCCGGCCGCAGTCGGATTTAAGGAGCGGAGGGCCGAAAGCCCCTGCCCCGTGGGAATGATCGCATAGTGGTCCGTGATCGCCTTGTCGTTGGTATAACGGGTCTTTCCGATCTTCTTCCAGGAGCCGCTCTTTAAGATCTCTTCCAGATAGGGGCGGTACTCGGGAAGGGAGGAAAGGCCCTTCAGGTTCTTGTCGATCTCCTTTGCGACCGCCGTGGAAAGGACGCGGGCGTCCGTCCTGGGATAGGTCGTAAGCTTCTTTTCATAAAGCTCCTGTGCGATCTGGAGCGTAACGTCGGGACTGATCTTGAAGATCCTGGAGGCGTCGTTCTGAAGCTCCGCAAGGTTATATAATAGCGGTGCGTTCTTCGTCTCCTTCTTATGGCCGACGGAAAGGACCCGGGGCGTGATATCGCCGTTTGCAGGATCCGTCAGGTACCGGATCAGCTCCTCAGCATCCTTTCTTTCCTTAAAGCCGTTGTCCTTATACAGGAGGGGCGACTGGTAATACCGGCTCTTTTCCGTGGCCGTCCATTCGGCCTGGAAGGAGCCTGCCTCCGGATCCTCCGGGGAGGAAAAACTTCCCATGACGCGGTAGAACGGTGTCACTTTAAAGTCGCGGATCTCCCGCTCCCTCTTCACCACGATGCCCAGGACACAGGTCATGACACGGCCTACGGCGATCACGCAGTGGTCCATGCCGAGAAAGTCCCGGATGCCGCCGGCGTATTTTAAGGACAGCGCCCGGGAGAAGTTGATACCCATCAGGTAATCTTCCTTGGCGCGCAGATAGGCAGCGGCCCCGATGGAATCGTAGGCGCTGTCGTCCTTCGCCTCCCGGATGCCGCGGCGCACTTCGTCCTCCGTGAAGGAATCGATCCAGACACGGAGCTCTTTTTTGCCTTTTACGCCGGCCATGGAGGCCACGAGACGGTAGATATATTCTCCTTCCCTTCCCGAGTCGGTGCAGATATAGATCGTATCCACCTCGTCGGAAGTCAGGAGCTTCTGAACGGTCTTGAACTGTTTCCGGGTGCCCGCATTATCAATGACCTGATAGCGGTATTCGGACGGGATGAAGGGAATGGTCGAAAGGGACCATTTTTTGTATTTGGGATCATAGGCATCCGGGTAACACATGGTGACCAGGTGCCCGAAGCACCAGGTCACGTATGTATTCTCGGATTCAAGATATCCGTCTTTCTTGACGAATTTCAGATGAAGCGCTTTTGCGAAATCATTGGCCACACTGGGCTTTTCCGCGATAAAAACAACTTTCCCCATGCAGTAAAGAAAACTCCTTATCTGGCGGTAATATATCCTTTTGCCGTAAGAAGCTCCGCGCACTCGACAGCGCCGCCGGCAGCACCGCGCAGGGTGTTGTGGGAAAGGCCGACGAACTTCCAGTCATACACGGTATCCTTGCGGAGGCGTCCGATGGAGACGCCCATACCGCCCTCATAATTCACATCCAGGGCGACCTGCGGACGATTGTCCTCTTCCATATACTGGATAAAGTTTACGGGCGCGCTGGGGAGCCCAAGCTCCTGCGGAACGCCGGAAAAGCTGCGGAGCTTCTCCACGAGCTGTTCCTTGGTGGGATCCTTGCGGAACTTGACGAATACGGCAGCCGTATGGCCGTAAAGCACCGGGATCCGGATGCACTGGCAGGTGATGACGGGGCTGTCTGCGGGGACGATCTGTCCGTCCTCGATATGCCCGAAGATGCGCAGGGGCTCCTTCTCGCTCTTTTCTTCCTCACCGGAGATAAAGGGAATGACGTTCCCGTTCATTTCCGGCCAGTCCGCAAAGGTCTTGCCGGCGCCGGAGATCGCCTGATAGGTCGTTGCGACCACCTCATAGGGCTCGAACTCCTTCCATGCGGCAAGGGCGGGCGTATAGCTCTGGATCGAGCAGTTGGGCTTTACGGCAATAAAGCCTCTCTTCGTTCCGAGGCGCTTTTTCTGCGCTTCGATGATCTCAGTATGCTCCGGATTGATCTCCGGGATGATCATGGGAACATCCGGTGTCCAGCGGTGGGCGCTGTTATTGGAGACCACCGGGATCTCCGCCTTCGCATAGTCCTCTTCGATCTTTCTGATCTCATCCTTGGACATGTTGACGGCGCTTAAGACAAAATCGACGTTCGGGCTGATGCCTTCGATGTCATAGATATCGCGGATCACGATCCTGCGGACGCTCTCCGGGATATCCCCGTCCAGCTTCCATCTGCCGCCGACGGCTTCCTCATAGGTCTTTCCCGCGCTCCGGGGGCTGGCCGCGATCTCGGTCACCTTAAACCACGGATGGTCCTCCAGGATCTGGATAAAGCGCTGGCCGACCATGCCTGTTCCGCCAAGTACTCCTACTCTTAATTTCTCCATAATCGCTCCTCTTTCTGCCGCCTCAAAGTGCGCGGCGCCGCAATCGTTTCAGCGGCATTTGAATCAAATTACAACTAAGCCGGGGCATTCGTCAAGTACCAAAATCCGCCCCGGGATCCGGACATTAACGAAGGGAAGAAAGCCACGTCCTGCTCTGTTCAATGTGCTTTTTAAGGGCGCCTTCACCGGGAGCGCCGTCCGTAAGGCGTTTTTCGACGCAGGTCTTTAAGGAGACGGCATCAAAGACGTCCTCGTCAAAGCTTTCCGAGAAGGTGCGGAGCTCATCCAGGGTAAGGTCGTCGATGCTGCATTTTTTATCGATGCAGTACAGGACGAGCCTTCCGATGATCCCGTGGGCATCCCGGAAGGGAACTCCCTTATTGACCAGGTAGTCTGCGGCATCCGTCGCGTTCGTGAAGCCGTTCATGGCGCTCCTTTCCATGACGTCCTTCCGGAAGGTCATGGTCCGCAGCATGCCGCCCATGAGACGGATACTGATCATGGCGGTGTCGAAGGCATCGAAGACCGGCTCCTTGTCTTCCTGCATGTCCTTGTCATAGGCAAGGGGGATGCCCTTCATGACGACCATCAGGGTATGGAGATCGCCGTAGACGCGGCCTGTCTTGCCGCGGATCAGCTCGGCAACGTCCGGGTTTTTCTTCTGCGGCATGATGGAGCTTCCCGTCGCAAAGGCGTCGTCGATCTCGACAAAACGGTACTCGTTGGAATTCCAGATGATGATCTCTTCGGAAAGACGGGAAAGATGCATCATGATGAGGGAAAGCGCGGAAAGAAATTCGATCGCGTAGTCCCTGTCGGAAACGGAATCCATGCTGTTTCTCGTGGGTCCGTCAAAGCCAAGCTCCATCGCCGTGTATTCCCGGTCCAGGGGATAGGTCGTGCCGGCAAGGGCGCCCGCGCCAAGGGGGCACAGGTTCAGTCTTCTCCTGCAGTCCAGAAGGCGCTCCGTATCCCGGCGGAACATTTCGAAATAGGCGCCCATATGATGGGCAAGGGTGACGGGCTGGGCCTTCTGCAGGTGGGTAAAGCCCGGCATATAGGTATCTATGTTCTCTTCCATAATGGAAAGGATCGTATCCAGGAGGGACAGAAGCTCCCGGACCGTATCATCGGCGGCCCGCCTTGTGAAGAGGCGCATATCCAGGGCGACCTGGTCGTTCCGGGAGCGTCCGGTATGGAGCTTCTTCCCGTCGTCGCCGATCCTTTCTGTCAGGACAGCCTCCATGAAGCTGTGGATATCCTCATAGTCATCGGTGATGATAAGGGACCCGTCTTCGATATCCTGCCGGATCCCGTTCAGGCCCCGGACGATATTGGCCGCAGACTCCTCTGAAAGGACGCCCTGCTTTCCCAGCATGGAAGCATGGGCGATGCTCCCTTCGATATCTTCTCTCCAGAGTCGTTTATCAAAACCGATGGAATCGTTGATCTTCTTGACTAATTCATCTTCCTGGCCGGTAAAGCGGCCGCCCCATAACTGTGCCATACAGGAACCTCCTTGCTCGCAGTCGGCGATATGGTCGAATTATAACACATTCATGCATAAAAGGCAGGCCCTTGTACAGGAACCTGCCTTTTACGAGGAAAAAGTATTCAGAACAAGCTAGTGCTGTGTTCTTTTCGTTTCAGTCTTCCGGAGGAACCGGAACGGATGCGGTCCGTATCCGCAGGGATCTTCGGGATCAGTCCCAGGGATTCTCCGAAGGATAAAGGACGCCGGCCGGACGGTTGTAGCCGATCTCGGAGGGCTCCACGCCGATATATTTGAGGGCGTCATACAGAGGCTTTGCATAATGGCCGAACATGACGGCGCCGTGGTGCGGGAAGTTCTTCTCCAGAAGGAAATACCGGTAGAAACGTCCCATCTCTTTGATCGCGAATACACCGATGCCGCCGAAGCTCCTGGTCGCAACGGGAAGGATCTCGCCCTGTGCCGCATAGGCGCGGAGCTGGGAATCCGCTGTGGACTGGAGACGGAAGAAGGTGATATTGCCGGGCATAAGATCGCCTTCGATCGTGCCGTCGGTGAACTCTCTCGGAAGGTTCCTTGCCATGATCCTCTGGAAATCCAGGTGCGGGTTGCAGACTTTCATGGAGCAGGTATTGCCGCAGTGGAAGCCCATGAAGGTGTCGGTATGCTTGTAGTCATACTTGCCTTCGATCGATTCCGCATACATATCCTTCGGGACGGAGTTGTTGATGTCCAGAAGCGTGACAGCGTCCTGGCTGATGCAGGTGCCGATATACTCGGAAAGTGCGCCGTAGATGTCGACTTCGCAGGAGACCGGGATGCCGCGGCCGGTCAGGCGGCTGTTGACATAGCAGGGAACGAAGTGGAACTGGGTCTGGAATGCAGGCCAGCACTTGCCGGCGATGGCGACGTTCTTACGGTAGCCCTTGTGCTCTTCGATCCAGTCAAGAAGCGTGATCTCATACTGGGCAAGCTTGGGAAGCATGGAAGGATTGGTATTGCCCTTTCCAAGCTCTTTGGCCATATCTTCCACGACTTCGGCGATCCTGGGATCGTTGTCATGCTTGTGATAGGCTTCGAACAGGTCGAGCTCGGAGTTCTCTTCGATCTCAACGCCCAGGTTGTAGAGCTGCTTGATGGGCGCGTTGCAGGCAAGGAAATTCATGGGACGGGGACCGAAGCTGATGATCTTGAGTTCGGAAAGGCCGATGACGACTCTTGCGATGGGCAGGAAATCATGGATCATGTCGGCGCAGTCCTCCGCATCCCCTACGGGATAGGAAGGAATATAGGCCTTCGTGTTCCGAAGGGCCAGGTTGTAGCTGGCGTTCAGCATGCCGCAGTATGCATCGCCTCTGCCGTCGATGAGGTCGTTCTGGCTCTCTTCCGCTGCCGCGCAGAACATCTTGGGTCCGTCGAAATGCTTTGCAAGAAGGGTCTCGGAGATCTCGGGACCGAAGTTTCCGAGATATACGCACAGAGCGTTGCATTCGTTCTTTTTGATATCCGCGAGAGCATTCACCATATCGATCTCGCTCTCGATGATCGTGATGGGACATTCATAGATATCCGCTGCGCCGTATTTCTTCTCATAGGCGGCGACCAGGGCCTTGCGGCGGGTCTCTGCGAGGGATGCGGGGAAGCAGTCTCTGCTGACCGCAACGATTCCGACTTTGACTACAGGTATGTTGTTCATCTTTTTCCTCCTGAATACTTTGTGATTGGGTGACGTTCCAAAGGGCGATCAGCTTTCAAGATCGCAGGTGACATCAAGATTCTTTCCGGTAAGGCCGATAAAGGTCCCTGCGGCTGTCCCGCCGTCTTTGTGGGCGATCAGCCATTTGTTCACGGCAGCGAGGAGCCTGTCCTCACCGGGTGCATCCACGGGGAGCGCGGGAAGATCTGCGTTGGTTCCTGCGGGCAGTACGACAAGACACCGGAAACCGGACTCCTGCACCTGGCACGGCGCATAGTGAAGGGAAGTCGCATAGACCTCAACGAGCGTACCTTCCGGGATACAGAACGCCTTTACCGTTCCGGTGTCGAGGGTATGATCCTTCGCGATATCCTGCTGCCTTGCAAGAAGAAGAATGCAGTCCCCGCCGACCGGCAGGTTGAACTCCGAATTGCGGTGATATTCCAGGGCGTTCAGTTTCGTATTGCATCCGTTGCAGTAACCGAACTCAAAGGGAACTCCGCCGAAAAGAATCTTTCCCAGAGCCTGTGCCTCGGGGAGGTCCTCAATGGCGGGATCGGAGGCAACATAAATCGTTCCGTCCTGCGGGCAGGGCGTTTTCATCAGCGCTTCCTTGATCTTCGTAAGATCATATCCATCTACGACCCGGCCGAATTCTGTAAATTCGGGATCATGGACACTAAGCAGCTTCATTTCAGTTCTCCTTTTCTTTCATGAATGCCGGTAGTCTTTTCAGGCGATCACACCGAAGGCTTCCCGGAGTGCCGGATACAGGATGCGGAACTGATCGTATTTTTCCCGGTACCGTTCGACCAGAACAGGATCCGGTTCCACACTCCCCGCTACTTTGACGATGGCATCGCAGGCTTCCTGTACGGAGCCGTAAGTACCGCAGGCGACCATGGCCAGCATCGCGCCGCCCATGCCGGGCCCTTCTTCCGAGGCGGGAAGATCCACCGGCATATTGAGGATATTGGCGATCATCTTCTGCCACAGGGGGCTCTTTGCACCGCCGCCGCAGATCATGGTCCTTTTCACGGTCACGCCGGCCGATACGGCGGCTTCATACATGTCGCGGACGGCGAAGGCCACGCCCTCGAGGACGGCCTGTGTCATGTCCGCCCTGGACGTATCCATCGTGATGCCGGTAAAGGTCCCTCTGGCGTTGGTGTCGTTCCAGGGAGAACGTTCCCCCATCAGGTACGGCAGGAAGAATACGTGGTTATTGCCGAGACGCTCCCCGGCGTTATCGGCGATCTCTTTCTGCTCACCTGCATAATCGGTGCTTCCCAGGATATCCTCCAGCCACCATTTGTTGCAGCTGGCCGCGCTCAGCATGCAGCCCATCAGGTGATAATGGCCGTCAGCGTGGGCAAAGCTGTGGAGCGCGTTATGGGGATCGGCGCGGAATGCATCAGAAGAGATGAAGATCGTACCGCTCGTACCAAGGGAAATATTGCATCTTCCGTCTCCAACGGTCCCGGTACCGACAGCGGCGGCCGCATTGTCGCCGGCGCCGGCCGCGATAACGACCGTATCCGGAAGTCCCAGGGCATCTGCGATCTCCTTCTTCAGCGTGCCGACCTTTTCATAGCTTTCGTACAGCTTCGGCAGCATATCGGTCGTGATGCCGCAGATCCCGCACATTTTCTCCGACCAGGTACGGTTCTTCACATCCAGGAGGAGCATCCCGGAGGCATCCGAATAATCGGTGCAGAAGGAGCCGGAAAGACAGTAGGCAAGATAGTCCTTCGGCAGCATGATCTTCCGGATCCTGGCAAAATTCTCCGGCTCGTTGTTCCTGATCCACAGGATCTTGGGCGCCGTAAATCCGGCAAAGGCAATGTTGGCCGTATATTCCGAGAGCCTGTCCTTACCGATCTCTTCGTTGAGCCAGGCGGTCTCCTTCCCGGTCCTTCCGTCATTCCAGAGGATCGCGGGACGGATCACCTCATCGTTCTCATCCAGGATCACCAGTCCGTGCATCTGTCCGCCGAAGCTGATGCCGGCGACCTCAGAACGGTCAGCTCCGCCAAGAAGCTCCGACAGGCCGTCCATCGTACCCGCAAGCCAGTCCTCCGGCTTCTGTTCCGACCAGCCCGGCTGCGGAAAATACAGCGGGTATTCCCGGGAAACCGTCCCGTGGATCTTTCCTTTTTCATCCATCAGCAACAGTTTCACGGAAGAAGTACCAAGATCGATGCCGATATAAAGCATAGTTATTCCTCCATGCGCAAATAACGTGTCAGTAAGCTGTTCCTTCTATTATAGCTGAATCCGGGCAGATTGTGCACTGTGTCCCGTACGACTGGCACTGCGTTCATCCGGCTGGGAGAAGGCGGCGTAAAGCGTAAAATGCTTCCCGAAAATATCCCGGATGCCGTCCTCCCGGACACTGGTGAAGGCGCGGCGGTCAATGGTGAGCGTGACTTCTTTCGCTTCTCCCTGTTTCAGGTGCACGCGGGCAAAACCGCAGAGGCAGGGATTGGGAACGGCAAAAGAGGAATCCTCGTCCCGGATGTACAGCTGGAGGACATCGTCCGTCTCCGCGCCGTCATTGACGATGCGGACCGTGGCAGTCGCGCCGCCGAATCCGTCTTTCTCCGAAGGATCCGGAAGGACTTCACCGCGGATATTCTCCGCGCGGCAGTCCCCGTAGGTCAGCCCGAATCCGAAAGGATACAGGGGCGCCTTTCCCAGGTAACGGTAGGTACGGCCCTTCATGGAATAATCCGTAAATTCCGGGAAGCCTTCCAGGTCTTTGTAGAAGGTAACGGGGAGCTTACCGGAGGGGGAAATGCGTCCGGAGAGGATCCCGGCACATTCATTGCCGCCCCGGGCACCCGGATAGAATACCTGCAGAACAGCATCGGCCTTCTCCTCCGCGAGGTTCAGGTCCATGGCGCTGCCGCTTACGCTGATAAAGATCAGGGGCTTTGTGCAGTAGGCAGTGAGCTTCCGGATCAGCTCTTCCTGGAAAGGCGGGAAGGATAGATCCTTCTTGTCACCGGATGCATAGGCATTTCCGGTATCGCCTTCCTCTCCCTCCAGCGTCTCGTCAAGGCCCATGACCATGATGACGATATCCGAATAATCCACGACGGTCTTTGCTTCCGCAAGGCGGTCCGGGATCTCGGGCCTGGAAAGCTCCTCCACATTGTCGCGGAACAGATCGCAACCCTGGGAATACAGGATGCGCACATCGTCCTCTTCCTGTCCGGCACCGCAGAATTCCCTGCGGATTCCTTCGAGGATCGTGACATATTCCGAGGAGGTCCCGTGATAATTGCCCATGAGGGCCCTGCGGCTGTCCGCGTTCGGGCCGATCACGCCGATCGTATGGATATGGCCTTTGCGCATTTTCTCCCGGGTAAGGGGAAGGATGCCGTTGTTCTTTAAAAGGACCATGCCTTCCGCGGCGGCTCTGGATGCCAGGGCAAGGTGCTCCGGGCATTCGACCTTCGTATAGGGAATATCTTCATATTCGGTCCTGTCGAACATGCCGAGAAGGTAACGTGTCGTAAAGAGACGGATACAGGATTCGGTAATATATTTTTCGTCCAGAATGCCTTCTTCCACGGCATTCATGACCTTCTGGTAGGTGCAGCCGCAGTTGACGTCGCACCCGTTTTCCAGTGCAAGTTTAACGGATTCTTCCGGGGAAGCCGTGACATGGTGGTTCTCGTGAAAATCGCGGATCGCCCAGCAGTCGGAAACATAATGCCCCTCAAACCCCCATCTGCCGCGGAGGATCTCCTGGAGCTTCGGGCTTCCGCAGCAGGGCTCGCCGTTCGTGCGGTTGTAGGCCCCCATCACCGCTTCGACGCTTCCTTCTTTCACGCAGGCTTCGAAGGCGGGAAGATAGGTTTCCTCCATGTCCTTGTCGGAAGCCTCGGCGTCAAAGCTGTGGCGCAGGGCTTCGGGACCGGAATGGACCGCGAAGTGCTTGGCGCAGGCGGCGGCCTTCATATAAGGGCCGTCCCCCTGGATTCCGTGAATGAAGTGAACGCCGAGACGGGAGGTCAGATACGGATCCTCTCCGTAGGTCTCATGCCCTCTTCCCCATCTGGGATCGCGGAAAATATTGACGTTCGGCGACCAGAAGGTGATTCCCTTGTAGATATCGCGGTCGCCGTGTTTTTTCTGTGCGTTGTATTTGGCACGGCCTTCCGTGGCGATACAGCTCCCGATCTCTTCCATCAGGTCCTCGTCAAAGCAGGCGGCCAGCCCGATTGCCTGCGGGAACATCGTGGCGGTACCGGCTCTTGCCACACCGTGCAGTGCTTCGTTCCACCAGTTGTATTCCGGGATCCCCAGCCTTTCGATGGCAGGGGCGTCATAGCGAAGCTGCGATGCTTTCTCTTCCAGCGTCATGCGGCTTACCAGTTCTTCCGCTTTTCTTCTTGCTGCTTCCCTTTCCATATGGTGCTCCTTACAACTGTTTTTTCTGCACAGTGAACTGTGATAAAATCAAAAGAAGACTGAAAAAGACCGGGGAGGATATTTCCGTGGATGATCGACTTGCGCGTCACAAGCAGTATGCAAGGGACAATACCCCTGCAATATATCGCCAGCCCGTCAGTGAATACTACGGCCGGAAGGTAAAGGATTCCGTGGAGGAGGTCGATTATATTCCCGGCACCCACCTTCGGATCTGGTACAACATCCAGCATGAGGGCTATGAGATGCATCACCACTCTGCTACGGAAATCATCCTGTGCGTCGATAAAGGCTATACGGTCTTTGCCGACTCCAGGACCTACGTCCTGCAGAAAGGGGATATTCTCTTTATTCCGCCCAATATCCTCCACAGGCTCCTGGGATCCCCCGAGGGCGCCCGTTTTATTTTCCTGTTCGATCTTTCTCCCTTTGAACAGTTCCGGGATTTCGCGACGATTGCGCCCATTATGAACGCGCCGCTTCTTCTTTCCGAAAACTCGCACTCCGAGCTTTACCGCAGCATCTATGAACGGATGATCCGGATCACGGACCTGTATTTCGAGAACCGCGGCATGTGGGAATTCGAGATCTATTCCATCCTGATGAATGTGTACTGGCTCATCGCCCAGGACCACTATGCCAGGACGGACAATTTCGCCTATGCGGACAAGCCCGGCAACAAGAAGAACTATGAGAAGTTCTCCTCTCTTCTCTTATATGTCTCCGAGCATTTCGCCGAAGACCTTACCCTGGATGAAGCCGCGGAATATGTCGGTTTTTCCAAATACCACTTCACGCGCCTTTTCAAGGAATACACGGGCATGACCTTCTATGACCATCTGGTCAGCAAACGTGTGCAGGCTGCCCAGAAGCTTCTGGGTACGGATGCGTCCATCACCGATATCAGTTTCCGGACGGGGTTCAACTCTCTTACCTCCTTCAGCCGGAGCTTCAGGAAGTATACGGGACTCTCCCCGTCCGAATACCGGCAGACCCTGGAATCCTTTGAAGGCCATATCTCCCAGTTCACCCGGTTTGATGATGAGTGATCTTCGGATCAGCCCTTGACACTTCCCAGCGCAACGCCCGCGATGATGTATTTCGAAAGCGCGAGGTAAACGATGATCAGGGGAAGCGCCGTCATGGTCAGTCCCATATAGACCGCACCGAACTCTGTCTTATAGATATCGCCGCGAAGGAGCGAGATCATGATGGGCAGGGTGTATTTCTGTTGCGCTGTAAGAAGGATCAGGGGCGTGAACAGATTATTCCAGCTGTTGACGAAACAGAAGATCGCCTGGGTCGCGATCGCGGGCTTCATGATGGGAAGCGCGATCCGGTTGAAAATATAGAACTCTCTTGCCCCGTCGATCCTGGCCGACTGGATGATCTCCATCGAAAGCGCCGGGATCATGTACTGACGCATGAAAAACACGATGGAAGGCGATGCGATCGCGGGAAGGATCAGCATAGACAGCCGGTTGGTCATGTGAATCTTGTAGACCATCTGGTAAAAGCCGATCAGAGAAAGCTGCGTCGGGATCATCATGATCGCCATGATGAAGGAAAAATACGCTCTCTTCAGCCGCCATTCATAGACCACGAGGCCATAGGCCGTCAGCGTGGAAAAATAGGTGGCAAGGACTGTTGCACCCACTGATACGATCAGGGAATTCATAAAGCCGACGGAAGGCTTGAAACTTTTTCCCAGAAGGATATTCAGGTTCTTCATAAAGTAGCCCGATGGGATCAGGGATACCGCGTGCTGCTGGATCTGTGTCGTGGACCTGGTCGAGTTGACGATCATGATGACGAACGGGAACAGGCTCAGTACGGCAAGGAATACACAGATGATAAAGACTATGGTCTTGGCCGCGTAATGATGATTGTCAGATTTCATGGCCCGCCTCCTTTACCTGTTTCCGGCAGCCTGCTGCTGCCGCATCTTCCTTCGCTGCTCCTTTTCCTGCTTCCGGATGATCTTCTGCAGCTTTTCCTCCTCACGGTCGCGCAGTGCGTAGAACAGCACGGCGGAGGCGGCGCAGATCACCACGAAGACGATCATGCTGGCTGCAGCGGCGCGGTTGTACATGTAGCTTCCCGCGAAGGCCTGGTTCCGGATGAAGACGTTGGTCGTAAGGGTCGCATTGTCGGGACCGCCGATCAGGAACAGGAACGGAATATCGAACATGTTCAGTCCGCCGATCAGGCTGGTGACCAGTGTGAAAAGAAGGATCGTGCGGATGTTCGGAAGCGTCACATAGAAGAAGGTCTGGCGCCCGTTCGCGCCGTCCACTTCCGCGGCTTCGAAGATATCGGGGCTGATGCCCAGAATGCCGGAGGTCAGGATGATCATGGTATAGCCATACCACATCCAGGTCTGGATGAAGATGATGATGCCTCTGGCAATATTTTTCTTGACAAGGAAATTGTAGGGTGCGCTCAGGATGCCGAAGCGGGTGAGAAGGTCGTTGACGGGGCCCATGGGATAACCGAACAGGGCGTTGAACAGGATCGCGACCGTAGCTGCCGTGATGATGTTCGGCATGTAGAACATGACCTTGAAAGCGCCTGCGCCGGGGACCTTGAACCTTCTGTCTGTGAACCAGGCCGCCAGGACGAGCGCGAGCAGGATCTGCGGAATGAAATTCAGTACCCACATCATAAGGGTATTCTTGAATGCGGTCTGGAAAGTAGGGCTGTTCAGGATAGTGACAAAGTTGTCAAAGGGATGCTCCAGGAAATGGAAATCCGTCTTGCCGATCCCCTTCAGGTCGGTAAAGCCGATGACAGCCGTGTACAGTGTCGGATACAGGGAAAAGATGCAATAGGCGATGGTGAACGGCAGGGTGAACAGGTAGCCGTACTTCGCATATCCGTTTCCTTTCTTTTTCTTCATAGCTGCCTCCTTCAGATCCTTTCGGATCTACCTTCATTTTCGGGGAGCAGGGCGAAGGTTGTCCCTGCTCCCCGGCTTATAAGCGTTAACTGACGAAGCAGTTATACGGATATGTAAAGCGCGGCTTATTCCGCATCAATACCAAGGTTGTCGCTGACGGTCTGCTTGAAGTCCTTAATGGCTGCATCGCGGTCTTTCTCGCCTGCCGCATATGCGCGGACCTGGTCTCTCCAGATCTGGTTGATGGATTCGTCATACTGTGTCAGGTTCTTGCCGTTTGCATACTGGTTGGCGGGAACGAATACGTCGAACATGTTCTGGCCGCCGAGGAATTCCAGCTCGCCGTTGGACATGCTCATGACCGTACCGGAGGCAACGGAATCCTTTGTGCCGCCTTCGCCGTTGAGCGTGCCGTTTGCCCACTTGTACTGCAGGCCGTCCTCTGTGCAGTCGAGGGTGATCCAGTTGATGAGTTCCTTAACAGCGTCGACCTTTGCGGGATCCATGTTCTTGTTGGCAAGTACCCATGTGCCGCCCCAGAAGAAGCCGATGGGAGGTGCGCATACTGCCCAGTCGCCATATGTGCCTTCGCCGGTCTTTTCACCGCCGCAGTTGGGAGCGATGGTGTAGTTGATCAACCATGCGGGTCCGAAGAAACCGAATACGCCCTGCGCGCCTTCGCCCTTCATGT
>CAMNCY010000043.1 GCA_946534785.1 uncultured Lachnospiraceae bacterium | reverse complement strand
CGTTTTCGCCGTTGACATCGGATTTCTTCATCTGCGGGAACCGGGTGTGATATTTCAGTGTGCAGAATTCGTGGATGCCTTCGTCGTCCTGAGGGGTCTGGCCGGCAAACTGGTTGCAGGGAACATCGATGATCTCCAGGCCCTGATCGTGATATTTCTCATACATGGCCTCGAGAGGCTCGTAGTGAGGGGTAAAGCCGCAGCCTGTCGCCGTATTCACGACGATCACGACTTTTCCTTCATAGTTCTTCATGGGAATCTCGTTTCCCTTGGGATCGGTTACGCTCAGATCATAAAAGCCTGCCATTGTGGTTTCCTCCTGTTATAAAGTATCGTATATTAATGATATTGTGCATCTGATTAATACAAAGCAGATTTTGTTTATGCCGTAATTGTATTGTACGCAATTTAATTTGTCAACATTTATTTTTGCAGAGGATAATTTGTCATGATCTTTTATTTTTCCGGAACGGGGAACAGCAAACACGCGGCAGAGGTGATCGCCGCAAAGACAGGGGACCGTCTTGTTTCCATCGGGAAGGCCATGAAAACGGGGGAATTGTCCTTCTTACTTGAAGAAGGAGAAGACTTTGGCATTGTAACGCCGGTCCATTTCCGGGGCGTCCCGGATATCGTCTATGAGTTCCTGAAGAAGGCCGACATCAAGGGAAAAGGGCAGGAGCACTATGTCTATCACCTGGTCACCTTCAGCAGTGCGACGGGCGGTGCCAACAGTATGGTCATGAGCGCCCTGTCACAGCGCTTCGGCCTGATGCTGAATGCCACCTATGCCGTCCGGATGGTGGGAAACTATGCGCCGAAGGGAGAATTCGCCGATGCCGGAAGGAACGGGACGCTTTTGCAGGAAGCAGAGGCGCAGCTTGCGGAGGCGGCAGATCTCATCGCACGGCATGATGCGGGCGATCACAATTTCTACAGGGGCCTGTGGGCGCTCCTGTGGCCGGCGGCGCAGCTGGTCTATGAGAGCCGGAGAAGGACGCAGAATTTCCATCTTACCGATGCCTGCACGGGGTGCGGCCTGTGCGAGAGCCTGTGTCCCTGCAATGCGATCCGCATGAAGGACAGGCGGCCGCAGTGGGTGCAGGAGAAATGCACCCTGTGTCTTGCCTGCTATCACCGGTGTCCGGAAAGTGCGATCCTTTACGGAAAGAAGGAAAGTGTTCCCGCCGGTGTCCGGTATTATCATCCGGGAACGGATCCGGAGGAAGGATAAGACAGAGGCTCGCGACATGGATGAAAAAGAACTGCTTGCGGGACGCCTGAAGGAGCTTTCCCTCCGGGCGTACCAGCATGATCATATGACCCATACGGATTTTCTTTCCTTACCGGAGCAGGCGCAGTTCCGGGAGATCCTGCAGAAGGAATGCGGCAGCGCCCTTGCCGGGAAGCTCAACGGGGCGCCCTTTGTCATGCTCGGCGGGTCGGAGGATGCCGAGAGGAAGGTGGTATGCTTTCTTGCTTCCTGGCAGGACAGGGAGACCTTTGAAAAGCAGCAGGAGACAGATCCTGAGGTCATCAGCTGTATCCGGATCGAGCCCGTCAATGCGAAGTTTGCGGATGCCCTGACCCACCGGGATTATCTCGGGGCCCTCATGAGCCTCGGGATCGACCGTGCAAAGACGGGAGATATCCTGACGGATGACGCCGGTGCATATGTTATGGTCATGAAGGAACTGGCCGGGTATGTCATACAGGAGCTTGCCTCCGTAAAGCATACGGTCGTGACATGCAAAGAAGTGCCGATGGGGACCTTTCATGCGGAGCCCGTGCTGGAAACGGTGGAGGGGAGCGTTGCTTCCGAGAGGCTGGATGCGGTCCTTGCCATGGTATGGCATGTCTCCCGCGGCAGTGCCCGGGCCCTGGTGGAACAGGAGAAGGTGATCGTCGACGGACGGATCGTGACCGGCAGCGGCTATGACCTGAAGATGGGAGAGCGGGTATCGGTACGGGGCTTCGGAAAGTTCCGGTATGAGGGGCCCGTAGCCTCGACCCGCAAGGGAAGGCTCATGGTCAGGGTCAGCAAATATGTATAAAACGAAGGAAAAGAGTGAATATATCGCAAAATAGTGAATAAAACGACGATTTTTACACTATCGCGCTTGCATTTACACGAAGGTCATTTTACAATGACACCTAGTATTTCATTCACAGCACAGGGGTGCTGCGTTATTCGGAGGAAGAATCAATATGAAGAAGATGATTGTTATGTTACTTACTGCATCGATGCTCATGGCTCTTGCAGGCTGCGGATCATCCGCACCGGCGGCAGCTCCGGCACCGGCAGCAGAGGAGAAGAAAGAAGAAGCGGCAGCACCCGCAGCAGAAGCGAAGGAAGCAGACGACGATGAGGATGATGACGCCGATTTCACGACGGTCACGGACGGCGTCCTGACCATGGCTACCAACGCGTACTTCCCGCCTTATGAATACTATGAAGGCGGCAATATCGTCGGCATCGATGCCGATATCGCGGCAGCAATTGCCGAGAAGCTCGGCCTTGAGCTTCACATTGAAGATATGGAATTCGATTCCATCATCACGGCTGTCCAGGCAGGCAAAGCCGATATGGGCCTTGCAGGCATGACGGTCACCGAAGAGCGTAAGCAGAACGTTAACTTCTCCGAATCCTATGCAACGGGCGTACAGGTCGTCATCGTCACAGAGGATTCCGACATCCAGAGCATCGATGATCTTGCCGACAAGCAGATCGGTGTCCAGCTGGCTACGACCGGCGACATCTACTGCACAGACGATTTCGGCGAGGATCATGTCGAGCAGTTCAACAAGGGCAATGATGCCGTTATGGCACTCAAGACCGGCAAGGTCGACGCAGTCGTCATCGACAACGAGCCCGCAAAGAGCTATGTGGCCGCTACAGACGGTCTCAAGATCCTGGATACGGAATATGTCGTCGAAGAGTATGCCGCAGCCATCAACAAGGACAATACGGCTCTTCTGGATGCTATTGACGATGCGCTTGAAGATCTGAAGGAAGACGGAACGCTGGATGCGATCATCAGCAAGTACATCAGCACTGAGAAGTGATCCGGCCTGACAGTATTACCATGAACAAGAGCGGCGAGACAGGGCAGTTCCTGTCTCGCCTTTCAGGCATATAAGGAGTATCGGATGTCGAATTTCAGGGAAAAATTCATTCAGGATTTCATAACGGACAACAGGTGGCACTTCATTGTGGACGGCCTTCTGGTAACGCTTCGGGTCACGGCCATGGCGCTGGTGATCGGCGTTGTGATCGGCATGGTCGTCGGCATCATCCGCTGTGCGCATGACCAGCAGACGAAGAACGAAAGGCGCGGCCTCAGGGGCTTTGTGATCAATCTCCTGAACCTTGTCTGCAAGATCTATGTTACGATCATCAGGGGAACGCCGTCGCTGGTGCAGCTTCTGATCATGTATTTCATCATTCTGGTGTCTGCCAAGTCGAAGGTCATGGTGGCGACCCTCACATTCGGCATCAACTCGGGCGCCTATGTTGCGGAGATCTTCCGCGGCGGCATCATGGCGGTCGACAAGGGACAGATGGAAGCGGGCAGAAGCCTTGGTCTTAACTATGTGCAGACCATGTACCGCATCGTCCTGCCGCAGGCCTTCAAGGCGACCCTTCCGGCCCTGATCAACGAGCTGATCACTCTTCTGAAGGAAACGTCCATCTGCGGCTACATCGGCCTGAACGAACTGACAAGAGGCGGCGACATCATCCGCGGCACGACCTTTGACGCTTTCCTGCCGCTGTTCGGTGTGGCGATCATTTATCTGGCGCTCGTTCTTATCATCAGTTCCCTGGCTTCTATCATGGAAAGGAGGCTGCGCGCAAGTGATATCCGTTAAAGATCTGCATAAAAGCTTCGGGGACAATCAGGTCCTCCGCGGCATTGATTATGAAATCGAAAAAGGCGAGAAGATCGTCATCATCGGCGCTTCCGGCTCCGGCAAATCCACCTTCCTGCGCTGCCTGAACCTTCTGGAGATCCCCACGTCCGGACATATCTATATCGAAGGGGAAGAGATCACGGCACCGGATGCGAACGTCAACAGGATCCGCCGGAAGATGGGAATGGTCTTCCAGCATTTCAACCTGTTCAACAACCTGACGATCATGGACAACATCACCCTGGCACCGACGATGCTGGGACTGAAGAAGAAGGAAGAGGCAAAAGAGGATGCCCTGCGCCTTCTGACGAGAGTCGGGCTTTCGGATAAGGCGGATGCCTATCCGGCACAGCTCTCCGGCGGACAGAAGCAGAGAATCGCGATCGTGCGCTCCCTGGCCATGGATCCGGAAGTCATGCTTTTCGACGAACCTACCAGCGCCCTCGACCCGGAAATGGTCGGCGAAGTCCTGGAGGTCATGAAGGAGCTTGCGGGCGCCGGAATGACCATGATCGTGGTTACCCATGAAATGGGCTTTGCAAGAGAAGTGGCGAGCAAGGTCCTGTTCGTGGATGAAGGAATCATCAAGGAAGAGGCACCGCCTTCGGAGTTCTTTTCCAATCCTAAGAATCCCCGTCTTCAGGAATTCCTTTCGAAGGTCTTATGATCCTTCCTGGGAAGACAGCTTTCCGGGATGGTAACTGACCGGAAAGAACACAGTAAATGACAGGCTCCTGCCGGGCATACTTTGCCGGGCGGGAGTTTTCTGCTATACTACCACTGGTACATGATTTTCAAGGAGGGATTACTATGTCCTGGGAAGAGAAAGTCAGAAGGGTCACGCCTTACGTTGCGGGAGAGCAGCCGAAGGACAAGACCGTGATCAAACTCAATACAAACGAATGCCCTTATCCGCCCTCACCAGGCGTTTCGGTCGCAGCCCGTATGCTCTCCGAAGAGAGCGAGCGCCTGCGCCTGTATCCGGACATGGACTGCACGCTGCTGGTCGAAGAACTGGCCCGCGCCTACGGGGTGGATCCGGAGCAGGTCTTTGTCGGGGTGGGCTCCGACGACGTCCTTGCGCTGGCATTCCTGACGTATTTCACATCCGGCAGGAAGATCCTGTTTCCGGATATCACCTATTCCTTCTACGATGTCTGGGCGGACCTGTTCCGGATCCCCTATGAGAAGGTGCCGCTGCGGGAGGATTTTTCCATTGATCCGGAGAACTATCTGCCGGGAAGCGGATCCTTCCCTCTTACGGAGGAGCCGGGCGGGATCATCTTTGCAAATCCCAACGCGCCCACGGGGCTTGCGATGCCGGTCCCCGCGATCGACAGGATCGCGGCCGCCAATCCCGGATGTGTCGTGATCGTGGATGAAGCGTATGTGGATTTCGGCGCACAGAGCGCGATCTCCCTTCTTCCGCAATATGACAACCTCCTGATCGTCCAGACCTTCTCGAAATCGAGGGCCATGGCGGGCATGCGGATCGGGTTTGCCATCGGAAGCATGAAACTGATCCGGTATCTGAAGGACGTCAAATTCTCCTTTAATTCCTATACCATGAATCTTCCCTCCATTGTCCTTGGCAGGGAAGCGGTGCGCGATGAGGATTACTTCCGCAGCATTACGGGCAGGATCGTGGCCACGAGGGAACAGTTCAAGAAGGATCTTCTGGAGATGGGCTTTGTTTTTCCGGACTCCAGCACCAACTTCGTCTTTGCAAGGCATCCCGGCATGCCGGCGAAGGAGCTGTTCGCAAAGCTCAGGGAGAAGAAGATCATCGTCCGTCACTTCGATAAGCCGCGGATCAGCGAGTATCTGCGCATTACGATCGGGACGGAGGAACAGATGGCAAAGGTAACGGAAGCGCTGCACGAGATCCTCGGGCGCTGACAGTTCAGAAAGGCAAGACATGTTACGTAAATATTTGTGGATCAGTTTAATTTCCATGGTACCCCTTATTGAGCTCAGGGGCGCCATACCGGTATCGCAGGCAATGGGGCTTCCCCTTATTCCCTCCTACATCGTCGCGATCATCTCCAATATGGTCCCGGTCCCCTTCATTTTCTTCTTTGCAAGAAAGGTCCTGGAGTGGGGCGCGGACAAGCCGGTGATCGGCGGATTTTTCAGATGGTGTCTGGAAAAAGGACATAAGGGCGGAGAAAAACTCCAGAATTCGGCCGGAAGAGGGCTGTATGCGGCACTCCTCCTGTTCGTCGGGATCCCGCTTCCCGGAACAGGTGCCTGGACGGGAACCCTGGCTGCGTCCATCCTGGACATGGATTTTAAAAAGAGCTCGGCGGCCGTCATGGGAGGCGTTCTTCTGGCCGGTGTCATCATGAGTCTGGTAAGTCTTGGTGTTTTCAGTTTCATCGGGTGAAAGATCCCGGGTATGACAGCAGAAAACGAGGTGCATTATGAGAGATGGATTTATTAAAGTTGCTGCGATCGTTCCCGAAATGAAGGTGGCGGATCCTTCCTACAATGCGGACAGGATCATCGCCCTCTATAAGGAGGCCTATACGGAAGGAGCAAGGCTGATCGCCTTTCCCGAACTTGCCGTAACGGGATATACCTGCTCGGATCTGTTCCTGCAGGATACCCTGCTGGAGGGCGCAAGAGACGCGCTCCTTCGTATCGCGGACAGCACGACGGGAAGCGATGCCCTGGTCTTTGTGGGCTATCCACTGGAGTGGGAAGGAAAGCTTTACAATACTGCGGCAGTCCTGCAGGACGGCCATATCCTGGCCTTCATCCCCAAGAGATTCATTCCCAACTATGCGGAATTTTATGAGCTGCGGCAGTTCACGCCCGGCCCTGCGGAAGCGGAGGAAGTGATCTTTGAAGGGGAGCCGGTCCCCTTCGGAAGCAGGATCATTCTGGATGTGGACGCGATCCGGGACATGGAGATCGCGTGCGAGATCTGCGAGGATGCCTGGGTCGTCAACGCGCCGGACATCGAGCACGCCATGGCAGGCGCCAATGTGATCTTCAATCTTTCCGCTTCCAATGAAACGGTGGGAAAAGATGACTACCGCCAGTCCCTGTTCAGCTCCATCAGCGCCCGGTCCATTTCCGACTATATCTATGTCAGCGCAGGCGACGGCGAATCCACGACGGATATCGTGTTCGGCGGCCGCGTCCTGATCTATGAGAACGGTTCACTCCTGGCACAGAGGAAGATCTTCGACAATGCCTACGGCGAGCACAAGATCGTATATGCGGATCTGGATATCACCCGTATGAACTATGAGCGCCGCAGGATCACGACCTACTTCAGCGCACAGCCGGAGGATTATCTGCATCTTCCCGTTCATATGAGCAGGATCCCCACGGACCTAAACCGCACCTTTGATGCGCATCCCTTCGTTCCTTCCGATAAGGAGAAGAGGAGCCGCCGCTGCGATGAGATCCTGAACATCCAGTCCCGCGGCCTTGCAAAGCGTATGCGTCATATCGGTGCGCAGAATGCCGTTATCGGCGTTTCGGGCGGACTGGATTCCACACTGGCCATGCTCGTGACTGCAAGGGCCTTTGACCTTCTGGGACTTCCCAGGGAGAACATCCTTGCCGTTACGATGCCGTGCTTCGGTACAACGGACCGCACTCACAACAACGCGGTAACGCTCTCGAACGCCCTCGGCGCGACCCTGAAGGAGGTCAATATCCGTGCAGCCGTCACGCAGCATTTTGCCGATATCGGCCAGGATCCGGACAATCACGACGTCACCTATGAGAACAGCCAGGCAAGGGAGAGAACCCAGGTCCTGATGGATCTTGCAAACCAGAACAACGGCCTTGTGGTCGGCACGGGCGACCTTTCGGAACTGGCTCTTGGCTGGGCTACCTATAACGGCGACCATATGTCCATGTACGGCGTGAACGGCGGCGTTCCCAAGACGCTGGTTTCCCACCTGGTGCGGTATTTTGCCGAAACAGCGGAGGATACGACGCTTTCCGCATGCCTCTTCGACGTACTGGATACGCCGGTGAGCCCGGAGCTTCTGCCGCCTTCCGAGAACGGAAAGATCTCCCAGAAGACGGAAGATCTGGTGGGTCCTTACGAACTGCATGACTTCTTCCTGTACTATATGCTCCGCTGCGGCTATTCACCGGCCAAGATCTACCGGATCGCGGTGAAGAGCTTTGACGGTATCTACGACAAGGGAACGATCCTGAAGTGGGAGAAGAATTTCTACAGAAGATTCTTCGCCCAGCAGTTCAAGCGCTCCTGCCTGCCGGACGGACCGAAGGTGGGAAGTGTCGCGGTATCTCCCAGAGGAGACCTGCGCATGCCCAGCGATGCATCCAGGAACCTGTGGCTTTCCGAACTGGAAGAACTGTAATGGAAAGGCGGGGAGATCCCCGCAGAGGAAGACTGAATGAAACTTGCTTTTACCAAGATGGAAGGGTGCGGGAACGATTACGTTTATGTAAACGGCTTTACCCAGCATGTTTCCCCAAAGAAAAAGCCCGGGCTTGTACGGGCTCTTTCCGACCGGCATTTCGGGATCGGGGGAGACGGCGTTATTTTCATCAATCCGGCGGAGCAGGCCGATTTTGAAATGGAAATGTACAATGCGGACGGGACCCGGGCCGAGATGTGCGGGAACGGGATCCGCTGCGTTGCGAAATATGTGTATGACAACGGCATGACGAAGGGGGAGGAGTTCACCATCGTCAGCGCGGGAAAAGTCAAGCTGATCCGTGTTTTTACACAGGATGGCAAGGCTGTCTCGGCCAGGGTCAATATGGGCGCGCCCATCCTGGAAGCGGAAAAGATCCCCGTGACCGCGGAAGGCTCCCCTGTCGTGGATGAGCCGATCACGGTCCTCGGCAGGGAATACCGCATGACCTGTGTCTCCATGGGCAATCCCCACGCGGTCGTTTTCGTCCCGGATACCGACAGCTTCGAGCTGGAGAAGATCGGACCGTATTTTGAGAATCACGAGTGCTTTCCCAGAAGGACCAATACGGAATTCGTACAGGTCCTGGACCGCACCCATGTGAAGATGCGCGTCTGGGAAAGGGGCACCGGCGAGACCCTCGCCTGCGGGACCGGGTGCTGCGCGACCGCCGTGGCCTGCGTTTTGAACGGGCTTACGGAGGAGAAGATCACGGTGGAGGTCCTTGGCGGGAAGCTGGAGATCGAATGGGACCGGAAGGCAGATGAGGTGATCATGACAGGACCTGCCAGGACCGTATTCGAAGGGACGGTCGAGATCCTGGAGGAATGACGCCTTCCGGCGGAATTCTTTGACAAACGGGCAAGGTTCTGTTTTACTGTAATAACAGCAGATGATTTCTGTATAACGGAGGTATTTTACTATTATGACGTTACTTGAACAATGGCGTAAAAAGGCATATGACGAGAAGGCTAACAAGGGCGACCTGCAGAGACTCTGGACAGATTATTTCCAGAAAGAGAAGAATATCTATGCCGAGCTTCTGAAGAACCCGGATGAAGAAGTAAAGGGTACGGTCAGGGAGCTAGCGGATAAGTACGGCATCGACCTGGAGATCATGGTCGGTTTCCTGGATGGTATCAACGATTCCCTCGTTACGCCCAACCCCATCGAGACCATGGAAGAGGATACGGAAGTCTCCCTTCATTTTGACAAGGAACTGCTCTACAAGAACATGGTAGCCGCACAGGCGGACTGGCTCTACGGCCTCGAAGAGTGGAACGATATCTTCTCGGAAGAGAAGCAGAAGGAGCTTTATCTCGAGCAGAAGAAATCCGGCACGATCGTAAAGGGCCCCAGGATCTATCCCAATGATCCCTGTCCCTGCGGCAGCGGTAAAAAATACAAAAAGTGCCATGGCAGAAACAGCTGATCACCGATATGGATAAAAAAGAAATCAACGAAATACGAAAACTGATGACCAAAGACAGCTGCCGGATCGATAAGATCCGCGGCTGTTTTGTTAATGAGAACGGAGAGATCATCACCCAGCTGAAGGAGACCTTCCATGCCATGCCTGAAGATCTCTCCCAGAAATATCTGGAGCTTTTCCGCAGGACCCTTACGGGAAAGACGGGCCGGAATCTCTTTACGATGGAATATGCCCCCGAGGAAGAGGCGGAGGGCGGAAGGCAGGAGTTCCTTTACCGCCTGCTCCGTTCGGAACTGGAGGACAGGGAGCTTGTCCTGGAATTCTTCCGCATGATCATCGGCAATGTCATGATCCCTTCCAGGTATCTTCTGGTCCTCGGATACGGCGTCTATGACATTCCGGCGAAGACCAGCGACGGGATCGAAATGGAAGATGCCTCCGACTATGTGTACCAGTTCCTTGTCTGCAGCATCTGTCCCGTGACGGAAGTAAAAGACGGGCTCTTCTTTGATTCGGACCTTGGGAGCTTTATCGATAAGAAGGGAGAGCTGGGCGTCCAGGTGCCGTCCTGCGGCTTCCTATTCCCGACCTTCCATGACAGGCTGCCGGATATTCATGAGCTTTTATATTATGCCAGAAAAGAAGATGATCAGCACCAGGAACTGATCGACGGCCTGGTGGGACGTCTCCTTCCGGCAACGGAGTCGGTGCAGCAGGATATCTTTATGGATGTCGTGGAAAAGACCCTGGGCAGGAGCTGCGATTTTGAAAGCGTGATGGCACTGACGGAAAGCGTCAACGAGATGATCCGGGAAAGCAAGGACGATCCGGAACCCCTGGAGCTTGGCAGGACCCAGGTCCGCCGCCTGATCAAAGAGAGCACGGATGATAAGACCGTACTGGATCATTTTGATGAGGTATTTGACGAGACAGTGGGAGAGGATACGGTCCTGATGGCGGAGAACGTCGGCGGCGGATCCACGATCCGGATCAAATCGCCCAGCGTCAGCATTTCCGTCAAGGCGGACATGAGCAGCATGATCACCTCGAGAGTCATCGACGGACGGGAGTACCTGCTCATTCCGGTGCAGGATGAGATCGAGCTCAACGGGATCAGGATCCTTCCGAAATACCAGGGGAATCACGCGGAAAATGCGCAGGAGGACCCGGAAGCGCCGTTCTGATATACGGCATGGGACCTTTCAGCCCGGCAGGATCAGATCCCCGGAATAAGCCGTAAAATAAGCCGAAAAACGAAACGTAAAAAAACCGGCATACAGTATGTACAGCAACGGGCCGTGCCCGAAGCGTTCATACTGTATGCCGGTTCTGTCTGTCCTTCTGTTCCGGAATCCGTGTCCCAAGGTTCCGGGATCAGGCATCATGCCTGGTTGTCGAAATCATCGAAGTCTTCTTCATTCATTTCTTCATGGCTGCCCATGAGCTCTCTTGCGGATACGCGCTTTCTCTGGCGCTCCGCCTCCACCATTTCGGAAAGCTGTTCCTTGACTTCCTTGCTCCTGGGGATGTTGATGATCTTGAAATCCCTGAGGTTCGAATCCGTGGAACATACATTCAGCGTTCCCAGGCCGAACAGACGCTGCAGGAAGGTCCTGCGCAGACTGATATCGCGGATGCGGTAGAGACGGACCTCATCCTCCTGGATACTCAGAACGCCGCGCTTGATAAAGAGCCGGTCGCGGCTCATGCTGTATACGGTAAACGTAAAAGGCAGGCCGCACCATAAACGCTTGCGTGCCCTCCACAGGATCTTTTTGGAATCCTGACGTTCGTTTTCCTGTTCGTTCCCCTGTCCGTTTTCCTTTTCGGTATTGATAGTATCCGCCATAATGCATCTCCCTTTTCACCCGGTTTCCCGGTTCCATACAATGCGGGACTTAGTCCCTGTTCACGTCCGTGATCAGAACCTGCCGCCGTAATACGGCATTCCGCCGCAGCAGCAGCTTCCGCCGCTGCACAGAATGTTGCAGAAAAGATTTAACAGGCACAGACGGAAGCACCACTGCCCGGTCGACATGCCGGACGGGGAATAGGTGCTCTGCTGCCTGCCGTACCAGCTGCCGGAATACTGGAGTCTTTGTACCAGCTCCTGATAAGCGGAGTTTCCGGGCTCCATGGAAGCAGCCTGTCTTGCATGCTCCAGTGCAATGACGTTGTTGCCGAGACCGTTGTTGGCGATCGCACTGTAATAATACCACTGCGCGGAACGGCTGCTGATACTGTTCAGCACGTTCAGCGCTTCCCGGTAATGACGGCTGTTGAGGTAGTTGGCCGCGGCGCTCATGCGCAGGGAATCCTCATCCTGTGCCTGCTGGCCGGTGCCCTGGTGATAGCTTCCGCCCGCAAAGCCGCCGAAGAATTCGTTCCAGAAATCCCCGAAATCCTGATAGGTATATCCGCCGGAATTTCCGTAATAACCGCCGGAGCTTCCGCCGTAGCCGCCCGATGATGAGCCGGTGCCGGAAGAAGAGTAGGAGCCCGAGGTGGA
Source organism: uncultured Lachnospiraceae bacterium (assembly GCA_946534785.1). Lineage (GTDB taxonomy): Bacteria > Bacillota > Clostridia > Lachnospirales > Lachnospiraceae > CAG-791. The sequence goes on along the minus strand of CAMNCY010000043.1, from coordinate 2,297 downwards.
ATAGGGGTGCTGACGCTCATACATGATCTGGTTGTAGGCGGCCTGCACGGTCTTGAACATTTCCTCGGCCTTTTCCCGGTTCGGGTTGTCCACGTTCGCATCAGGATGATATTTGCGCGCAAGATTCCGGTATGCTTTTTTGATTTCTTCATCCGTGGCGTCGCGTGATACGCCCAGTACCTTGTACGGATCCGTCATTCTTCTTTGGATTCCTTTCGTTTTTCCTGTACTGAATTGTATCTTGTCCAGACGCCGGAGTAAAGAATGTTCCGGATAATGTCCGCATTTTCAATGCAGGGAAGTGTTTCAAAGATCTCGCAGCACTTTGCGAGCATCATGGTCATGATGCTGCGGCAGTACTCTTCAAAATCAGGCCGCTCGCGGCAGGGCGCAAGCGGATTGTAGCAGCCCTTTTTCAGGTCCTTCTCCAGATCGTCCCAGGCGTCCATGATGTAGATGAACTTGCCGAGGTAGAAACCGAAGCGCCGGAGCGGGATCTCCCATTCATCTTCGTTGACGGCGAACAGCTCCGCCATGATATCGCCGAAATATCCGCTGACCTTGTCGATGTCCGTCTCGCCCGAAGCTTCCGCCTCATGCATGCGGTCCAGGCGGTCCTTTACGAGGGCGGCTTTCTTGCCGTAGTCGACGGCGGCCTTCTTTTCGCTCCCGGAGAGGAGCTTTGCCAGTGCCAGCTTGTGAAGCTTTTTCTCATCGTTCCAGTCATCCACGCAGGAATAATAGGAGAGGATGATATTCATGTCGGCTGCATAGGTGGTATAGGGATTGATCCTTGTGGGATGCTTCTCCAGGGGATGGGCGATGCAGTTGGAGGAGCTGAGTGTATCCTCCGCATCATACAGATCGGCCAGGAGCAGGATCAGGAGCGTCATGTCATAGCTGAGCGTGAGCTGACCGAGACGTCCGTAACGCCTTTTCAGCTCCCGGCAGAATCCGCAGTAATAGGCGCGGTACCGCTCATATTCCTTGAATTTCAATTCAGACTGGTTGACGATGACATATCCAAACATGCAGTGTACCTGTTTTATGATTTCTTATGGAATTCAAAAGAGCAGCGGGGGCAGCGGACCATGATGTTGCCCTTGCCTTTCGGGATGCGGATCTTCTGGCGGCAGCGGGGGCAGGAATAAATGTGGAAGCCCCTGTTGCGTTCATGCAGCTCCTTCGCATGGGTGATCCTGTATTTGACGTCGCCGAAGAAGATCTTCGCCTTTGCGGCATACTCCATATATTTCATGTTCTCCTGGTAGCGTTTTCCGAGGTTGCGGGAAAACATCCTGAAATACAGGTAGATCAGTACGATCAGAGTCAGCCAGTAGAAGATCCTGCGGCGCAGCACGATCTGCAGGATGATCAGGACCAGGGCAAGTCCGGAAAGAAAGCGGTTGAACTGATCCGCCCCGCATCTGCCCTGCATGAATACAGCCAGCTTATAACGTAATTGATTCCACATGGGGGTGCCTTTCTGCATCTGGGATTTTACGGTTTGTACCGCACAACTACTTCCATTGTAATTTCAGCACGTTCAAATGCAATAAAATAGACAATAAAGAGTTATGAAAAAAGTATAAATCACCCGGAAAACACGCTTCAGGACGCGATCTGGTTCCCGGTATAGAGCTGGTAATATTTTCCCTTTGCCGCGATCAGCTCATCGTGGGTGCCCCGCTCGATGATGCGTCCCTGCTCCAGGACCATGATGCAGTCCGAGTTGCGGACGGTGGAGAGACGGTGGGCGATGACAAAGGTCGTACGGCCCTTCATGAGGGCGTCCATGCCCTTCTGCACAAGAGCCTCGGTCCTGGTATCGATGGAAGAGGTCGCCTCGTCCAAAATCAGCGCGGGCGGATCCGCGACAGCGGCCCTTGCGATCGCCAGGAGCTGTCTCTGCCCCTGGGAAAGGTTGGCGCCGTCGTTGCGCAGCATGGTGTCATATCCGTGGGGAAGTCTTCTGATAAAGCCATCGGCATTGGCAAGGCGCGCCGCATTTCTGCATTCCTCATCCGTGGCGTCCAGGCGCCCGTACCGGATGTTCTCCATGACCGTTCCGGTAAAGAGATGCGTATCCTGCAGCACCATGCCCAGGGATCTTCTGAGATCGGGCTTTTTGATCTTATTGATGTTGATGTCGTCAAAGCGGATCTTGCCGTCCTGGATATCGTAGAAACGGTTGATCAGGTTGGTGATGGTGGTCTTGCCGGCGCCGGTGGAGCCGACAAAGGCGATCTTCTGGCCGGGCTCCGCATACAGGCGGATATCGGGCAGGACCATCTTGT
>CAMNCY010000042.1 GCA_946534785.1 uncultured Lachnospiraceae bacterium | reverse complement strand
TACGCTGACTCCTGAGATTGGGAGATCCGGGCCGCGAGGCGCAGTTTTGCCGGCCTCGCGGCCTTTCGATTTCGCACAACGAGTCAGCGTACCTGTCCCCCTGACTCACTCCCCGTGCTATAATCATCTTATGAAAAAGACTTCGATCGTTATAACCAACATCCTTATCATGATCGTGATCGTGGTGTTCGTCGTCCGCTACTCGTATCTCACCAGGGAAGAGCACTATGTGCACCAGACCGAGGCCTTTGTGGAAACCTCCTCCGTGATGGAGAAGGTCACGGAGAATTATCTGGAAGGCGAACAGCGGATCTGCGATATATGGGCACAGTATATCAACAGCCGTTCCTTTACCATGGAAGAGGCTGCCGGATTCATACGGTCTTCTCATGTGCTTCCGAGGACTGCGGCACATCTTCTCGATCCGGAGACAATGACCGGCCTTTCCACAAGAGCCGCCGGTTCGGGAAGCTATGACATTTCCTATTCCAATATCGAGCTTTTCAATGATCTTTCCTGGATCTCCGGGATCGGAGAATCCATCAACATCACCCGCTCCTATACCAATCCCGCGAACGGGGAGCAGTCCCTTGCCTTCTGCAACAGGATCCGCCTGGCACGCAGCGGAGGCAGCAGCGAAGAAGGGACGGAAATGTACGATGCCCTTCTTCTGCGCGTTGTCCCGGTCTCGGAGCTGGAAGATAAATGGATCTTCCCGGGCGCGCTGGATGAGACGGCGGAGTTTGCCATTATCGATAAACAGGGCAACTATATTCTCCGCGGGCGTTCCTTCAAGAATTCAAGCTTTTTTGAATTCTATAAGTCATACAACCGTACGGAGCTGGCCCGGCAGCAGGAACTGTTCGCCTCTGTCACGGCAGGTGCAGGCTCCTTCCTCATGAATGATTCGAAGGGGCAGGAATGCCTCCTCGTCCATACGCCGATCAGTTTCACCTCCGGCTGGGTCCTTTTAGGCTATGCGCCGGTATCTTCTTTCCTTTCCTCTTCCGAAAACTGGACTCTGATCGGTTTTGTTTCGGCCTGTCTCCTGCTCCTTCTGGTGCTGGACATCGGCTATATGATGTTTTTCAACAGGCGGCTCCAGGAGGCAGCGGCGGAAGCGGAGGCCGCAAGCCGTGCAAAAACGGACTTTCTTTCCACGATGTCCCATGATATCCGCACTCCGATGAATGCCATCATCGGCCTTACGACGCTCACGGAGCACAATCTCGACGATCAGGAGGCGGTGCGCGACAACCTCCGCAAGATCAGTCTGGCAGGCAACCATCTCCTGACGCTTATCAACGACATACTCGATATCAGCAAGGTGGAAAGCGGCAAGCTTACCCTGAACCCCGTGACTTTTTCCATTGTGGACACGGTCGAGAACCTGGTCAATCTCTCCCAGCCCATGGTCCGGGAGAAAAACATCGTTTTCAGCTTCCATATCAACCGCATGGAAAAAGAATACCTGTACGCGGATCAGCTGCGGCTGAACCAGATCTATATCAATATCCTCTCCAATGCCATCAAATACACGAACCCCGGAGGACAGGTCGCGGTGGAACTTCGGGAGGAAGCCGGCGATGCCCCGGGCCGGGTAAGGCTGATTTACCGCGTCGCCGACACGGGGATCGGCATGACGCCGGAATTCATGGAAAAAATGTACCAGCCTTTTTCCAGGCAGACGGACAGCCGTGTCAATACCATTCAGGGGACCGGTCTGGGCCTTGCCATCACAAAGCAGATGGTAGATCTCATGGGCGGCGTGATCGAATGCGAAAGCGAACCCGACAGGGGCACGACATTTACCGTCACTATCGAGGTCCCGGCTGCGGAACGGCAGAGGGATGAGATGCACCTGGACAATGTCAATGTCCTTCTGGTGGATGACGATGCGGTCCTTCTGGAAACCGCCTCGGATGCCCTGCAGTCTCTGGGGGCTGTCCCCGAATGCGCTTCCGGCGGTGGAAAAGCACTGGAAATGATCGCGCAAAGACACGAGGGCGGAAAAGACTATAATGTGGTGATCCTGGACTGGAAGATGCCCGGCATGGACGGTCTGGAAACGATACGGCAGATCCGTTCAAAGCTGGGTTCTTCCATTCCGATTCTCCTGGTCTCCTCCTATGACTGGTCGGACATCGAAGAAGAGGCCCGGGAGGCCGGGGCAAACGGTTTTATCAGCAAGCCCCTGTTCCGCTCGACGCTCTATGACAGGATCAGCGATCTGCTCGGCATGGAACCGGATTCCGTCGAACCCGAAGACGATTACTCGGATATCGCGGGCATGCGGGTCCTCGTGGCAGAGGACATCGACGTCAACTGGGAGATCATCTCCGCCATGCTGGAAATGTTCGGGATCGCATCGGAGCGTGCAGCAAACGGCCGCGTCTGTGTGGAAATGATGGAAAAAGCGGAAAAAGGCCGTTACGATCTCATCTTCATGGATATCCAGATGCCGGAGATGAACGGTCTGGAAGCGACCGGCCATATCCGGAAGCTGAAGGATCCGTGGGCGTCTTCCATTCCGATCATTGCCATGACGGCGGATGCTTTTTCGGAAAACATCACCGCCTGTCTGGAGGCGGGAATGAACGGGCATATCGCAAAGCCCATTGATATCAAACTGGTCATTAAGGAAATTCGCAGGATCAGAGAAGGAGAAAAACAATGAAGAAAATCTTATGTGCGGCAACAGCGCTGATCCTGGCCTTCGGACTGACAGCGTGCGGTTCGGGGACAGGTGCCCCGGCATCGTCAGGGCAGACAGCTGCGGGAACGTCAGCCGGAACTTCCGCTTCCGGAACGGCTGCGCCGGATTCGGCGGAGGGTAATGAAAATGCAGGACCGGGCCGGGAAAATATTGCCGCCGGAAGCGCTGCAAATATCACGCCCGGCAGCGCCGATGCGACCGATGCCGCAGAATTCAGTCCTGCTCTGGACACATCGACCTCCTGCCGGATCAATGTTGCCGGAAGCTATAAGAATTTTGAAGCGCTGGAATCGGCCTTCATACGGTTCAATGAGTACTATCCGGATGTGGAACTGAGTTTTACCAGACTTGACGACTACAATCATGTGATCTCCACCGCTCTGGAGGGCGGGAGCGCACCGGACATTTATGTAAGCTACTCCTGGATGATGGGAAGAGGGGAATATGCACCGGTCTTCGAACACGCGGAGAACCTGGCGGATCCTTCGCTTTCCCTGGACCTGGAATGCCTGCGCCCGAACATCCTGACCTGGAGCGGGGAAAATGACCTTCGCATGATTCCTGTTTTTTCCACCACTTACGGTATGATGGTCAACCTTGACCTTTTCGAAAAGGAAGGCCTGCAGATCCCGACGACCCGCGAAGAACTGGCCGCCGTCTGCGATGCTTTCCGCGAAAAGGGTTTTTCCAGCCCCGTCATGGGATATAACGGGACTTCTGCTTCTACTTCCAGCTTCCTGTACTCACTGGCCTATCCGTATTTCTGCAAGACCGTCTCGGACGATCCGGCGGCAGTGGAAGCCCTGAACCGGCTGGATCCGGCGGCGGGCGAATACCTCCGCCCCGCCCTGGAAATGGCGCTGGGCTTTGTGGAAGATAAGTTCATAGACCTCCCTCTCTGCACGGAGACCTTTGAAGACGGTTATGAAGCGGTCATTATGCGGTTCTTCGAGGGGGATGTGCCCATGATGATCTGCTCGGGTGACACTGTTTCCGGAACCAGAAAGCGCGAGGGCCAGTCCGAAGCCTTCACGAAAAACCCGTTCCGCTACTGCTTCATGCCGGTCCCGGTCACAGAGGACGGCGGTGTTTTCCTGGATCTGCCCTCCCTGGAATTCTCGGTCAACAAAGACAGCGAATCACTTGCCATGTGCAACGAATTCATGCGCTTCCTGGTAACCCCCGCCGAGCTCGGCAATATGGCAGAGATCAAGCGCCTGGTCACACCGACAAAGAACCTTTCCTTCGACAGCGTGTACGCCCCCTTCGGCGAGGTCCCGGCGGACATGGTCGTCTCCCCGGAGGAATTCGGCCTGACCGACGATCCCGTCACACAGCTGAGAGCCGCCGTCATTGCCGTCGCCAACGGAGAAATGACGATCGACGAAGCCGTTGGGGAGACATGGGCCGCCGAGTGAGTTACGGGGACAGGTACGCCGACTCATTGTGCGCGATCGATAAAGCCACGAAGCTTGTAAAATCAAGCTTCGTGGCTTTTTTCTTTACACCGGATGAGTCGGCGTACCTGTCCCCGTGACTCAGCCGGCTCCGTGACTCACGCCCGTAACTCAGTCCCCTGCATAATGAAAGTATACGTATATCCGGTAGCTGTCGTAGCTGCCGGTCTCTCGAAAGTCATCGACGGTCTTGCCGATTCTGTAATCTCCGGGCTCAAGTCGGCCGTAAAGCCATTCCCAGTTCACTTTCCACTCGCTCCCTGTGCTTTCCGGCTCTTTCGGGATGAGATAGGCAATAGCATTTACCGCCCATTCTCCTTCGAATACGGTGGGTACTTCCTTCCATTCATCACCTTCCTGTTGTTCCAGAGTATAGTCTTCACCGTACTCCAGGTCGCCGGTTGCCAGCTCGGGATCCCATACCCGGAACCGGATCACAGCACCGGTTGCCGTGATATCATGTGCTTCTGCCATAAGACCGATCTGTGGGATCTCGGAGTCACGTCGAAAATAGGAGACGGCGCCTTTTGCTCTGTCCGGATCGAACCGCAGGGTATCCAGAATATCCATTGTCTTCTTCCTGTAAGCCTCAGGCCATTCCCCTGCCATCACGTTCTGTGCCGTGATGCCTTCATTTACACCGCGGAAGCTGACAAAGTCCCACATTGTATGGTTGTCATAGATCCCGACGGAGGCTTCATCTCCGGCAAGTGTAATGGTCTCCTGCTGCAGGCCGGTACCGCAGACACCGAAGGTCTGCATATAGCACAGGTCAATATAGCCGTTCTCCTCTTCGGCAGGATGAAGCCACATGCCGTAGGAACCGGAATTGGAATGCTCGCTGCCGCTCTCGTAAGGCTGTGATACCCATCCGTCCGGCAGTTCTACAGACAGCGTGCCGTAAGGGCCTGTCACCTGGGTGGCTGTGGTGTTTTCCTGATCATTGTCGGCATCCCGGCCATCGTTGACTTCCCGGTTATCTTTGCCTTCATTGCCATCATCAGCTTCCCGGCCATCATCGGCTTTCCGGTCATCGCCGGTTTCCGATGCGGGCAGAGAGGCGCTTCCTGTGTCTGTTCCTGCTGCCGTTTCCGATTCTGATGACGAGCATCCTGTAAACAGGAGCGCCGCAGCAATTGGTACGGCTGCCGCAAGAAATATCCTTTTCCATGAGTCTGTTTGTTTCATTCCATATTCCTCCCATGTACGATATATGAATCGTCCTTATACTCATATAGCCGTATGAAACAGGCAAGTGTTGCAGGCAGATTGCGGGAAATTGCAGGAAATTGCGTGAGCGCCGGCACCGCCGCGGGAGCGGTTTGAGTCAGGGGGCTGCTGAGTCAGGGGGACAGGTACGCCGACTCATTGTGTACAATTGAAAAAGCCGCGAAGCCGATAAAATCAGGCTTCGCGGTCTGTATTCAGAGGTCTCGTGAGTCGGCGTACCTGTCCCCGTGACTCCCCGCGGCTCATCAAAGGCTCTCTATTACGAGATCTGCAGGCAGGGACTTTTCCAGGCACAGTTTTACGTTTGCAAGGTCGCTGAATTCCACATGCCGGATCACCTCCTCCCGGGGCATGCCGGAGGCTGCTTTGCGTTCGATCAGCCGCTCTTTCAGCACGTTTTCATCCGGCGCTATCCGGATCGTATAATCCGCATACTGCTTCAGTTCCCGCCAGCCGGGTTCATCCAGAAGAAGGTAATTGCCTTCGATCAGGACAATGGGCGAATCCACTGTGACGGCATCTTCGACGGGGTCATGGGTCTTGCGGCTGTATGCCGGCCAGCCGCAGTTTTCCCCGGCTGCGATCCGCCGGATCTTATCCGTCATTTTCTCCAGATCATAGGAGGGCGGCGCTCCCTTAATCTTTACCAGCGGGATCGTCTCCCCGTCCCGGACAATGGTGTGGCTGTTCAGATAGGACATGTAATGATGAAAGCCGTCCATCCCCAGGGAGACGAGGGGCGTAATGCCCGGTGTCTGTTCCGACAGATGCTGGAGAAACATGGACAGCGTGGTCTTTCCGCTTCCGGGAGGCGCCGCAAGAAAGGCGAGTACTCTTCCGTTCTTCTGCTTCTGCAGATCCGTTAAATGCCGGAGCAGGGGAAGGTATACGGTTTCCACCATTTCATCCGAATAATGCGCATGTACCTGAAGATCATTGATTGATTTGATAAACTCCACTGTATGCCCCCTTGCCAAATCGCGGCTGAAATCGCGGCCGAGTCAGCATTGATTTTTCTTCGGTTTCATTTTATCCTAAATTCATTGATGTGCGTACTGCACATCAGAAGAATAATACACTTCTTCAGCACTGTCTGCGTTATGCGCATGCCGTGCTTCAGCCCCGGTGTCCGATCCGGCATCTGCCACGGCGCCCGGCCCTCATGTAACAAATCTGATTAATGTTTCATGTCTCAGGTTTCAAGTCTCATGTCTTATGAGAAGGTCACATCGGCACATCGTATCATCACATTCATATCTTTTCAGTCAGGAGTATCATCATGTCAAGACACAGCAGGAAACTCAGCAATCACGGATACTATCACATCATTATCAGGGGGATCGACAGACAGGTACTGTTTCTGGACGATGCCGACAGGACTCGTTTCCTGAAGGTAATTTCCGGGTTCCGGAATGATCCGGATCTTGCCATCATTACCTATTGCCTGATGGACAATCATGTTCATTTCCTTGTCTGGACATACGGTCCGCCGGGCAGGTTTGTCAAAAAAATTGCCAGCAGCTACGTGCCCTACTTCAACCGGAAGTACGACCGGGTCGGGCATCTGTTCCAGGACAGGTACCGGAGCGAGCCGGTAAACACGACCGGGTATTTTCTCAGGGTATTCCGCTATATTCTCCGGAATCCGGTGAAGGCCGGTCTGGGTGATGTAATGCAGTATCCCTGGAGCAGCTGGCCCGAGCTGCAAAACAGGACCCGAAGCGGTATCTGCCGCATCGACACGGCCGTTGCCATGGCCGGAAACACAAGGAATCTGATGAATTTTGTCCTCACCGACAATAACGATGTCTGCCTTGAAAATACCAGAAGGCACTTTATTACCGATGCGGAAGCGACTGAGCTGATCATGAACAGGCTGGACGGAAAGACCCCTCTGGAGATCGCGGAGCTTCCCATAGAGAACCGGAATTCCCTGCTGCTGGAATGGAAGGCCGAAGGGCTGTCAATCCGTCAGATCTCCCGGATCACCGGCATCAACCGGAATACCGTGCAGCGGGTCTGCTCCGCGGAGGGGCACGGGGAGCCGGAGGGCGAGCCGCGGGGCGAGTCGCGGGGACAGGTACGCTGACTCATTGTGCACAATGTATAAGGCCACGAAGCCCGGTATTACCCGGCTTCGTGGCCTGTTTTTCAGAATCGCATGAGTCAGCGTACCTGTCCCCGTGGCTCAACCCTCTGGCTCACTCAGCGTACCCGGAAGCTGCTCTCGTTCTCATCGACCGGCAGGGTCCTGCTTTCCATGCTTTCGATCTGTACATAGGTCCCGCGCTCAATGGCGAGGATCACCTGATCTATGCTTTCCTCGCTTCCCTGGATCTCCATGGTCACGGATCCGTCCCAGTCGTTCCTGACCCATCCGGTGCATCCATACAGTTCGGCAGCGCGAATAGCACGGTATCGAAAGCCGACGCCCTGTACCCACCCCCGGAATACGATGTGTCTGCGGATCATTTTCTTTCCTCCATGACAGCCTCCGGAGTCCCTGCTGAACTCAGGATTTTCCGGCTGTTTTCCGAAGAAATTCAGAAGAAGGCATTCCTGCTTCCCGGGAGGCGTCTTCAAGGGAAATAAGGCCTTTTTCCAGCAGCCTGGAAAGCATTTTGAGCCCGCCGGCCTGTTCCCCTTCCTTTATTCCTTCCTTAATTCCTTCTTTTATTCCTTCTTCTCTTCCTTTTGCTTCCGCACGGTCTAATACTTCACACATATTCTTCGGCCTGTCTCCTTTCCGCATATCTGTATATCTTATGTCCCCGGTCAATGCTGTCATCAGATTCAGCAGTTCATCTGCATGTCGGAATGGCTGTAATCCTATCAAATCGTCCGGACGGTAATCCGGATTTCCTCTGCTTTGAATAAGGAAATCCAAAACCACTTTAAAATCACTGTGAAAGAGTTCAATCATTTCTTTCGGGAGCTTTGATACTTCAAAGATATTGATCCGATAATCATTTACATATGGAGCAAAGAACTCAGGTATCTTTACAACGTCGGACAGCGCCCGGTTCTTTCCCCATGCCTTCTTCCCAAAGTATAGCACAATTGTCACTACGGGATATCTCTCCTTCCCGGACAATTGAGCGCGGTAAGCTGCTCCGTCATAGCTGATGACCCGAAGCGGCATATCTTTGTCATATTTTGTCTGGTTCTCAATACCGAACAGTGCGAGGTGGATCCCGACCCGATTCTTCCCTTTTCTGCTTTTTCCGCTGATCCAGTATTTTGCAACGTCCCTCCTCTGTTCATGCATCTTTCCTCGTGCCGTGTAATTGGAGGACTGCTGCGCTTCCGTAAGGGAGTTTTCGCTGACTATACTTCTGCCGCCAAACAAAAATCCGTTCACGATATCCGCAAAAACATCCTCGAATGCCTCCAGTGTTTTTTCCGTCAGATCCTTTTCTGCCAATAACGAACGCCTCCTTCTCCAACAGAACTCACGTGCCTGTTGTATTAACACCTCCTGCAAATGCAATGCGCCGGAAACTGTCGTTCCAGTTCCCGGCACATTTGAGGATACATCGTATAGTCTGACAATTCAATATTCTATTTCCAAATAGTCAGTTATTTTTCAATCTCTGCCAGCACCGACTCTCCCAGCTTCTTCGCGCTATTCTCCAGTACGGCAATATACACAGTCACATCCCGGTCCGCGTTTTCCCGCAGGAAGTCACTGCAGGCCCTCAGCGCCCTCTCCCAGGCCTGTTCCTTCGGATAACCGAAGATCCCGGAGGAGATCAGTGGGAAGGCGATCGTGCTGCAGCCGTTCTCCAGCATCAGCTCCAGAGCACGCCTGTAGCAGTTGTAGAGCTGCTCCGGCTCGCCGCTGTGCCCACCCGACCAGCGGGGACCGACTGCGTGGATGATATATTTTGCCGGAAGGCGGAAGCCCGGCGTGATCACGGCGCTTCCCGTGGGACAGTGGCCGATCGCCGAACAGGCTCTCGTCAGTTCCGCGGAGCCGGCTGCGGCAAAAATAGCGCCGCATACGCCGCCTCCCTCCCACAGACCGGAGTTGGCTGCATTGACTACACAGTCCACTTTCATTTTCGTTACGTCATCGACCACGATCCTGATACTGCTCATCCCGTACCTCCTGCGTTTTCTTTTCAGTATACAGCGGATTGGGCCATGGGGACAGGTACGCTGACTCGTTGTGTGCGATCAAACTGCCGCAAAGCCGGCAAAACCGGGCTTCGCGGCCTTTATCTGCGCATCCCGCGAGTCAGCGTACCTGTCCCCGTGTCTCAAACTGCTGTATAATCGTTCGTATGACATCAGCTTGTGTAAAGGCTATCGGGGTAAAAATCTTTTGAAGGAGAAAAACAACTATGGGAAACCGATTTGACGGTCAATATCTGAAGGATGTGGATTCGATGCATTTCATCATGCCGTTCATGTATCCGAACCGGTGTGATAATGAAGCGTTTTTCAGCTTCCGGATCGACCTGACCGCAGTTAACGATTACATTCAGAGGAAAAATGCGGAGAATCCGGAATACCGCTACAACCTGTTCCAGTGCATCATTGCGGCCACGCTCAAGACGATCACGCTCCGCTCGAAACTGTCGGTCTTCATTCACAACAGGAAGATGTACCGGCGCAATGAGGTGAGTGCTGCTTTTACGGTAAAACAGGAATTCTCGGACAACGGCGGCGAGGTCCTGGCTTTTATTCACAGCAGGCCGGACTGGACGATCGAGGATCTGCACAATGAACTGCACCGGCAGCTCCTGAAGCTGAAAGACCGGCAGTATGCGGACCCTTCGACCGGTGTGATCGACCGCTTCAACAGGCTTCCGAAATGGATCTCGAGGCCCATCGTGCGTTTTATCTGTTTCCTGGAAAAAAAAGGCAAGATCCCGCCTGCTTTTGTGGAATCGGATCCCTACCATTCGACCGTCAACTTTGCCAACCTGGGATCGATCGGACTTCCCGCGGGATACCATCACCTGACCAACTGGGGAACCACCTCCCTGTTCATCGTCGTGGGAAAATCGGGAAAACTTCCCTTTTATGAAAATGAGCAGGTGGTCTTTAAGGACGGCGTGGATCTGTTTATGACCGTAGATGAAAGAATTGCGGACGGCTTTTATTTTGCCAAGTCCATGAAGATCCTGCTCTACTTCCTGCAGCATCCGGATCTTCTGGAGCACCCGTTCAACGAAAAACTGAGCGAGGAAGAGTTTGCGAAACTGTCGCTGACCTGAGTCGCGGGGCTGGGGCCGGGGCCACAGCTGCCGCTGGTGCCCGCGTCGAGTCACGCAGCCCCCGCGGCCCCCGCGACTCAGCCCTGCAGCCCCACTGCTCACTCTCCCGCGATTTCTCTCCCCATCGCCATCAGTTCATCGACTGTCAGTTCCCGGAATTTTCCGATCCTGTAGGCGGCCGTCATGTCAGGGCCGGGTTCTGTCATATAATTCCAGATATTCCCGTCCCCGGTCCGCAGAAGGCAGCTGCCCGCCGCGGCGTTCTGGTGCTGCGGCCAGTTTTTCACGTCTGCAATGCACAGATCATGATCCACCATGAGGTACAGGCGGCTGTCTGTAAATGACCATCGGATCATTTCATAAATTCCCATCGGTGTATCGGAAAAAATAAGCTGTGTCGTCCCGTTAAGTTCACCTTCGGCATCATAGCGCTCCAGGGTCTTGTCGGAATACAGTACCAGCAGTTCTTTTCCCCGCCATGTCATAGACAGGATCCGACGTCCGGCACAGGAGATCCGGGCGTGAATATTCCCCTTCATGTCATAGATATTGACCAGAAAATTCCCGCTGATAGCCGCCAGTGTCTCCTCCTCATTAAAGGCTGCTGCCAGTATACCGTCGTACAGGATCTCTTCCAGCCGGGTCACTGTCCCGGCCTGAAGATCGACCAGGATCCCGCCTGTTTCGGAGGTCTCCTCATCATAAAGTGTCGTCAGGGCCCGGGAACCCTTCGGAGAAACAAAGACCGGTGCGGGCATCAGCAGAGACCCGTAGGATATGAGATCCTTCCTGTACGCATTCTGAAGATGCTGCGTATCCGCAAGTCCTTCCGGCCGGACAGACATGACTTCCCCGCTTTTTGTATCCAGCTTCCGGAGTGTATGATCTCCGTCGCTGTACAGGACAAACCGGTCATACTTCCCGAAAAACCGTCCGTAATCGGCAAAGAACAGACCATAATCCACCGCAAAAGGATCATCCTCCGCGATGAGTTTCATCTCTTTTGTTGCAGGATCAAACAGGTGGAAGGAGAGCTTTTCTCCATTACAGGCAAGGATCGCTTTCCTGCCGCCGCCGTCCCCGCCGCCGGCCTCATGGTCGGCCTCATCGTCGGCCTCATCGTCACTCCCGCCGCCGGCCTCGCCGGCACCCTCGCCGGCACTTCCCAGGATCCTCCAGGAAAAAGCATCGCCCTCCAGAAGGACCTTCTCTGATGTCATCGTTTCCCTGTCCGTGACAAGAAGTCCGGGTTCCTGCGTGAGTGTGACCAGGTATTTACCGGAAATCTCTTCGGTCTTCAGGGGCGGCTGCAGGCTCACGTCTCCGCGGCACGGTTCATAGACCCCGCTTTTCGAAGCTTCATAAAGGAGGATTTTTCCGTCACGAAGAACAAGCACCTCGTTTTCCGGCATATTGTCCGCAGGGCTTTGCATGACGGACAGGATCCCGCCGGCGAACTGCTTGTAATAGACTACGGTCTTCGGGGCATAGCTTACCAGTGCGACCTGCCCGCTTTCCAGGGCTGCAAGATACCTGTCCGGATAAGCCGCGAGGAAACCCAGAACCTGCGCACCCAGGTCCCGCCGGAGCAATGTTTTTCCATTCTCCAGATCCAGCGTCAGGACGGTCTGTCCGTAAGCGACGAGAAGCCCCTCTTTCATTCCGCGATCCTGACCGGCGATCAGTGTGGGAACGGCCGGGACATCCTCACTGAGTCCGGAAAATTCATGCGTTGTTTTCCATATCTCCCTGCCGGAAACGGTATCGATGCAGACAACATGCAGAGGGGCGTCTGCGACCTGAATGATCTTTTCGCCGGAAAAAGAGCCGGCACGGTCTTCCTGATGACAGATGTACACTCTCTCCCCGTCTGCCCAGCCATATCGGATAACGCCCCGGTAAGCCGCATCGCTTCCCAATGGGATAAGCGACTCTTTTTCCGGGTTCCAGAGATAAAAACGGCTTGCTTCCCCGTCCCCCGTTTCGCGGACCTGCACCAGGGCCGCATCGCCTGCCGGATTTGGCTGTATGCTGAAAAAATATCCGTTCTTCACCGCCGCATCCTGCTCCGGTGCGCGGATATCCTCCCAGGAAGCGGCATCCAGTACGCGGATATCCTCCCCGGAAACGGCATCCAGCTGATACAGGGCCCTGCGGTTTTCCGCAAAGACCGTTCTGCGGTCGGAGGAGAGTTCCGCGGAAATTCCCGCGTAAGGCAGGTGCCGGACCCAGAGCTGCTCTCCGGTAAGGTAATTCATGGCAAAGATCGTATTTCCCCGGAAAACAACGGCGCAGTCTTCCGAAAGCAGCTTAAAGGCGGGGATATCCTCATCCCGTGCGATCTCCCAGACGGCCAGGCGTTCCCTTTCCTTCACGTCCCAGACGGTCAGCGCTCCGGAACGGTCCATTGCAATAAGATATTTTCCGCTCTCACTGTATGAATAATCGACGATCCGGTCCCGGGCTTCGAAGATCCATGTCCCTTCGAGCTCCTGCCCGGAAGAATAGACCCCGAGGGCCTCTGTCAGGGCATACTCCGCCTCTGCCGTCACCGGCCGGGGATCTTCCGCGGACGGAAGCGCCTGCATGGCAAGGCGGACCGCGCCGACCCGGTCTTCATCATCCAGAGACTCCTCCGACCTGACGGCAAGCTCCCGGGACTGACTGATCAGGGCGCGGTCATAGCTGCTGCGGATCTCGTTCCTGCTCCAGGCAAAATAACCGGTCACAACTACAGATGCAAGAAGGAAGAGACTCCCTGCGAAAAGGAATCTCCGCATCTCATACTGGTGGCGCCTCCGGATGAGTTCGTCATAGGTACAGCCCAGGATTACCGCCGCAAGCCTCGGGAGTTCGGTTTTTTCCGTTTCGCGGAAATCCCTGCGCCTGCCGGTCGCGGCAGGTTTCCTGTAATCGCAGGAAAGGGGCTCGACAGGGATCTTTTCCGTGTAAGTCTGCCCCGTGACGGGATCTGTGCGCTGCACCTCTTTTTCCAGGAGAACGGCAGGTATGACATCCGCGGGCTCACCTTCCGTAACGACGGTCAGGACCCTGTCCGTATCATGCGTCGTAAGAAAGACCTCGATTTCTCGCATGCACCAGCGGGATTCCTTAAGTTCGGGAGAACAGATCACGATAAGATAATCTGAACCTGCCAGGGCACGGTCGATGTTTTCCCCGAGGTCTCTGGTAATGGGCAGTTCTTCCTTGTCCCGGAATACCCGGTCGATCCTGCGGATCCCTGTCTTCTTCCGGACGGAGGGCGGGACGACAAAGTGCTCCAGGCCGCGCTGGATCGACTGCGCGGCCGAGGAATCCCGTTCATTATGCCGGTATGATATGAAGGCGTTATAGTGTTCGGTCAAGGACATGCGGCATATCTCCGATCACTTCCCATGCCGGCGCGTTCTTCAGCCGGTCATCGGAAGAAAGCTCCTCATAAGGGACAAGGAGAGGATGATGACGCAGAAGATCGTTCCTTACGGCGTCGTACTTCCAGTTGTACATCATATGGAAACGCATCCACCGGATGTGTTCGGTCTTCAAAAGCGTCTGGAAAAAGACGGGATCCCGCCGGGATTCCCGGAAAACATCCATGGCGCGCCTGCAGTTCTCTTCGGTCAGTTCCGTGACATCCTCCCGGCCAAGAAGGATCCGCAGCTTGCAGAGCATATGATCCGCCGCCGCAATGTTCGATTCCTTCTGGAACCATCCGAGATCTTCAAAGGCCGGGCCTTTCCCGCCCGTCTGCTCTGTATAGACCGTGTGCAGTGCCTTCGCGGCTTCATTCAGTTTCCCGCGCAGCATCATTTCGGGAGAATAGACCGTTTCCTGCGCTCCATACAGGATGATCTTCTGCCCGTCCGGACGGGATTCCCGCAGGGAGGAAGAGCGGACATACACCGGCGCATGCACCCCGTACAGCGTAACAAGCTGTTCC
The DNA here is from genome assembly GCA_946534785.1 of uncultured Lachnospiraceae bacterium. Taxonomy (GTDB): domain Bacteria; phylum Bacillota; class Clostridia; order Lachnospirales; family Lachnospiraceae; genus CAG-791. Next base: position 247 of record CAMNCY010000042.1, on the reverse strand, counting down.
AGGATCCGGAGGTTTTCGGCTGTATCGCCGCCGCACAGGATAATGCGGTCGGCCACCTGAAGGACACTCCGCTTCGAATACCAGGGATCCCGGTAAAACCGCACCATATCCCCGCTTCCGTCAGCCAGTCTTACCGCACTGCCCTCCTGTGTCTGCTCCGCATCCCCCAGCATGCTGTGATACTGAAGGAAATCATCACTCTCACAGAAAACGTGGTATGTGATGCACTGGTCCGGCTCCAGAACAT
>CAMNCY010000041.1 GCA_946534785.1 uncultured Lachnospiraceae bacterium | reverse complement strand
GGCGGGAACAGAGGCTCCCGGGACGGAAGAAGTGACGCCCGGAGCGGAAACGGCCGCAGAGCCGAAGGAGCAGGAGCCTGCACCCGAAGCAGCCGCAGAGCCGAATAAGCAGGAAGCTGCACCGGAGCCTTTGCCGGAAAGAGATACGATCAAAGAGGAACTGCAGGCTGCAGAAGAAACGACTGTGACAGAAGAGGGAGCGGTCCCTCCTGCCGAAGAAGAACCGGTCCTTCCCGCCGAAGAGGAAAAGGAAGTGAAACTGCGGGCCGCTGCGCCGCGTCTTTCTTCCGGTGTAGAACACACCCTTGCAGTAGATGCCCCTTCGGTGACGATCGTACAGAATACGGGATTTGCGGATGATAAATATTCGTTTTCCCTCAAGGCGGCGGCAGATACGAAGATCGAATACTGGCAGGACGGGGACGGTGAAGCGGCCAGCCGGAGGATCACGGACTTCAACCATGAGAATAAGATGGAGATCTATGATGCTTACGGGGTATCGCCGGGAACGGATGCGCTTTCCGGAAGGTGCGGCGTCTGGATCCGCAACGCAGGCGTCTATCAGGGAAAGAAGGTCCACGTCAAATGTACGTTTTCCTTTGAGAGCTGTACGCAGGACGGAATGACCGTTTATCCGGTCATTGTCGTTTCGGCGAGAAAAGACGGTATGATCGGACTGGATTTTCTGGATGCCGGTGCGGAAGTCACCTTTGACCTGTTTACGAAAGACGGGACGGGGAATGATATTCCGCTGCAGTGCGACATGAGCCTCAATTTCGGGGACATCGACTGCTGCCAGTGCTACGGCTTCCGGAATAACAGCGGCTCGATCCATTCGATCCAGGCGGCCCCCGACTGCAAGGTCTACTACCGCAGTGAGGTAAGTGCCTATCCGGGATACCTGTGGATGTATTCGGGAGATCTGGACCTCCAGACAGAGCCGGATACCAGAGGAGAGATCCGGATGGAGCTGGAGAGAACTTCCAGTTTCAGCGTCATATACGGCGGATGGCTGCGGCTGGCATACCGGGAGGTCCCGGATATGCGGCTGGAGATCGGCGAGAGTAAACATGCTCCGGATTTTACCAGGGTGTATGACCGTTACCTTGCCGGTGTTTCCCAGATCAACGAAGGGATCTATGTCCCGGCAAGAGAGGAGGTCGGGCGTGCCTTTATAACCTATTTTTCCGCCTATGCCTATGTACCGTACCGGCTGCAGAAGCCGGTGAAGACTGTGAGCGACAGTGATGAAAATGAAGTGGAATCCGACACGCTTTTGGAGGAAGAGGAACCGTTCACATACCATATTACGCAGTTCGTACCGCTGGAGAGACCGTCCTACCGGTATAAATCCTTTGCCGTCACCGATGTGCTGCACGAGGACCTGGAGGTCATCTCCCACGGGGTCACGGAAGAAAGCGGCAGGGATGTTTCGGACATGTTCACGTATGAATGGTCAGAGAAAGACCATATGCTCCGGTTCGAATGCAAAGATCCTTCTGCCGAGCGGTTCTACAATGCCACCTATGATTTTGCCGTTACCGTGCGGATCCGGGAGGATAAGAGAAGCGGCCTGGAAAGGGCTTATAAGAACCGGGCAGAAAGGACAGTCCGGGGATATGACGACACGGAGCAGAAGGATCCTTCGAATGAGGTCGTGACCAATGTGCCGCAGACGCATTACGAGGATCCGCGCATCATAATCCGCAAGAGCATCAATGACGACTGTCCGTCTTTCGGGACACCGGTGTTCCTGTATTCCGTCACGGGAAGCAACGGCCTGCATTACACGGCCTGCATCCGTTTCAGTTCCGGCCAGAGAAACGGGGAGACCTCTTTCAAGGTGGCCGGCGGCGGGAAGGATGACGTGACCTATACGATCCGGGAAATTCCGGATGCAAGGTACGAGCAGGTCCTGACGGAGCCCGTGACCGCCAATACGACTGTCAGCGGGAAGGAGGCCAGGATGGTATTCCGCGGAAAGAGCAGGGTAGAGGAGACCGGGGAGGTGCGTTTTTCGAACCGGCTCCGGTATTACGGAAAATTCAGCCATAACGCATTTGCGGAAAATCATATTGAGTAATATGTACTATTTCGTCTTCCGATGTTATATTATAGAACAAATATGTATGGATACAGGACGGCAGGCAGACCGTTGGGCCAGCCTGCCGCCTCAATGGTCAAGAACATCGGGAGATAATGTATGAAGAAAAGTATGATGACAAGCAGGCTGATATCTTTCGGGCCGAAACTTGCCGCGGCGATCTGTTTCGTCCTTATTCTGGCATTTGCGGGACTTTCCGGCTTTGCCGCGGAGAGATCGGTCGCGATCACATCCTGTACGATCCAGGGCGGCCAGGTGGTGTGCCAGATGAGCGCGGCTCCGGTCCCGGCGTCAGATGACGGGAAGTTCTATGTTTTCGCCAATGAAGTCAATGAAGACGGTCCGGTCGGCAATATCGTCGGAAGCTGCGGCGCCGGCGCCAATACCTCCGTTTCATTTCCTCTGAACCTGGGTTCCGCATCGTCCAACCTTTCCCGCAAGTTCCTGGTGGCGGTCAGACGCGGCGGCGCCATGGTGCAGGTCAGTGACGAGCATTATATTACCAATCCCGAGGCAGCTGCCCTGTATGCGGCGCCCAGACGGGACTTCGGCAAGAAGGGAATCCTGCCGGATCCCAGGAAGATCAACGACGGAACGCTCCAGGATCTGGGAATCAAACAGATCTCCTATAATATCAATATCGGCGACATCGTCGGAGAGTCGACCAACGAAACGCTTCCTACCATCTACTTCGATTATGAAGGCGTACAGTACGCGTTCAATCCTGCCGGACTCATGCAGTACGATAACGTGCTTGCCATGTACACGGCACAGGGCATGCAGATCACTCTCAATATCCTGAACCGTCTTACCCCCGGCGCGGCGGATCTGGTGCATCCTCTTGCAAGGAACGGGCATTCCTGCCCGAACTATGCCTTCAATACGGCAGAACCCGGCGGCGTGAAGCACCTGAAGGCGATCGCGGCGTTCCTCGGCAGAAGGTATAACGGAGGATACGGCTGCGGCCAGGTCGACAACTGGATCGTCGGAAATGAAGTGAATGCACGCACGGAGCAGTACTACATGTCTTCCGACAACCTTGAGTACAACGTCAGCGAGTACAACAAGGCGTTCCGTATCTTCTATAACGGGATCAGGTCGGAGAACGCAACGGCCAGGATCTACAACTCGATCGACCAGGAGTGGGGACGCAAGTCCAATCCGGGAAGCTTCCTTTCCAGGGAATACCTTGACAGGTTCAATTACTATATCCTGCGGGAAGGCAATATCGATTACGGCCTGTCCTTCCATCCTTATAACTCGCCGCTGTATGATCCCTATACATGGCACGGATATGACGTCTGGGTGCATACGGACGTGAACACGCCCTACATCACCATGCAGAACCTGTTCATCCTCACCGATTACATGTGCCAGCCGCAGTTCCTGAATCCGGCGGGACAGGTGCGCAGCATCTCCCTTTCGGAGATCGGCTTTACCTCCAGTTTCGGAGATGAACTGCAGGCAGCGTCCGTTGCCTACGGGTATCTGCAGGCCATGGCAAATCCGTTTATTTCCAGCTTCCTTCTTTTCAGGGAAGTGGATGATGCGCATGAAATGAAGTCCAATATCGCCCAGGGCCTGTTCCGGACGGACGGGACCAGAAAGATGGCCTACGACTTCTATAAGAACATCGATGGTCCCCAGGCGGCCCTCTACAAGCAGAAGGCTTCTGCGATCATGGGCGTGAATATCGACAGCCTGATCGGCTCCCGTACGCCTCTTGTCAGGGGCGGCTGGGTAGATCCCGTGGCACAATAAGCAGGAGATGATTCTGAGCCAAAGATGATGCGGGCTGCAGAATGCAGAACGCAGACAGAAGAATGAAGGCAGCAGGACGGACAGGGAAGAATAACGACCCTGTCCGTCTTTTTGTACTCCCGCAAAACGGGAACGGAAAACTTGTTTTTATCATTTGAAAAAAGTACTTGCATTAAACCGTCTCCTATAGTAATATACATTTTGCGTCATTTAAAAGATGTACGGCCCGTTGGTCAAGTGGTTAAGACGTTGCCCTCTCACGGCAAAATCATGGGTTCGAATCCCGTACGGGTCACTGGAAAGTCCTGAGCGATCAGGACTTTTTTTGTGCGGTAAGGCCGGAAACGGCTGCGCCGGTTATCAACTTTTTCCGAAAAGTTCACAGCAATTTCATCAAATCGGGAACAGTCGCGAGGTATACTTTAACACAAGAACGGACGTGCCGCCCGGGAGGCGGAGGCATACAGGACGGAGGTTTTAATCAATGGGTATGTGGAATGATGTGGAAGAGAAGCTGACGGAGGCCGGACAGATCCTGTTCGATGCGGGACAGGACATTGCCAGGCAGGCAAAGGTCTTTGCGGACAACAGCAGACTGAATTCGCAGATCGCGGACCAGCAGAAGGCCCTGAAGAATTTCTACGCGGAGATCGGAAAGAAATATTACAGTGAACATGCGGAAGATGCGGGAGAAGAATACAAGGCATATTTTGAAAAGGTCGAGGCATGTCTTTCGACGATAGAAGACCTTAAGAAGAAAAAGAGCGACGGAAAGCCCGTCGTTTACTGCCAGGCCTGCGGTGCGGTAAACTCCGAATCGGCGGTATACTGCAGCCACTGCGGAACAAAGATCATTCATGTCAGCGAGTCGGAGCCCCAGGATGCGGAGTGGGAAGAGGTAAAGGATGCACAGTACCGCACCTGCGAACCCGGGGATTTTGCCGAGCAGGAAGAGACAGAGGCACCCGGACAGGATACACAGCAGCAGGATGTCTGATGAAAACGGAGAAATATCCGGATTTTCGGGATTAAATGGCATATTGGTCTTGCTTTTTAAGGACGGCTGTGCTAACCTTTGTAAGGTTAATAACGTATTTATGGTAAGGAGTGGGCGAAAGTCCACTCCTTCATTATGAGGTGAAAATGGCTTCCAGACGTTCCGGAATAGAAGAAAAGGCAGAAGCAATGCTGACCCCCATTGCGGAAGAAAACGGCGTCCGTGTCTATGATGTCGAATATGTGAAGGAAGGCGCGGATCATTACCTGCGCTGCTATATCGACAAGGACGGCGGCGTGAATATCGGGGACTGCGAAAATGTTTCCAGGGCCATGTCAGATGCGCTGGATGCGGATGATTTTATCCCGGATGCCTACATCCTGGAGGTCTCAAGTCCCGGGCTCGGAAGAGCGCTGACCAAAGACAGGCACTTTGAAGCAAGCCTTGGGGAAGAAGTGGAAGGCTCGACATTCCGGCCTTATGACGAAGGAAAGAGCAAGGCTTTTTCCGGCATCCTGAAAGCGTATGACAAAACCTCGGTCACGATCGGCCTGCAGGATGAAGAGAATGGAGAAGGAAAAGAACTGGTCCTGGAAAGAAAGAACATCTCCGGGATCCGTCTGAAACTGGATTTCTGAATTACGGTCACTTTGCGTTTTGGCGCAGAAAAGGAGAAACAGAAAAATGAGCGAAAAGAAAGAGAAGATCGACAGGGCGGAAGAACTAAGGCTGGCCATTGAAGGTCTCGAGAAGGAAAAGCACATCAGCAAGGAAACGCTGGTGGACGCGATCGAGGCCGCACTGATCACGGCTTGCAAGAACAACTTCGGCAAAACAGATAACGTGAAAGTCGAAGTCGACCGTGATACGGTCCAGTACAGGATCTATACCGAGAAAACGATCGTCGCATCCCAGGAGGACGTGGAGGATCCGCAGTACCAGATCTCCCAGGCGGATGCCGTACGGCTTCATATCAACGGTGAAGTCGGTGATCTTGTCCAGGTGGATTTTGACAGTGAGTCTTTCGGCCGTATCGCAACTCAGATCGCCAAGAATGTCATCCTTCAGAAGATCCGCGAAGAAGAACGCAATTCCGTATACAACTTTTACATTGACAAGCAGAAGCAGATCGTTACCGGTGTCGTGCAGCGCCAGGTGGGCAGGAGCTGGTCCGTCAATCTCGGTAAAGCGGACGGCATCCTGAACGAAAAGGAGCAGGTCCCGGGCGAAGAGCTGAAGATGAACGACAGGATCAAGGTCTATATCCTGGACGTCAAGAAGACCCAGAAGGGTTCCACAAGGATCCTGCTGAGCCGCACACATAAAGACCTCGTCAGAAGACTGTTCGAGGAGGTCGTTACGGAGATCGGCAAGGGCGAAGTGGAGATCATGAGCATTGCCAGAGAGGCCGGAAGCCGTACCAAGATCGCGGTCAGGAGCAATGTGGAGAGCGTTGATCCCGTCGGCGCCTGCGTCGGCCAGAACGGTACCCGTGTCAACAGCATCGTGGATGAGCTCCGCGGTGAGAAGATCGATATCATCGCATGGGACGACAACCCCGGAAACCTGATCCAGAATGCCCTTTCCCCGGCAAAGATCAATGCGGTATTCGCGGATCCCGAGGAGAAGAGCGCCAAGGTCGTCGTTCCGGATTACCAGCTTTCCCTGGCAATCGGACGCGAAGGACAGAATGCCCGTCTTGCCGCGCGGCTTACCGGCTACAAGATCGATATCAAGAGCGAGACGCAGGCCAAGGATGCCTACGGATTCCGTTATGAAGACTATCTCGACGATGAAGACGATGAGGAAGTCGAATATGTGGACCAGTACGGCAATCCCGTTGATGCAATGGGAAACCCTCTGCCGGTAAGTGAAGAGACTGAAGAATACTACGAAGCGGATGAGGAAGGCGCTGCGGAAGAGTACGCGCCGGAAGAAGCCGAAGGATCGAACCCGGAAGAAGCGGAAGACCAGGAGTAAGATATCCACAATGCCGAAGAAAGTTCCGATGCGCAGCTGTGTGGGCTGCGGAGAAGTAAAGGAAAAAAGAATGCTGATCCGCGTGATCAGGACGCCGGAGGGAGTGGTCCGGCCGGACAGTACGGGCCGCGCAAACGGAAGGGGCGCATATCTTTGCCCGGATCCGGCCTGCGTTGCTAAGGCCGAGAAGCGCAAGGCGCTGAACCGGGCCTTTGCATGCGAGATCCCCCACGAGATCTACGAGGAACTTCGGAGGCAGCTGGAAAGAGAGGGTCCTCCCGGAGGTGCTGCGGATGAATAAAGCACTGTCAATGCTGGGGCTGGCGGAACGCGCCGGAAGGATCAGGAGCGGATCCTTTCAGACAGAAGAAGCGATCCGGTCCGGAAAGGCGCGCCTGGTGATCCTTGCTGAGGATGCGGGAGAGAACACCGCCGGAGCATTGAAAAATAAATGTGACTATTATGATGTCCCGCTCCGGATATTCGGGGAGAGCGGTCAGCTCGGACACGCCATCGGACGTGAGAAGCGGGTCTGCATCGCCATAACGGATGAAGGCTTTGCGGATACGGTTTTAAAGCTGATCGACAGCGAGAATAAAGAAAGAGGTAGTAATGGCGAAAACGAAGATAAGTGAACTGGAAAAGAAATACGGCGCAGACAAAAAAGATATCATCGCCTTCCTGAACGAGAAGGGAATCGATGCGAAGACTGCCAGCAGCAGTATCGATGAGGATGCCGCCGCTCTTGTCGCAGCCAGATTCGGCGGAGAAAAAAAGGCTCCCCAGGCTGCGGACGCTTCGTCTTCGAAGTCGCCGGAAGCAAGACCTGCTGCCAGGGAAGCACAGGCACCGGCCGCTGCGGAAGGCGTTCGTGCGGTCCCCGTGAAAAAGAAGAAGAAAATCATTATCGTTACCAGCAATAACCAGGGCGGCAGCCGCTCCGGCAACGCCTATACGGGCGGCAGCCAGGGCGGAAGGAGCCAGGCCGGCCAGCAAAGTCCTGCAAGACGTCAGGACAGACGACCCGAAAGGCCTGCAGCTCCATCTTCCCAGACCTATCATCCGATCAAGCCCAAGATCGTTCCGTCCCAGATGACGGTGGATTATCATAAGCCGGATCCGAATGCCGCAGCGAAGGCCGCAGCAGCAAGGGCTGCAGAGGAAGCCGCCAGGGCGGCGAAGGCAGCCGAGGAAGCAGCAAAGGCAAAGGCAGCGGAAGAAGCCGCAAGGGCAGAAGCCGCAAAGGCAGCGGAAGAAGCTGCGGCGCTCTTAAAGGCACAGGAAGCTGCAAAGGCTGCGGAAGAGGCTGCGAAAGCTGCAGAGGAAGCCGCGAAGGCGGCAAAAGCTGCTGAGGAAGCAGCCAGAGCGGAAGAAGCCGCACAGGCGGCAAGACCCCGCCAGGGCGCGCCTAAGGGCCAGCCTGCACAGCAGGGTCAGGGGCGTGTGCGCATGAACGACGGCCGTCCCGCACAGCAGGGCCAGGCGGCAAGACCCCGCCAGGACGGTGCAAGAAGAGATCCTTCCCAGGGACGCGTGCGTATGAACGACAATCGTCAGGGCCAGCAGGGCCAGGGCGGTTTTGCAAGAGGCGGTGCCTCCGGACAGGGGCGCTTTGGCCAGCAGGGCCAGGGCGGTTTCTCCAGGGGCGGCGCAGCCGGCCAGGGACGTTTCGGCCAGCAGGGCCAGGGGAATTTTGCAAGAGGCGGTGCGCCTGCGCCCGGCGGCAGGAAGGGAGCATCCTCCGGACGTCCGGAAGCGGCGGAAGCCTTCGGCAATAACGAGAATAAGAGAAGAGCAAATCAGGCAAAGGACAGGAAGGGCAAGAAGGACAATGCCTTTGTCATGGATGACCAGAAGGAAAGACGGAGCCGTGCCGGCAGGTTCATCAAGCCTGTCGTTGAGAAGAAGGAAGAGCCGGCAGATCTGATCAAGGTCATTACCATTCCCGAGAAGCTTACGATCGGAGATCTTGCGGAAGCCATGCACTTAAAGGCGGCGGATCTTATCAAGAAGCTTTTCCTTGCCGGTAAGATGATGACGGTCAACAGCGAGCTTTCCTACGAGGATGCGGAAGAGATCGCAGCCGATTACGATATCCTCTGCGAGAAGGAGGAGAAGGTCGACGTGATCGAAGAACTGCTCCGTGAAGAGGAAGAAGACGAGAAGGATATGGTTCAGAGACCTCCCGTCATCTGCGTCATGGGCCACGTTGACCACGGTAAGACTTCCATCCTCGACTATATCCGTAAGACAAAGGTCACGGAGAAGGAAGCGGGCGGTATCACCCAGGCGATCGGTGCCTATACCGTCAAGGTACAGGACCGTACGATCACCTTCCTGGATACGCCCGGACATGAAGCATTTACGGCCATGCGTCTTCGCGGCGCCCAGTCCACGGATATCGCGGTTCTGGTCGTTGCGGCGGATGACGGCGTGATGCCGCAGACCGTGGAAGCGATCAACCATGCGAAGGCGGCCGGCGTCGAGATCATCGTTGCGGTGAACAAGATCGACAAGCCCGGTGCAAATCCCGACAGGGTCAAGGAGCAGCTTTCCAAGTATGAGCTGATCCCCACTGACTGGGGCGGACAGACCGAATTCGTTTCCGTTTCCGCAAAGACCGGTGAAGGCATCGATGATCTTCTGGAGACCATCCTTCTCCAGGCAGACGTCATGGAACTCAAGGCCAATCCCGACAGACTTGCCAGAGGACTTGTCCTGGAAGCAAGACTGGACAAGGGCCGCGGTCCCGTTGCGAACGTGCTCGTACAGAAGGGTACGCTTCATGTGGGAGATTTCATTTCCGCGGGAGCAGCCAGCGGCAAGGTCCGTGCCCTGATCAACGACAAGGGCAAGAACGTCAGGGAAGCGGGTCCTTCCACACCTCTTATGGTACTGGGGCTTTCCGAAGTGCCCAGCGCCGGCGAAGTCTTCCTTGCGCACGAGAATAACGACAGCGCAAAACAGTATGCGGCTACCTACAAGGCACAGCATAAGGAAGAGCTGGTGGAAGAGAACAGAATGTCCATGAACATGGAAGACCTGTTCGACCAGATGCGCGAAGGCAAGATGAAGGAACTGAACCTGATCGTCAAGGCTGACGTCCAGGGTTCCGTGGAAGCGCTGTGCGCAAGCCTCCTGAAGCTTTCCAACGATGAAGTCGTCGTCAAGATCATCCACAGCGCGGCCGGCAATATCACAGAGTCGGATGTCACGCTGGCACAGGCGTCCAATGCGGCGATCATCGGCTTTAACGTACATCCGGATGCAACGGCCAAGTCCATTGCGGAGCACGGCGGCGTAAGCATCCATCTGTACAAGGTCATTTACCAGGCGATCGACGATGTCGATGCTGCCCTCAAGGGCATGCTGGCGCCTGTTTACGAAGAAAAGGTCATCGGTCATGCGGAAGTGCGTATGATCTTCAAGTCCGGCAAGATCGGCAATATCGCCGGTTCCTACGTTCTGGACGGCGTGATCGAGAAGGGCTGCAGCATCCGCATTACCAGGGACGGCGAGCAGATCTACGAAGGCACGCTGGCATCCCTCAAGCGCTTCAAGGATGACGTCAAGGAAGTCAAGGCCGGTTATGAATGCGGTCTTGTATTCGAAGATTTTGACAGCATGAACGTGGGCGACACCGTAGAAGCCTATAAGATGGTGGAAGTTCCCAGGGAACAGGTGATCGCGCAGAAAGAAAAGGAAGCACAGAATAAGAAATGAGAAAAAACAGTGTAAAGAACCGCAGGATCAACGATGAAGTCATGCGGGCTCTTGCAGGGATCATCCGCACCATCAAGGATCCCAGGGTGTCCCCCATGACCAGCATCATGAGCGTGGAAGTGGCTCCCGATCTCAAGACCTGCAGAGTCGTCTGCTCGGTCCTGGGAGACGAGGAGGCGTGCAGATCCACCCTGGAGGGCTTAAAGAGCGCTTCCGGTTATATCCGGAGTGAACTGGCCCGTACGGTCAACCTGCGCAATACACCGGAGCTTCGGTTCATCGTGGATGATTCCATTGCCTACGGCGTCTCCATGGGACAGAAGATCGACGAGGTCCGTGCCGGAGATGAAGAGTCCGACAGGCTCCGGCGGGAGAAGGGCATTGATATCAATGATACCAGTGCCTACATACAGGATGAGGAAGACGAAGGGGCAGACTATTGAATATACTTGAAGAGGTGAAAGACTGCCGCACGATCGGGATCAGCGGACATGTCCGGCCGGACGGGGACTGTGTCGGTTCCTGCATGGCCATGTACCTGTACCTGAAAAAAGCCATGCCGGATGCGCGGATCGATGTTTTTCTGGGGGACTTTTCGGAAAGCCTTCGGAAAAATATCGCCGGAACGGAATATATCCGGAAGGGGTATGAGACGGATGTGGAAAAATATGATGCCTTCATCTGTCTCGACTGTGAGAGCACGCGTCTTGGCGACGCCTCCCTGATGTTCGACAAGGCGGAGCGGAGGATCAATATCGATCACCATGTGACCAATCCCGGGAGCGGGACGGCCAATTATGTCGTCCCCACCGCATCGAGCGCCTGCGAGCTGGTCTATAATGTGATGGATCCCTCCCTCATCGACGAGCCGATCGCACGGAACCTGTATATCGGCATGGTGACGGATACCGGTGTGTTCAAGTTCTCCAATACATCCAGGAGCACGATGGAGATCGCCGGGCGCCTTCTGGAATACGGCTTTGATTTTCCCGCCATCGTGCAGGAAGTCTTTTTCGAGAAGACCTATGTCCAGCAGCAGATCATGGGCCGCGCCCTGGTAGAGAGCGTACGATTTATGGACGGACGCTGCATTTACAGTGTCCTCGGCAGGCAGACCATGGAGCTCTACGGAGCCGTCAGTTCGGATACGGACGGGATCAGCAGCCAGCTGGTCGACACGGAAGGCGTCGTATGCGCGATCTTCCTGTATGAGATCCAGCCCTCCTCCTATAAGGTCAGCATGCGTTCCACGGGGGAGGTGGACGTTGCGAAGATCGCGGCTGTTTTCGGCGGCGGCGGGCATTCCCGGGCAGCCGGATTCACGATCAGCGCGGAATACCACGATATCATCAACCGGATCAGCAGGCAGATCAGCCTGCAGTGGGATGAAAGTGAAGAGAATGCCAAGGATTGAGAATCATTTCAACGGCATGATCGTTGTAAATAAAGAACCGGGATACACGTCCAGCGATGTGGTCGCAAAGCTGCGGGGTATCCTTCATATGAGAAAAACAGGGCATACAGGGACGCTCGATCCGGAAGCGGTGGGAGTGCTTCCTGTATGTTTGGGTACGGGCACAAAACTGGCGGAGCTGATCGCCGACCGCGATAAGGAATATGTGGCGCTCATGCGCCTCGGCGTTACGACGGATACCCAGGATATGACGGGCAGTATCCTTTCCGAGGCGGATGAAGAGACGGTCGGCCGCATTACCGAAGACGCCGTCCGGGAAGTGCTTACGGAATTTACCGGTGAGATCGACCAGATCCCGCCGATGTATTCGGCTGTCTGGCAGGACGGAAAGCGTCTCTACGAGCTGGCCCGGGCGGGAAAGACCGTTGAACGCAAGCCCCGGAGGGTCGTCATAGAAAAACTGTCACTGGAAGGCTTTGGCCTTCCCTATGTTACGATCCGCGTCGTCTGCTCCAAGGGGACCTATATCCGGACGCTCTGCGAAGACATCGGGAACCGCCTCGGGTGCGGTGCCGCCATGGAGCATCTTACGAGGACCAGGGTCGGCATGTTCACGCTGGAGGAAGCGCTGACGCTGTCCGAGATCGAGGCACTGATGGCGGAAGGGAATGATGCCTTCCTGCGGCACGTGATCCCGGTGGATGCGTTTTTTGCCGAAGCACCGGCGGTCCATGTCAAAGAGGCCGATATGCTGTATCTTCGGAACGGCAACCCCCTTTCCGGGGAGAACCTGGAGGAAGGGGTGCTCCCGCGCTCCGAAAGGATCCGCGTTTACGGGCATGACGGGACCTTCTATGCACTGTACCGGTACCATGCCGGCAGAAGGAGGATCCTTCCCGTCAAAATGTTCCACGTAACTGACTCCCAGATCAATGACCCCGGCTGCAGGAATAAGGCCCGGCCGGAGTGAGGACATCGAATGAGAATAATCGAAACCAGTGAACCGTTTCATATAGAAACGCCTACAGCCGTCTCCATCGGGAAGTTCGACGGAATGCACCTTGGACACAAGGCGCTGATCGGGGATCTCCTGAAGCAGAAAGAGAAGGGGCTTAAGACCGCCGTTCTGACCTTTCATCCCTCGCCGGAATCCTTTTTCAGCAAGGGCACAAGAAAAGAACTTTCCACCCGGGAGGAGAAACGGCGCCAGTTCGCGAAAATGGGCGTCGACGTCCTGGTGGAGCTTGCCTTTAACGAGGTGATCGCGGCAACACCGCCCGAGGCTTTTATAGAAGACATTCTGGTAAAACAGATGCACGCCGCCTATATCGCGGCAGGACCGGATCTTTCCTACGGAGACAAGGGGAAAGGCGACTTTGCCCTTCTGGAGAAGCTGGCCGGGAAATACGGATATGAGACCGAAATGATCCCCAAGGTCCGGCTGGACGGAAAGGAGATCAGCTCCACCTATGTGCGGAGCCTGGTCCAGGCAGGGAAGATGGAAGAAGCCGCACGGGCCCTCGGGGAACCCTACAGCGTGATCGGACGGGTCCGTCACGGCAGGGCCCTGGGAAGAAGGATCCATATCCCGACGGCCAACCAGGTGCCGGAAGAGCGAAAGCTCCTTCCGCCTTTCGGCGTATATTATTCGATCGTCACCACCGGCGGAAAAGAGGTGTACGGCATGACCAATATCGGGACAAAGCCCACGGTCAACGACACCCCCGAGGTCACGATCGAGACCTATCTGTACGATTTTGAAGGAGATATTTACGATTCGGAGATCGAAACAAGACTCCTTACGTGGAAACGTCCGGAGAAAAGATTCTCCGGTGTTGAGGAATTGAAGCAGGCCATGCTGCAGGACCTGGAAGACGGGCGCAGATATTTTCAGGAGCATTGAGCGGTAATTTGCCGGAATTGCGAAGTTAAATCTTGCCTAATCAATTTAACTGTGCTAATATTCAAATGTTGTGTTTATTTTACCGTTTCTCGGATCACGGATACTCCATCCTGATGCTGGGATGCGGCGGATGACGAAAGCCCGTCAGGGGGCAAAGGAGAGAAATTATGATCACGAAAGAACAGAAAGCCGAAATCATGGCATCCTTCGCAAGATGTGAGAACGACACAGGTTCTCCCGAGGTCCAGATCGCTGTACTTACAGCAAGGATCAGGGATCTCACCGAGCACATGAAGAGAAATCCCAAGGATTTCCATTCCAACAGAGGACTTCTGAAGATGGTAGGTCAGAGAAGAGGCCTTCTTGACTACCTCAAGAGAGTGGATATCGAGAGATATCGTGCACTGATCGAAAAGCTCGGCATCAGAAAGTAATCCGTTTCAGGAGATATGGCGGCGCACTGACCGGACAGGTGTCCGGTCTGTTCGTCGCTTTATTTTTTACATTCATCATTTTTAATATTTAATATTGAGTTGAGCAAAGCGAGGCTCATAAGACTGTCCGTCAGGACAGTCGTGCGAAGCGAGGCTCATTAGACTGCTCCGCAGGAGCAGTCGTGCGGACGAAGGACCCGCAAGAAGGAGAAAAAAATGGCAGATTACAAAACCTATTCAATGGAACTGGGAGGCCGTACCCTTTCGATCGATATCGGCAGGGTCGGCGCACAGGCAAACGGCTGTGTCCTGATGCACTATGGTGATACCACCGTTCTCTGCACGGCGACAGAGTCCGCAGCGCCCCGCGACGGGATCGATTTCTTCCCCCTCAGCGTGGAATATTCCGAGAAATTCTACGCGATCGGCAAGATGCCCGGCGGCTTCAACAAGAGAGAAGGCAAGCCTTCCGAGAACGCAATTCTTACAAGCCGCGTCATCGACAGACCCATGCGTCCCCTGTTCCCCAAGGATATGAGAAATGATGTTACCCTGGAGTGCATGGTCATGAGCGTGGATCCCGCATGCAGACCCGAGCTGGTCGCCATGCTGGGCGCACCTCTTGCAACGACGATCTCCGATATTCCGTTCGATGGCCCCTGCGCTGCCACACAGATCGGTCTTGTAGACGGCGAAGTCATCATCAACCCTACCCAGGAGCAGTGGGATAACGGCGACCTCAAGCTTACCGTCGCTTCCACCGCGGAAAAGGTGATCATGATCGAAGCCGGCGCCAACGAGATCCC
>CAMNCY010000040.1 GCA_946534785.1 uncultured Lachnospiraceae bacterium | reverse complement strand
ATGATCCGCGAGGAACTCGGAAAGGCCGTCACGGACGTGCGGCTTACCAACGGTGATTCCCGTATGTTTACAGGCTATGTCAAAGGAGGGCAGAAGATATGACACACAGACAGGTGATCATTGTGGGCGGCGGCCCGGCGGGGCTTGCGGCGGCCCTTCGCCTGAAGGAAAAAGGAATCCGGGACATCCTGATCCTGGAAAGAGAGAAGATGCCCGGCGGGATCCTCAGGCAGTGTATTCACGACGGATTCGGACTGACAAGATTCGGGGAATCCCTTTCGGGCCCGGAATATGCCCAGCGCTTTATCGATATGGTGGAAAAAGAAGGCATTGAATGCATCACTGACTGTACCGTCCTGGACATCACGCCGGACAAGGTCGTAACGGCAGCCGGCCGTGAATGCGGTCTTCTGCAGATCAGGGCGGATGCGATCCTCCTGACCATGGGATGCCGTGAGCGCACGCGCGGCGCGCTGGCGACACCGGGCACACGCCCCGCAGGCGTCTATACGGCGGGCGTTGCACAGAATTACATCAATCTGCAGAATATCATGGTGGGACATGAGGCCGTCATCCTGGGCAGCGGAGATATCGGTCTTATCATGGCAAGGCGCCTGACGCTGGAGGGAGCCCATGTGAAGGGCGTATATGAAGTACAGTCCTATCCCAACGGCCTGGCCCGCAACATCCGGCAGTGTCTGGATGATTACAATATTCCTCTTTATCTTAAACATACCGTCGTGGAGATCAAAGGACGGGAGAGACTTACCGGCGTGACCGTTGCCGAGTGCGACGAACATTTTGCCCCCATTCCCGGTACGGAACAGGAGATCCCCTGCGACACACTGATCCTTTCCGTGGGACTGATCCCGGAAAACGAGCTCTCCCTGGCAGCCGGCGTGGAACTGGATCCCAGGACCCGGGGCGCTTATGTGGATGAAAACTGCCAGACCGGTGTCCCCGGCATCTTTGCGGCAGGGAATGTCCTGCATGTGCATGATCTTGTGGACTTCGTCTCGCTGGAAGCGGAAGCTCTGGCGGACAGGGCGGCAGAGTACCTCACGGAAGGCAGCCTTCCCGCATGCGGCCTGAAGGTCATTGCCGGCCGGGATATCGGGCATGTCATCCCGCAGCGCATCAGCGGGACCCGTGATTTTACCCTTTCCCTGCGTGTCAGCCATCCGCTTGCGGATGTGAGCGTGGTGGTCCGCCAGAACGGCCGGGAGGTGCTCCGGCGCAGGATGCGCAAGCTCCTGCCTGCCGAAATGCTGCAGCTTCCCATGAAGGCCGTAAACCTGTCGGATGATGCGGATATGGAGGTAAGTGTGGAATGAAAACAGTTTTTACCTGTATCGTTTGCCCCAATGGCTGTGAGATCGAGGCGGAGCACGAGGGAAAACAGGTCCTTTCCGTGACCGGTGCCAGATGCCCGAAGGGGGAGGCCTATGTGAAGCAGGAACTGTCCGATCCCCGGCGCACGATCGCTTCAAGTGTCTGCGTAACGGGAGGCGTGCTGCCCCTGGTCAGTGTGCGGCTTACAGCGGCGGTCCCCCGGGACCGTATCTTTGACGTAATGCGGGAGATCAACCGTGTGACGCTCACAGCACCCGTAAAGATCGGAGATGTCGTGATCCGAAACGTCCTGGGACTTGACAGCGACGTGATCGCGACCAAAAATGTGGATGCAGAATAAATTTTTTTAAGGAAAAAACATGAGTGCCCTGTTTGCTGATCCTGCTCTTACGAGCCTCCTGAACCTGATGGGACAGATGTTTCTTTACGCCGTCTGCGGAATGGTGCTCCGCAGAAAGAAGATCCTTCCGGACGAGGCGCGGCCGATCCTTACCGATCTTGTCATGGACCTGATCCTGCCGGCGAATATCATCCATTCCTTCGAAATAGAGTTCTCTCTCCGGATATTGCAGAAGTTTCTCCTGATCCTTGTGATCGCTTCTGTGTCCCAGGGCATCAGCATGGTCTTTGCAAGGTTCCTGTGGCAGAGACAGCCGGGGCATCTGAAACGTGTATTGCAGTATTCGACCCAGGTCTCCAATGCGGGTTTTCTGGGGAATCCGGTCTGCGAGGGCGTGTTCGGAGCCGAAGGGCTGATGTATGCGTCCGTGTTCCTGATTCCCCAGAGAATCGTCATGTGGTCTGCCGGTCTTGCGTATTTTACCGATTCCACGGACTGGAAGGGAACGCTGAAGAAGGTCGCCCGGCATCCCTGTATCATAGCGGTCTATATCGGGATGTTCCTTATGGTGACACAGATCGAACTGCCGGCGGTCCTGGAGACGGGGCTTATGAAACTGGGCGGATGTACCATGCCCCTGAGCATGATCCTGATCGGCATGATGATGGCGGATGTGAATATGCGAACGCTCATCTCGCCCATGGTCCTTGCCGTTACCGGGATCCGTCTGCTGCTTCTGCCGGCGATCGTCTATGCAGGCTGTCTTCTCTTCCGCGTGGATCCCCTTCTGACCGGTGTATCGGTCCTGCTGGTCGGTATGCCCTGCGGCTCCACGACCCCCATCCTGGCCTCCAGGTATGGCGGCGACTATATTTTTGCCAGTAAATGCGTGTTTTTCTCAACGCTGGCATCCCTTGTTTCCGTGCCGGTATGGTGCATGGTCATGGGAGTATAAGAGCGATTTCATGTAAAACAGCATGAAAATGAAATCCTGCGTGAAACCCTGATTTCACTATCTGAAAACTTGTCGGACAGTGAAAATCAGGGTTTTATTTTTCGTGTTTTCGCAAATGGAAGGACCGGAAAGGCAATGATATTGTCGCCGTGGCGATCCGCGACCCTGCAAAGGGCACGGAAGTCCTTCCCGGCGTAGTCACGGCCGTGGATATCCCCATTGGCGGCTGGACCTTCGACCCCAGGAGACCGTGTATGGTCAGATGAGAAAGAATAAGGTAGAATGAATCGCGGCGGCAGCCTGCGGCATAAGATCCGCGGACTGCTGAGCGGTCTGTTCCGGTCATAATGCAGTATAGGAGGAATTCATTCATGAGCTTCTCAAGTACACCTGTAATTACAAAGATGACAGTAGTACCGGTAGCGGGATATGACAGTATGCTCATGACGCTGTCCGGTGCACATGCGCCGTGTTTTACCAGAAACCTGGTGATCCTGGAGGACAGCGCCGGGCACACGGGAATAGGAGAGATCCACGGCGGGGATTATACCTGTGATTGTCTGAATGCCATGAAGTCCCTCGTGGAAGGGCAGCAGATCTCGCAGTACAGGAGGGTCCTGCAGAAGATCCATAAAGCGACTTCTCCGGCGGCCGGAGACGACGGGGAGGGGATCCAGACACTGGATATCAGCAAGCTGAAATACGTGGTAAAAAGCGAATGGGCCATCGAGTGCGCCATGATGGATCTTTTCGGACAGTTCCTGGGCGTTCCGATGTGTGACCTGATGGGAGAGGGTCAGCAGAGAAAAGAAGTGGAGATGCTCGGCTATCTGTTCTATGTATCCGACAGGCATAAGGTGCCCGCAGGAGATATGCAGTATCTGGATGAGTCGGACAGCCCGGATCCCTGGTTCCGGCTGCGCAGGGAAGAAATCCTCACGCCCGAAAGGGTCGTGGAGGAAGCGGAAGCCCTGGAGGAAAAATACGGCTTCTCCAACTTCAAGCTCAAGGGCGGCGTCCTGGCAGGCGCAGAAGAGATGGAGGCCATGAAGGCTTTAAAGAAAAGGTTCCCGAATGCCAGGGTGAACATCGATCCCAACGGTGCGTGGAGCCTTGCAGAGGCGATCGAACTGTGCCGTGACATGAAGGGCGTGATCACCTATATGGAAGATCCCTGCGGACCCGAAGCGGGCTATTCGAGCAGGGAGATCATGCGGGAGTTCAAGAATGCGACCCAGTTCCAGGTGGCGACGAACATGATCGCGACGGACTGGAGACAGTTCTATCATACGGTCAGCCTCAATGCCTGCGACATTATCCTGGCGGATCCGCACTTCTGGGGCTTTGACGGTACGATCCGGATGTCTCAGCTGCTCCATTCCTGGGGGCTTACCTGGGGCGTGCATTCCAACAATCATTTCGATATCACACTGGCGGCCTTCGCCCAGGTCGGCGCCGCGGCAGTCGGGGATCCGGCTCCTCTGGATACGCACTGGATCTGGCAGGACGGCCAGAATCTCCTGGAGGATACACCTCAGATCATCGGCGGAAAGCTGCAGGTCCCCGATGCACCGGGGCTTGGCGTCCGCCTGAACATGGAGCGCGTCCTGGAGGCGAACCGGCTCTATAACAGCCTTCCTTCCCATGACAGGGATGATGCGATGGCAATGCAGTATCTGATCCCCAACTGGAAATATGATCATAAAAAACCCTGCCTTGTAAGGTAAGGGCCGGAAAAGCCGCTTTCTGCGGCCGGATATGAAATGAATAAGATCCCCCTGCCGGGGCGATGGCTTTCTGGCTGTCTGCCCGGCGGGGGATCTTTTCAGATTTCGCCGATAAGCAGGACGGACGCTGCAGGCAGCGTATTCTTTCCGTACTTTCGCAAAAGATGGTAAAGACCCCCGATTGATGCTATACTTACTCTGTATGCTTATACTCAGACGCACTGTCGCCTCAGGGTATCGGCAAAAATACTCTCCCCCGGGGGAGCGTCAAAGGGGTGTTATGAACAGTCGAGTTAAAATCAAAGGGCGCCTTGCCAGCTATTTCAACGCGCCGATCAAACTGGGGATTTTCCTGTGCCTGGTCAACCTGCTGATCTACTTCATTCACTGGCCGTCGGGAATCGTACTGAGCATCTTTATCGTCATCTACCTGGCGATCGTGATCTCCCTGTACCTGAACAACCGTACGCTGATCCTGAATGAGCTGGTCAGTTTTGCCACGGAGTACGGACAGGTGCAGAGCCGCCTCCTGAAGGAACTGGATCTTCCCTACGCCGTCCTGGACGATACGGGAAGGGTGATCTGGACCAATACGGCCTTTGACAGGGCGATCGGCAGGGACAATGTGCACCGCCGGCCGATCAATTCGATCTTTCCGTCCCTGACCAAGGATACGCTCCCGACGACAGAGGACAGCGTCAAGCTTCTCATTGATTATGAGAGCAGCAATTACCGCGTCGAGATGAAACGCATCTCCCTGGACGAGATCACGGATGACAGCGATGTCATGGAAGCAACGGGGTATGACGGCGCACTGATTGCGCTGTACCTTTTTGACGAAACGGCGGTCCGCCTGGCGATCCAGGAAGTGGATGACCAGAGCATCGTCATCGGATTCATTTATATGGACAACTATGAAGAGGCGATGGACAGTGTGGAAGATGTCCGCCGCTCTCTCCTGACGGCTCTGATCGACCGTAAGGTGAACAAATACATTTCTTCCATTGACGGGATCTGCAGCAAGATCGAGAAGGACAAGTATCTCATCCTCCTCCGGAAAAAGGCGCTCCGCCAGCTCCAGGAGGGCCATTTTGACCTTCTCGGGGACGTAAAGACGGTCAACATCGGCAACGAGATGGCGATCACTCTGAGCATCGGCGTCGGCCTGGACGGTCTTTCCTACGCCCAGAACTATGAATTCGCAAGGAACGCCATCGATCTGGCCCTGGGGCGCGGCGGCGACCAGGCCGTGGTCAAGATGCCGGACAACATCATTTATTACGGCGGCAAAACGCAGCAGATCGAAAAGAGCACAAGGGTCAAGGCCCGCGTAAAGGCGCAGGCCATGAAGGAGATCCTGTACAGCCGCGACAAGGTCTTCATCATGGGACACCGCCTGGGAGACATCGACTGCGTGGGCGCCGGCATCGGCATTTACCGCATTGCCAGGACGCTCAACAAGGAAGCCCACATCGTGCTGAACGACGTATCGGCTTCTCTGCAGCCCATTGTGGATACCTTCCGCAATAACCCGGCCTATCCCGAGGATATGTTCTATACCAGCCAGACGGCGATCGAAAAGGTGACGGACAACTCCGCACTGGTGGTCGTCGATGTCAACCGGCCCAGCATTACCGAATGCCCCGAGCTTCTGCGGCTCTGCCGTTCCATCATCGTGCTGGATCATCACCGGCAGGGGAGCGAGGTCATCGAGAACGCGACCCTTTCCTATGTGGAGGCCTATGCATCCTCCGCCTGTGAAATGGTCTCCGAGATCCTGCAGTATATCGGGGAAAACATCAAGATCCGCCAGGAAGAGGCGGATGCCATGTATGCGGGCATCGTGATCGATACGGACAATTTCCAGAACAAGACCGGCGTCAGGACGTTTGAAGCGGCCGCCTTCCTTCGGAGGAACGGAACGGACGTTGCCAGGGTCCGCAAGCTTTTCCGCGAGAACGCGGACGAATACAAGGCCAGGGCGGATGCGGTATCCCAGGCGGAGATCTACCGGGGCACCTATGCGATTTCCGTCTGCCCGGGCGAGGGACTGCCCAGTCCCACCGTCGTCGGTGCACAGGCAGCCAATGAACTGCTGAATATCAAGGGCGTCAGGGGCAGCTTTGTCCTGACCGAATACCAGAACCAGATCTTTGTCAGCGCCAGGTCCATTGATGAGGTCAATGTGCAGATCATCATGGAAAAACTCGGCGGCGGCGGCCATATGAACATAGCGGGCTGCCAGCTGCGGGACGTTACGCTGGCGGAAGCGATCGGAATTTTGAAGCACACCATCGATACCATGATAGAAGATGGGGAATTGTAAACAGGAGGCAATGACATGAAAGTAATTCTTCTTCAGGATGTAAAATCACTCGGCAAAAAGGGACAGATCGTCAATGTGAGCGACGGCTATGCCCGCAACTTTGTCCTTCCCAAAAAGCTGGGCGTAGAGGCTACCGAGAAGAATAAGAACGACCTGAAGCTCCAGCAGCAGCATGAAGACAAGCTTGCGGCGGAGAAGCTCCAGGAGGCAAAGGATCTTGCCGCGAAGCTGGAAGCGCTCCAGATCGTCGTGACCATGCGCAAGGGCGAAGGCGACAGAGTCTTCGGATCCATCTCCTCCAAGGAGATCGCGGAAGCCGCCAAAAAGCAGCACGGACTGGAACTGGACAAGAAAAAGATCCAGATGGACGACCCGATCCGCGCCTTCGGCATGCACGAGGTCGCGATCAAGCTTCACCCGCAGGTGACAGGAAGACTTTACGTACTGGTAAAAGAGGCTTAATTCATGCCGGAAGAAAATGCAGTAAAACGGATCATGCCCCATAGTGTGGAAGCGGAAATGTCTGTGATCGGCGCCATGATGATGGACCAGCAGGCGATCGGTACAGCCGTGGAGATGCTGACGTCGGAGGATTTCTACTCCCGTCAGTACGGGATCATGTTCGATACGATCGTAGAGCTGGAACAGAGCGGCATGGCGGTCGACCCCGTTACGCTCCAGGACAGGCTCAAGGAGAAGAATCTCCCGCCGGAGACCTACAGCACCGAACAGCTGGGGACGCTCCTGGCCCAGGTGACGACCTCCGCCAATATCGCCAGCTATGCAAAGATCGTGGCGGACAAGGCGCTCCTTCGCAGGATCATCCGGGCGAATGAAGAGCTTGCCGCAAAGGGATATACGGAGCAGACGCCCGCAAAAGAGCTTCTTGAAGAAGCGGAAACGGATATTTTCCAGCTTTCCCAGAGGAGAGGCTTCAGCCAGTTCGTGCCGATCCGCCAGATCGTGCTGGATGCCATGCGCAAGATCGAGGCGGCTTCCAGACAGACCGGCTCCATCACGGGCGTGGCAACGGGCTTTACGGACCTGGACGCCAAGACGGCCGGCTTCCAGCCCGCCGACCTGATCCTTCTGGCGGCCCGTCCCTCCATGGGCAAAACGGCGCTGGCCCTGAATATCGCGGAATACGTCGGTGTCAAAAGCAGGAAGCACTGTGCGATCTTCTCTCTGGAAATGTCCAAGGAACAGCTGGTGAACCGTCTTTTTTCCATGCATTCCCACGTGGATTCCCAGAAGATCCGTACCGGACAGCTGACCGACGGAGAGTGGGGGTCCCTGCTTGAAAGCGCCGGCGTGATCGGGCAGAGCAACCTGATCATTGATGATACACCGGCGATCTCGGTGGCGGAAATGCGCTCCAAATGCCTGAAATTCAAGATGGATATGGGCCTGGATATGGTCATGGTCGACTATCTGCAGCTGATGTCTTCTTCCGGGTCCAGGCGGACGGATTCCCGGCAGCAGGAGATTTCGGATATCTCCCGATCCCTGAAGTCCCTGGCAAGGGAACTGAACGTACCGGTCCTTGCGCTTTCGCAGCTGTCCCGTGCCGTGGAGTCACGCCCGGACAAGCGTCCCATGCTTTCGGACCTGCGTGAGTCAGGCGCCATCGAGCAGGATGCGGACGTTGTCATGTTCATTTACCGTGATGAGTATTATCATCCGGATTCCGAGAAAAAGGGGATCGCAGAGGTCAATATCGCCAAACAGAGAAACGGCCCGGTGGGCAAGGTCGAGCTGAAGTGGCTCGCAGATCTCACCAAGTTCGCGAACCTGATGCCCCAGACGGTTGGCTATCCGGGCGGTGCGGATCCTTCATCACAGTCGCAGGGAGGCTGATTTCATGCACCTTTTCAAACGTATATACAGGATCCTGACAAAACGGCAGAGACATGTGATGCTGATCCTGTTCTTCATGATGCTGGTGGGCGCGGCGCTGGAAACGATCGGAACCGGCCTTGTGCTGCCGCTTATTACGGCGGCGACCAGCCCGGACGCCGTACTGGGAAACCGCCATATGCGGTTCGTGTACGAGCTTTTTCATCTGGACAGCGTCAATTCTTTCCTGGTCCTGATCGTCATCATGCTGATCATCGTATTCATCAGCAAGAACGTGTTCCTGTTCGTCATGTACTATGCACAGTACAGATTCGTATACAACGGGCAGTACAACACTTCGCGGGCCCTGTTCAAGGAATATGTGAACCGCCCGTATGAGTATTATTTAAATGCCAGCACGCCGGTGGTGATCCGTACGATCGTAAGCGACGTCAACGGGTCCTTCAACCTGATCCTGACGATCCTGCAGCTGATGACAGAGCTGATCATCTTCTTCTGCCTGTTCATCCTGTCGGTCGCGATCAGCCCGGTCATGACGCTGGTCATGTGTTTTTTCATAGGTCTTATCCTGATCATCAACCGGAAGGTGTTCGGCCCCATGCTCAGACGGTTCGGCCATGAGGTCCAGACCAACAACGCGCTGGTCACCAAGTGGCTCCTGCAGGCTATGAACGGTATCAAGGAGACCAAGGTCCTCAACAAAGAAGCTTATTTTGTCAGGCAGTATGAGCACAGCTCCGGCCGCCTGAACCAGATCCAGCAGAAGCAGAGCACGCTTTCGAACCTTCCCCGCCTTTCCGTGGAAACGGTGGTCATGGTCTCAATCCTGACCATGCTGGGGATCTTCCTGTCACAGGACCAGTCGATCGGCATCGGATCCATGATCGGACAGGTCGGCGTCCTTGCCATGGTGGCGATCCGCATTATGCCCAGCTCCAACAGGATCATCCAGGCGCTGAACAATATCGCCTATTATGAGCCGTCCCTGACGGCGGTCGAGGACATGATCGTCCATGCCCACGATATCGGGGCAGATGAGATGTACACGGGCAACGAGAAAATCGAGCCCGTCCGTTTTGAGAAGGAAGTCCGCTTCGAGGGGATCACGTACCGTTATCCCAATACGGATGTGGATATCCTGAAAAACGTGGACCTGGTCATCCCCTACGGAAAATCCATCGGCCTGATCGGCCCTTCCGGCGCCGGAAAGTCGACGGCTGTCGATGTCCTTCTGGGCCTTCTTACGCCGCGGGAGGGAAAGATCACGGTGGACGGCATGGATATCCGGGAAAACCTTCCCGGCTGGTATCACAGCATCGGCTATGTACCGCAGATGATGTTCATGCTCGATGATTCCATCCGAAATAACGTGGCCTATGGCGTCGCGGAAGAGGATATTGATGATGAGAAGGTCTGGGCGGCCCTGAAGGAGGCCCAGATCGATGAGTATGTCCGCAGCCTTCCGGGGGGCCTGAACTCGAGTATCGGCGAAAGAGGCATCCGTATTTCCGGCGGCCAGAGGCAGAGGATCGGGATCGCGCGTGCACTGTACAACGATCCGGATATCATGATCTTCGACGAAGCCACATCCGCCCTGGACAATGATACGGAAACGGCGATCATGGAAGCGATCGAGCGCCTTCACGGACGCAAGACGCTGGTCATCATCGCCCACCGTCTCACGACGATCCATAACTGTGACGCGGTCTATAAAGTGGAAGACCAGAAATTCATTTACCAGGAACCCGGGACATACTGATGAAAGAAAAGACGGATACCTTTTTCCTGATCCACAATTACAATACAGTACCGGACAGGCTCCTGGAATACTGCAGCCGGTATCTGATCATGGATGCCTCCGATGACGGGAAAACAAAGGAGGCGCTGGCAGCAGGCGGTTTCTGCGTGCAGGATGTGGAGAATACAGGCCATAACATCACGTCTTATTTCCGGTGGTTCGCGGAGCATTATGACGAGCTGCCGGAGGTGGTGCTCCTCGGCAAGGGCAATATGATCGGGCGTCACTGCTCGGAGGAATACTTTGAGAAGGTATACCGCAATACCTGGTTCACCTTCCTTTATGAGGAGGCCGCGATGCGGCCCCGCTATTCCAAGGCAACAGCGAAGACCCTCGCGGAAAACGGAGGGAAGGATCCGAGCGAGGGGAGTATCGCATCGCTCCTTTCCCAGAGCCGCTATCTGGAAGAGAATAACTCCTGGTATATGCAGACGGGGACGCATCCCTGCCGTTATTTTGCCACGCTCGACGATTTCCTGCCTTTTGTTTACAAAGATCCCGTGATCCCGAAATACATCTCGTTCTCACCCGGCGCCTGCTATATCGTGCGGAGGGAGCAGATACGGCTCCACAGCCCGCAGTTCTATCTGAATCTGAATAAGGTCATGGATTATACACTGGATCCGGCCTTCCCGGCGGAGGCGTACATTGTAGAGCGCCTTCTTCCGGTCATTTTCGAAGAGTCCTGTGAAGAGAACGCGTGGATGAATGATCCGGACGCTTTTGATGAAAAGCTGGAAGAAGAACGAAAGAGGATGGAGGCTGCAGCGGCAGAGGATCACAGGAGGTTCAAACGCCTTCGCCGTCTCCTGAAACGCCCGTAAGATCCGGCCGTCCCCGGCCGGTTTGGAGGATATGAATGCTGAAAGACCATAACATGCAGAATGAGAAATATCAGAAACTGTGCCGCGCTGCCTTCTTTGTGATCGTCGGCCTGGCTTTTCTTGCGGTCTTTATCTATAACTACTATACGCCGATGCTTTCGGATGACTTTTCTTACGGCCTGCAGGTGCGGAAGGCACATTCCTTTGCAGACCTTATCCGGCAGGAGTACGAGCAGTACCTGAACTGGAACGGAAGGTCCGTGGTGCACCTGCTCCTTCGGATCACCTTAAGTCTCCCCACGATCCTCTTTAAATTCAGCAACAGCATCGTTTTCACCATCCTGCTCCTTCTGATGTACCTGAATATCGAACACCGGAAAAAGCATGATCTCTTTGTCCTGCTGATATCGCTGATGGGGCTCTGGCTCTTTACGGTGGATTTCCGCCAGACCGTCCTGTGGCAGACGGGCGCCTGCAATTACCTGTGGGGCTCGACGATCATCCTCGGCTTCATGACCCTTGCGGAAAAGCTGCATGAAAAAGAGGTCATGACCGGAAAAACATTAAAGAATATTCCTGTTTTCATCGGGCTTTTTGTATTTGGCGTTGCAGCCGGCTGGTGCAATGAGAACACCTCCGGTGCGGCGCTCCTGTTCATCCTGTATCTCCTTGTCAGGTGCAGGATCCGTACGGGAAAGCTCTCGCCCCTTCTTCTTTGTGCGGCAGCAGGCAATATTGCGGGCCTTTTCATCATGGTGAGCGCACCGGGAAATGCGATCCGCAGCAGCTACCGTACAGAACTTCATTCCGGACTTGTCGGTCTTTCCGCCAGATTCATGAATATTACCATGACGATCCGGGATTATTTTTTCATCCTGATCGTGGTCTTTTTCGCAGAGATGATCGTTCTGATCCTGCAGGCACAGGACGGGCGTGATAAAGACCTGAAAAAGAGACTGGAGAGGCCGCTTTTGTTTGCCTTCCTGTTCCTGGCCGCATCCTATGCACTGCTCCTTACTTCTGCGACCCAGCCAAGGGCATTTTTCGGGGCAGGGCTGTTCCTTCTTGTTGCAGTCATCCAGGGAATGCAGGAATGCATGCTGTCCGAAAAACAGGCAGGAAAAAGCATCCTGATGCGGAGCGCCTGCTGGTCAGTGCTGGCTTTTCTCCTCCTTCATTTCACCTTTACCTATATTGAGTGCGGCGGGAATCTTGTCCGGATCTATCGCGATGTGAACGAGCGCTTTGCCTATATCGAAGAGCAGAAAGCGGCCGGAGAAGAGGATATTACGGTGGCACAGGTCCATCCTTCCTTCTTTAATGATTATTCCGCCATTGAGGAGATGGAGCTTTCGGAAGCCTGGCAGTACTGGACGAATGTTGGATATGCGGAATACTTTGAAGTATCTACAGTCTGCGCCATTCCATATGATGACTGGGCTGTTATGACGGGAAGAGAGACGCAGGAAGAAGCGGATATCTCCCGGGCGATCGAGGAGGAGGATGAGCTTCAGGGAGAGAGACGGATCCTGATACCGGGTTTCTGAGGATGAACGGCATCTGCCGAAAGTAGAAAGGAAGTTTCCATATTTGACGCGATACAGATATTTCTGTGCATAAAAAAACTCCGCTGACTGGTTCAGCGGAGTTTTCTTCATTCTGAATCGGAATCAGATCCGTTCCATTATGCCTCTGTGATAGCGCCTACAGGGCAGCCGCCTTCACATGCACCGCAATCGATGCAAAGATCAGCATTGATCTCGTACTGGGTATCGCCCTGAGTGATTGCTTCTACAGGACACTGAGCAGCGCAGGAACCGCAGCTGATGCAGGAATCGTTGATAACACGTGCCATAATATTGCCTCCTTTAACAGTAAATAGAGTGGTTAGAAGGTACAAACTACCTTTATATGGATATGACCACAACAGCCGAAGCTGCTGTGGTCATGTGACTGACAGGAGAATTGTACTACTTGAATTTCGTGTTAGACAACACTAACATTCACGATCTCCGCCAAATTTTTGATCCTTGCGGGAATTACTCTTCGTTGTACAGAGCGCCCAGCTTGGTCAGGTATGCATAGTGATCCTTTGCATGCTGTTCTGCTTCTGCAAACAGTCTTGCTGCTCTCTCAGGGTTCTTACGCTTCAGGGATGTGTAACGTACTTCGCCGCCGAGGAACTCGGAGTATTCCTTGGTTGCAGGCTTGGAATCAAGAGTGAACTTCTTCGCGCCGCCTGCAGGGTTGAATCTGAACAGGTTGAAGTAACCTGTCTCAACTGCCAGCTTCTCTTCATCCTGGGACTTTGCCATACCCTTGGCAATGCCGTGGTTGATGCAAGGAGCGTAAGCGATGATCAGAGACGGTCCCGGATAAGCTTCGGCTTCTGTAATAGCCTTGATGCACTGGTTCCTGTCTGCACCCATGGAGATCTGGGCAACATATACATAACCATAGCTCATTGCCATTGCAGCGAGATCCTTCTGCTTGGTTTCCTTACCGGCTGCTGCGAACTGGGCAACTGCGCCTTCAGGAGTAGCCTTGGAGGACTGTCCGCCTGTGTTGGAGTAAACTTCGGTGTTTACAACGAAGACGTTGACATCCTTGCCGGAAGCAAGAACATGGTCAACACCGCCGTAACCGATATCGTATGCCCAGCCGTCACCGCCGAAGATCCACTGAGACTTCTTAGCCAGGAAGTCTTTCTCAGTAAGGATATCCTTGGCTGCATCGGAGCCGTCAGCTTCCAGAGCTGCGATCAGCTTGGTCGTTGCGACATCGTTGGCTGCACGGTTGCCGAAGGTATCGATCCATTCCTGGACGCCCTCGCCGCCCCATGCGATCAGCTTGTCTTTCAGCTTATCACGGATAGCTTCCTGAGCCAGATACATACCGAAACCGAACTCAGCAGCATCTTCGAACAGGGAGTTGGACCATGCAACACCGTGGCCGTTCTCGTCTACCGTGTAAGGTGTGGAAGGAGAAGAGTTGCCCCAGATGGAAGTACAGCCGGTAGCGTTTGCAACATACATCTTGTCGCCGAACAGCTGTGTGATCAGCTTGATGTAAGGAGTTTCGCCGCAGCCTGCGCATGCGCCGGAGAACTCAAGCAGAGGCTGCTTGAACTGAGATCCCTTAACGGTCGTCTCTTTATACTTCTCAACGACTTCCTTCTTGATCGGAAGAGTAACTGCATAATCAAATGCCTTCTGCTGGTTTGCAAGCGGAAGAGCATCATCCAGCCTTGTCATGGCAAGAGCCTTGTTGCCCTTCATGCCAGGGCATACATTTGCGCAGGAACCGCAGCCTGTGCAGTCCATGGAAGAAACAACGATCGCGAACTTGTATCCGGGCATGCCCATCAGATCCTTTACGACCGTTCCTTCCGGAACATTTGCTGCCTCTGCTTCTGTCATAGCAACAGGACGGATTGCAGCGTGAGGGCATACATAAGAGCAGAATGTGCACTGGATGCAGTTGTCAGCTGCCCATACGGGAACGTTGACTGCGATACCGCGCTTCTCATATGCAGCAGCGCCGGAAGGAGTGGAGCCTTCATAGTATGCGGAGACAACGGATACAGGAACGGTATTGCCTTCCTGGGAGTTGACCTTGACCTGAATGTTGTTGACGAAGTCAACGACATCCTGTCTGCTGCCTTCTGCCTTGACGATATCGTATTCTTCGCCTTCAGCCTGGCCCCAGCTCTCGGGAACCTTGACCTTGACTACGTTCTGAGCACCTGCATCGATGGCGGCCCAGTTCTTTTCTACGACGTCCTGACCCTTACGGCCATAGGTCTTCTGTGCAGCTTCCTTCATCAGGCGGATCGCATCCTCTTCGGGGATGATCTGAGCCAGCTTGAAGAATGCGGACTGAAGGATCGTGTTGATACGTGTCGGGCCCATGCCGGTCTCGATACCGATCTTGACACCGTCGATGGTGTAGAAC
>CAMNCY010000039.1 GCA_946534785.1 uncultured Lachnospiraceae bacterium | reverse complement strand
ACCAGGCGCGGGGCGTGTTGTAGGTATGATCGGCATCATCACGGCTTCCGAAGGCAGCGCGGCAGTCGAAGAAGGGATCCTCCTCGAGCACATAGTCATCTTCATGCACCGTAAGATCCAGGTGATTGTCCCGGATAAAGGAAATAAGATCCCCGGAGCAGAGATTGTCCTTTCCTTCCCCGAAGGCATCCGCAAGGTTCAGATAATCGATTCCCTGCTGATTCGGCATGACGACATAGCAGTCGTCCGGGACTCTTCTGGCGATCCAGTGATGGCCGCCGACGGATTCAAACCACCAGACTTCGTTCACATCCTGGAAGCCGATCCCGTTCATTTCATACGTGCCGTACTGCTCCAGAAGGCTTCCCAGGCGAAGCACGCCTTCCCGGGCAGACCGGATGTAGGGAAGGACGATCGTCAGCATATCTTCTTCGCCGATCCCTCCTTTTACCAGAGGATCTGCGCCGAGGACCCGGGCGTTGGAGGTGATGGTCTCCGTCTCCGACATGGCAACGTTCCACTCATTGATGCCGGCTTCTCCCCAGATCCCTTCATCGGGAAGAGCGTTGGGGCAGGCGGTATAACGGACGGGATCATCGGGAAGATCGATCTCGACCTTGGAAATGACGGACTGATAGTGACGCGGCTGGTCCTGCGGCTTTACGACGATGAATTTCTTCGGTGTGAATTCTCCGGCGGGAGAATCTTCGTTTCTGGCCATGAACGTGGAGCCGTCATAGGTCGCCTTTTTTCCGGCGAGCAGGGTAGTACAGGGCATAATAAGTCTCTCCTTTTATGTCAAAATAGTATTTTGCTCAATGAGCGCAAAAAAGCCCGGCCGGGACAGCCGGTCCGGGCAGGAAAACAAAACAGACAGCGCAGTCAGAGCCTGTGCGCCGGCAGGAAGCGGAGGATCACGGCGCCGGTATTGACGGGAATTCTGATCAGGACCTTATTCTGCGCATAGCCGACATCGACCTTGTTGCAGAGAAGGTTCCCGGCAAGGTCGTACACGTTCACATGGATCGCCGTCGTATTCGGGAACCACCCGTGTTCCCTGTAATAGCCGCTGTAATCCACCTCCACGAAGGAATATCCGTTCACGACACAGGACGGCGTAAGTGAAACGCCCGTCATGACGAATTCGCACTTCAGGCCTTTCTCGGCAGCAGGAAGGTCCTGTCCGGGAAAATAGAAATTGCCGTCAATGGCGGCGATGGGCTGCGGAACATCCGCCTGGGCCTGTATCGCCTGCGCCTGTACCGCCTGGGCACGCGCCGCCGGTGCGGCCGCCTGTGCAGGTGCCTCGGCGGCTAAAGCACAAAGGGCCGCGCCCCATGAAAGCGAAGCGGCAAGAACAGCCACAGTAAGAATCTTCGCTGTTTTTCTCATGGATCCTCTTACCTCTTTATATCGTAATTCATATTCATCAGGTTGCGGATGCTCTCCACATCATCCGTGATATTGGCATCTCCGCGGATCGTGTGCTTGATGACCGAGCTTGCAACCGCAAAATTGATCATATCCATCGGCTTGTAGCCGTGCATCATGGCATAAATGAAGCCGCTGGCAAAAGCATCACCGCCGCCGACGCGGTCCAGGATAGTGAAGGTGAAAAGCTTGCTTTCAAAGGTGTGGTCCTGGTACCACAGATATGCCTTCAGGCTGTTCTCGCTTCCGCTGTGGGCATAACGGACATGACGGGCAATGCATTTGAGGTTCGGATAACGCTCCACAAAGGCCTGGAAGACCTCGTCCTGCTGTTCATAGCTGGGCTGCAGCGGCACACCGTCCTTTACGTCCCCTTTGCTGTGATCGTTCTCATCCTTCCACAGATGGTACGGCTCGATCCCGAACAGGACGTCAATATACGGCAGACACTCCGTGCAGAAGTCCCTGGCTTCCTCCCAGGTCCAGAGGGTGCTCCGGAAGTTTCCGTCAAAGGAAATCGTGAGACCTTTTTCCCTGGCGATCTTCAGGCTGTTCATGATCAGATCCCGGCAGCCCTTGCTGAGGGCGGGTGTGATGCCGCTCAAATGGAGCCATGTGAATTCGGAAAGCATCGATTCCAGGTCGACTTTGCTGAAATCATATTCCGTGATGGCACTGTGCTTCCGGTCATAGGTGACCTTGCTGGCACGGATCCCGTAGCCGGTCTCCAGATAGTAGGTGCCCAGACGATGTGTCGGCGTCTCCTCCGGCGAAGAGAGAATCATTGGGGAGCAGTGAACATCATTGCTCCGCAGCATGCGGATCGCGCTCTTTCCCAGACTGTTGTTCGGAACAACGCTGAAGAAGGTGGAATCTACGCCGAGGTTTGCAAGAGCCAGCGCAATATTGGCTTCGCTTCCGCCGTAGCTTGCTTCAAAAGTGGACGCTGTGCGGATCTTTTCATAGTTGGGCGGCGTCAGGCGCAGCATTATCTCGCCAATCGTGATAAAACGGTCCTTCGGGACCCCGCCTGCCAGAATGGGATTAAAGTGTTCCATAGGATAACCTCACTGTTTTGCTGATGTTTTCAGGATGGCGGCGGATTCGGCGAGCCGTGCTCCGCCACACCAATATCATACTACAACCGGGCGGTGGTTTGTAGAAGGATTCCGGTGCCGGGTGCGGTTGCAAACGGGTCATTTTCTTTTTACAATCATTTGTGAACACATAAATTATGGTTAATTCCGGTTTTCGGACTGCCTGCAGGAGGGACAGAACTATGGAAGAAATGGAACGGATCACAATGCCGCTTATCGGTGATAAAGCGCCGGCCTTCAGGGCAATGACGACGATGGGAAAGGTAAATTTCCCGGAAGACTATAAGGGAAGCTGGGTGGTGCTCTTTTCCCATCCGGCGGATTTTACGCCGGTATGCACAACGGAATTTATTGCTTTTTCACGTATGCAGAAGGAGTTTGACGAGCTGAACACAAAGCTTCTCGGGCTTTCGATCGACTCCGTGCATTCCCATCTTGCATGGGCAAAAAGCATCGAATCGATCGATCCGGATGGAAAGGGCACAGTGAAGGTCACTTTTCCGATCATCGCGGATATCAGCATGAAGGTCTCCAAACTATACGGAATGCTGCAGACCGTTGCCTCTACACAGACTGTCCGTGCTGTCTTCATCATCGATCCGGACAGTATTATCCGGACGATTCTGTATTATCCGATGTCCACGGGACGGAATATGGAAGAGATCAAAAGGATCCTTCAGTCGCTTCAGCTGCATGATAAGGAGAATGTTTCCACGCCGGCGAACTGGAACCCGGGCGGCAACGTCGTGATGGGGGCCCCTCTTACGCTGGAAGAGGCCGACAGGCGGATGAACGAGCCGGATGAGGATATGATCCCGCTCGACTGGTACCTGACCATGATAAAGGGAAAGTAATCCTGACGCTTCAGAGACGGAGGCCGTTATCAGAAGAAGGAGAAGGGATATATCATAGAAGATATACCGGAGAATCCCTGCAGGAGGTGCGAAATGGGAAAAAATTACAGAGCGGAGCTGACGGGCGTGTTCGGGGATCCGGTTGAGGATAATCCGACCGGTGTCATGGAAGAGGCCGCCTACGAAGCGCTTGGCCTGAACTTCCGTTATATAACCATGAAGGTGACACCGGAGGATTTCCCGGATGCCATGCGTGCGGTCCGCGCGCTCCATATGCGGGGCGTGAACCTGACGATGCCGCATAAGATTACGGTGATTCCGTACCTGGACGAGCTTTCCAAAGCGGCCGCGATCATCGGTGCGGTCAATACGGTAGTCGTACGGGAGGACGGGACCCTGTTCGGCGAAAATACGGATGGAAAAGGATTTGTGGAGGCTTTGTCAAATGCGGGCGAAGAGCTTTCGGGAAAAACCGTCACGATCCTGGGTGCCGGCGGCGCGGCCCGTGCGATCGCAGTAGAATGCGCTCTTGCAGGTGCGGGAAAAGTGAATATCATCAACCGTACCCCGGAAAAAGGAGAAGAACTGGCGGAACTGGTGCGCGGAAAAACAAAGGCGGCATCCGTCTTTATTCCCTGGAGTGAAAAACTCTCCGTTCCGGCGGATACCGATATCCTGATCAATGCAACTTCGATCGGTCTTGCACCGCAGGACGGGCAGAAGCCGGATCTGAATTATGATACGATCCTGCCCACCATGACGGTATGCGACGTAGTCTTCAATCCAGCAGTGACCCCCTTTCTTACGGAGGCGGCAGGGCGCGGTGCAAAAACAGTGACAGGCCTTGGCATGCTGGCCTGCCAGGGTGCCCGCAACTTTACCCTGTGGACAGGCGCGGAAGCGCCTCTTGCTTTGATGGAGGAGAAGCTGCGGCAGGAATTTGAGGGATGACCACGGCGGCCGGGGCCGGGCCCGAACGGGCCAAGACGCTGCGGCGTCACTGCGGCGACCATGCGGCTGTCATTTTCTGGTCAGCTTTGAGATATCTTTTAATACGGAACCGATGACAAAGGCGGTCCCGGCTGCGCCGGCAAGAGTACTCAGCGTATTTTTGCCGGCGTCTTCTTTCAGACGTTTCTGCTCCTCGAGCTGCTGCTCCTGCAGCTCTCTCATGCGTTTCATTTCCTGCAGCATCTTCTTATTATGCCGCCCCTTCCGGTCATCCTCCTCTTCCAGCGCCATGAGCCGCTGCTGCTGCAGAAGGAGCTGCTCCTTCTGCATGTCGATGATCTCCTGATGCTTTTTTTCCTGCTCATAGACCCGGATCGCAACGGGAAGGGAATAGGCGCGGCCACTGTCCAGCACTTCGCAGAGGCCGGTGATATCCTTCCGGTTGTGATATTTTTCCGGAAGATACGTAAGGTCATAGTCCTGCTGATAGCGGGCGATCTCATCCCGCAGGTCTTCGGCTTCCTCCTTGGCGCGTTTGGCAGCACGGCCCAGTTCTCCTGCTTTCTGTGCGGACCACATGCCGGTGAGCCGGAAGGTGCCGTAGGTCAGGGCGATGCCTGCCAGTAAATAAAGCACTGCGGGCAGGATCTCATTCTGGCCGATCGCAGCCAGCAGGAAAAACACCGCCACGCCGGCGGCAAACAGGACGGGACGGCGGGGAGAGAGGTATTTTTCCCGCCCGCGGCGAAGCCTCTCAAGATCCGCGGCCTTTGCGGCAAGCTCGCGGTTTGCCTGTTCCAGGCCTTCTACGGGGGTGAGAAGATCCCAGATCCTGTCCGCGATCTTCCTGGCATCTTCCTCCGGCGCCGGCATCGATGCTTCTGACTCTATGACCACTTCATTTCCGCAGTACTCGCAGACCGTGCTCCGGGCGCCCTGCCTGTATTCCAGTTTTGCTCCGCACGCGGGGCAGGTGATGGCCGTCATTTTCATATATATCCTCCCTGCGGCAGTGCCTGCGGAAGGACCGCGGGCCTGTCCTGCATATTTTTCCGGCTTAGACTGTGCCGAGTATTATCGTACCGCAGAAAGCGTTCCAAAACTCCCACCGCGGCGGTGGGAATATGCTGCCGAAGTGCAGACATTAAATGAAAAAACAGAATGCCGAAAACATGCTGGCAGCAGTATAATGGTTTCAGGTTTTTGCCAAAAATACCGGAGGAGCAAAGCATAAATGAAAGCGATCAAATTTGAAAAGCCATGGGACGTATCTTGTGTGGAAGTCGAAAAGCCGGTCCCGAAAGAGGGAGAGGCACTCATCAAGATCATAACGGCCGGTATCTGCGGCAGCGATATCGGTGCTTTCCGCGGAACGAACGGACTGGTATCCTATCCCCGCATCATCGGACACGAGCTGGCCGGCATCGTCGAGGAGATCCCGGAAAACAATAAGAACGGCATTAAGAATGGCGACCGCGTGGTCGTCGATCCGTATGTCTATTGCGGACACTGCTATCCCTGCAGGATCGGAAGGACGAACTGCTGCACAAGCCTCCATGTCCTGGGCGTTCATATCGACGGCGGCATGGCAGAATATTTTACCCATCCCGCGGATCTTCTGGTCAAGGTCCCGGAGGGCATGACCTGGGAGGAAGCCGCCATGGCAGAGCCCCTGACCATCAGCCTCCACGGGATCCACCGCGGCGGTCTTACGGTGGGAGAATACTGCGCCGTCATAGGAGCGGGACCGATCGGCCTTGTCGCCGGTCTTGCTGCCCAGGCATACGGCGGTCATGCCATTGTGATCGATCTGGTGCAGGAGAGACTTGATTTTGCCAAGTCCGTGGGCATCGAGTATGTCATCAATTCCGGGACCGAGAATACGGAAGAGAGGATCCGGGAGATCACCGGCGGCGATATGGCGCAGCTGGTCATGGAGTGCTCCGGCGCGAACGCCGCGATCCGCTCCACCCTGGATTATGTTTCCCATGCCGGCAGGATCACGCTTACCGGCTGGCCGAAGAAGGAAACCTCCATTCCGACCGATGTGATCACGAGAAAAGAGATCGATATCCGCGGCGCCAGGACCAGTGCCCGCGAATTTGAAGAAGCCCTTGACCTGATCCGGACGAAGAAGGTCGATATGAATAAGATCCTGACGAAGGTGATCCCCATCGAGGAAGCACCGGAAACGATCATCGATATCGAGAAGAATCCCGGGAAATATATGAAGGTCGTCGTGCAGATCGCAAAAGACTGATGTGAAAAAAGGCTGCTCCGGACATGCCGGGGCAGCTTTCTTACTGAGAGGTGCAAAAACGGAAAGGACGGACTTAATGAACGATCTGGTCTTCAGCTTAAATGTTACGATCCCCGTGTTCCTGACGATGGCGGCAGGCTTTTTTCTGCATGAGATCGGATCGATCGATGATGTTTTTGCAGGAAAACTCAACCGTTTTGTCTTCCGGGTCGCGCTTCCCGTTTCACTGTTCCGCCAGCTTGCCGTCAATGATTTCCGAAGCGTCTGGGATACCCGGTTCGCAGTCTTCTGTTTCGTCGTCTCCGCGATCTGCATCGCGGCTTCCTTCCTGATCGGAAGGAAGCTCTATGACCGCTCGACCGCCGCCGAGTTCACACAGGCCGCATACCGCAGCTCCCAGGCGCTGCTGGGCGTTGCCTATATCCAGAACATGTACGGCAGGGACAGCGTCATGACCGCCCTGATGATCGCGGCGAGCGTTCCTTTGTATAACATCATGGCCGTCATTGTCCTGATGAACGGAAAGGAAGACGGAACCGTCAACAAAAAGGATGCGGTCCGCGGAAGCATCCTCGGGATCATCACGAACCCCATCATCCTGGGGATCGTTTCCGGCATGATCTATTCCTTCCTTCGCCTGCCTCTTCCGGGCATCCCCTCCAAGGTGCTGTCCAACATCGGGGGACTCGCATCACCCCTGGGCCTTCTGGCCCTCGGCGCCAGTATCGATCCCCGGAAGGTCGGCGGAAAGATAAAGCCAGCCGTCCTTGCCTCAGTATTAAAGCTTGTGGGGTGGGCCGCAGTATTCCTTCCCATTGCCATCCTGATCGGTTTCCGCGAGGAACAGCTGGCGGTCCTGATCATCATGTTCGGAGCGCCGACGACCGTCACCTCCTTTGTCATGGCAAGGAGCTACGGCCATGAGGGCACCGTATCCTCCAATACCGTCGTGATCACAACCCTGGTCAGCGCCTTTACCCTGACGATGTGGATCTTCCTGGTGCGGGGCCTCGGGATGATCTAACGGGCGCGCTGAGTCACGGGGACAGGTCCGTTGACTCATTGTGGAGTGAGTCACGGGGACAGGTCCGTTGACTCATTGTGCACGATCAAAAAGCCGCGGGGCAGCGCCCGCGGCTTTATTAAGGTATTTTGACCAATATGAATGAGTCAACGGACCTGTCCCCGTGACTCGCCCCGTGACTTTCCCAGTGTCCGTCTTTCAGGTAAAGGCGTCCGCAGAGGGAATCCGAAAGGGCCGGGGAGGCAAGGGAAACCACCATCCGGCCGCGGTCCTCCAGAAGGATCAGATCATACCATTTCTCCGAAGTCTTTCCGGCAGCTCCGTCCATGTCTCCATCGGACGGCTTGTCGGCCGGCTGATAAGCCGGCCCGCCTGCCGGATAATCATATGCCCTGCCGCCGTCATAGTACCAGATACGGCGAAGGCGGCACCTGAAATCCGCTTCCGGAAGCGTGATTTCCGCTTTAACCGCCGGCACAGTTCCCGGTATCCGTTCAATTTTCAATTCCACCGTTCCCTCAGGGGAAGTCTTGATTTCATAATGATTCTCTCCGTCCTGAAGCGCCCCCGCACCCAGCGTGTACCCGTTCAGCAGATAGTAGAAATCTCCGGAAGTCTCGGTCCCGGTCCCTTTCCAGTTGCCGAAGAACGGAAACCATTTGGATTTTGCGATCATGTCTCTGCTGATCAGGAGGCAGAGGGGCCTTCCATCGGAAGGATGGATCAGGGAGACCAGCTCCGCAGCCTCATCCGAAGACATGCCATATGCGGATTCCAGGAAAGCAGGAGCTTCCTCCGGGTCCATCGAAAGAAGGGTCATCAGCAGAGTGACTGCTTCGCCTCCGTCCTGAAATCTTTCCGTGAGAGTAATAAGCGCCTCATCTCCGGAGGCCGCCAGCATCCGCAGGATCCCGGCGGACAGGGAGGCATCATCTGTTGTCAGGGCTTTCGCCATGAGATAGAGGCGCATGCCGGACTGGGTCCCGCCGTCGAACAGTGTTGCCCGATTCCCGATCTCTTCAAAGTAATAACCGAAATCCCACCAGGAGGCGATGACGGTATCTTCCGGCGTGTTTTCCCGGATATAGGCCATTTCCCGTTCCATCTGCGGGGTGGGAAAAGAGGAGGCAGGAGAAACGCCCGCGGCCACGGCCGCGTATGCCGTGGGAAACAGGAGCGCCGTAAGAAGGACAAGCGCTGCGAGGATCCCGTCCAGACGCTCCTTTTCGGAAAAATACCGGTACACAATGGCAGTGGCAATACCGGCCAGAACGGACAGCGGCAGTGCAAGGATCATCTGATACCGGACCGCCTGCAGTGCGCCGAGGACGGATGCAGTCAGCCAGAGGAAAAAGAACGTGAACAGGCACCGGATCCGCAGGGACCCATCGGACGGCTCATGTGTCTGCACCATGCGTATGAGCAGGAAAATAACCGCAGATACGGCGGCAAGACACACAAAGATGCCTCCCGCGTAATTGATGACCCCGCCGTTACCGCTGCCGGTCAGTGTCCGGAACAGGCCGAAGAAACCATCCTGCAGGATATCGGGGACTGCCATTTCCTTTATGGACTGATAAGCGTTGGGAAACCATTCCTCCCCCGGCCGGAAGGAGGAGTCGTCCTGCAGGCGGACCAGGATCAGGATCCGTGTAAGAAGAGACTTAAAGATCGCAGGAGAGGCGAACAGAAGGATCCCGGCGGGCATTACCGCGAAGGCTGCAAGGGGCGGCAGGATCCGCCGCCATGTCCGGGGCGTGCAGAGAAGTCCCGGAATCAGCCAGACCGCTGCAATCCCCGCGGCTGTAAGGAAGAAGAACACGCTTCCGCTCCACCACCTTGCAAACAGACCTGCAGAAAGGGCAAGTCCCATAGCGGACGGCCAGAGGCTTCGCCCGGAAAGGAGCCGGTACAGGAAAAACATCAGGAACATACCGAAGAAAGGAATCAGAAGATCCGTGTCAAAATATCCCGGAAGTGTTCTTTGCAGATACATGGAATTGCAGCCCGAAAGGACCCCTGCGGCCAGGCCGGCAGGAACAAAGCCGCCTGTCAGATCCAGGTCCTGCAATACCGAAAACAGAAGGAGCATCACCGGAATCACGACAAGCTGCGGCAGAAAGAGCTCGAGGCAGCGGGCCGTTTCATATACGGGACAGCCGCTCAGCCGGGAAAGAAATGCTGTCAGCTCCGAAAGAAGGAGCGGGGCGTCTTCCGTACGGACACCTTCCGGCACATATCGCATAAGATC
The DNA here is from genome assembly GCA_946534785.1 of uncultured Lachnospiraceae bacterium. Taxonomy (GTDB): domain Bacteria; phylum Bacillota; class Clostridia; order Lachnospirales; family Lachnospiraceae; genus CAG-791. Next base: position 5,298 of record CAMNCY010000039.1, on the reverse strand, counting down.
CGTGTTTTCCCGGATCCCGATGTCTTCCCCAAGACAGTACCTGCTCATCCGCAGATAATAATAGGCATCCGGATTGTGCGGCCGGTAGAGACCGTCCTCTGTCATGCCCGCACCCCGGGAAAAAGCAAGGAAACGCGGCAGAAAAGCCAGCAGCATTACGGCAATAACAAGCAGGAAGAAGCGTTTTGTGTATCCGGAGTCTTTGGACCTGTTCTGTTTCATTTGCATCACCTTAAAACTGAACCATAATATTGCAAAAATAAGATAATATTCGTATAATAGATCCATATTAAATCCATTTTAAATCCGCTTGCTTCGGACGCATCCAAAATGGAAAGGAGAACATCATGACACTGGAAGAAATGCGAAGAAGGAAAAGAGAGCTGGGATACAGTAATGAGAAACTGGCAGAGCTCTCAGGTGTTCCGTTGGGGACCGTGCAGAAGGTCATGAGCGGCAGTACGAAAAGCCCCAGGCAAAGGACGCTCGAAGCTTTGGCCAAAGTACTGAGCGATCAGAAAGCGCAGTACTGGTATCCGGGCGCAATGGTCGACGGTTTTGCCAGAATGCTCAGAGAGCCTGCGGTCAAGTACGGAGCGGAAAAGAAGGTATTTACCATCGATGATATTTATGCTTTGCCGGAGGGCGTCAGAGCGGAGCTTATCGACGGGGAAATCTATTTCATGGCATCGCCTACGAAAACACACCAGAAGATCGCGGGCGAGATGTATCTTTCGGTTGCCGGCTATATCCGCTCCCACGGGGGAGACTGTGAAGTTTATATTCCTCCTTATGCAGTATATCTGAATGCGGATAACTCCACCTATGTGGAGCCGGATCTGACCGTGATCTGTGACCCGGCCAAATCAGAGGAAAAAGGGTGCGTTGGGGCACCGGACTGGATCGTTGAGGTAGTATCCCCTTCCTCAAAGCGTATGGATTACCTGCTGAAGCTTTTCAAATACCGTACAGCCGGTGTCCGGGAATACTGGATCATCAATCCGGAGAAGAGACTCGTTTCCGTATACAGCTGGATCGACGGAAACGAGTTGGCAGACATGTATACCTTCGAAGAAGAGATCCCTTCAGGCATCTATCCGGATTTCAGGATCAGGCTGGCAGATATGGTCTAAGGCCTGATGTTCCATATTATATTCCCGCACACAGCCGCGGCAGGAACGATCGCGCAGGAAAGCAGGATCCATTTCTTTTCAAACAGTTCCTTCAGATCCGGCAGGTCCCGCACCATCCAAAAAGACAGTACGGCATAGGCAAAATAGGAGACCAGTGTCGTCCAGCCGGCTGCGGCAAACCCGAAACGGGGGATGCAGAAGGCATTCAGCGCAAGATTCAGGCAGGCAGATGACATGGAAGGCAGGATGGTCCGTCCTGTTTTTTCATGATAATGGGCTGCTGTAACGGGAAAAATACCAAGAAAGGCAAAATACCCGCCGCACAGCATCGGAAGGATACATTTTTCCGCATTGCCAAAAGCCCTGCCGCCCATGATGCGGATGAGGAGCGGACTTGCCAGGATCAGAACCGTATACAAGGCAGACATGCCAAGAAGGCAAAGCCGCATGCCGCGCCGAAGGAGCGGAAACTCCCGGGCCCTGTATCGTTCATAGAACCAGGGGCTCCATACATACTCCAGGGACTGTACCGCGATATTCCCGATCAGGCAGACCTGGAAAGCAAGGGTGTAGACCCCGGCATCCGCGGCATCTGCAAGAAGCAGGATCATGATCTTGTCAGACTCCGCAAGAATGGTCTGGCTGATGCCGGCCGGAATGGCCGGGACACTGAAACGGATGCCCCAGTGCATCATTTCCCGGAATCTTGCAGGGCGTGCCCTGCGAAAGAGGTAAACGGCGATATACAGGGATTCCGCCCCGATGACAAGAGCGGTCGCCGCCATTCTGCCAACCGCCCCGTTTCCGCGAAACGGCCCGAGAAGAAAGAGGATCCCGAGAGCGGCGCTGCCGGCACTGTAAATAAGGCTTGCCGCCGTGTATTTCCGGTAGTCATACGAAAGGGATGCCCGGGCGTACCAGCAGGAAAGGACGGCAGCACCGGAGCAGTAGACCAGAAGACAGAAAAGCCCCGGGACCGGAAGCCCGAGAAGCGCGGCTGTCCTTGCGCGAACCGGCACAAGGACAAAGGCTCCGGCGGCAAAAAGCAGCAGGATCAGGAGAATGGAGTCGGAGATATATGCATCGTAGGCAGTTGCATATCTGATCTTTGCGTTCTTATAACTCAGATGAACGGCAAGCCCGGCTGCCATGTAAAAGATGCTCTCGTAGGAAGAAAAAGCACCATACAGACCGAACTCCTCCGGACTCATCAGGCGCGCGAAAACGGGAACTGCCGCAAAGGCAATTCCCCTGGCGAGATAATTCCCGATGGTATACCCCATTCCTGCCCGAAGCGCTTTAGTCTGTTTCATTCTGTTCCTGTTCCGTCCGCATCTTCCAAAAGTGCATACAGCTGCTGCGCTGCGTATGTCCAGCTGTATCGGCCAAGAAGTGCGTCAAAATGTCCCGGAGGCGTCTTAAGGTATTCTCCCAGTTCTTCTCCGCTCCCTTCCGGATCGATATACAGCGCATCTTCCCCGTAGATCTCGCGCAGCACCGGGATACCGGAGAGGATCAGCCGCTTTGCGCCGGCAGCCGCCGCTTCCAGAGGCGGCATTCCGAAGCCTTCATAGAAACTCGGAAAAAGAAACGCCTCGGCGCCCTGCATCCACCGTGCCATTTCACTGTCGGAGATCCTGCCAAGAAGCGTCAGGTTGGGCAGGCCCGCTTCCCCCGTAAAAGGACTTGTGCCAGCAGCAACAAAACGGATCGAAGGGTTCTTTTGCGCCGCCCGAACCAGATAGCCGGGGTTCTTGTGCATTCCGCCGGAACTGATCGTGAATATATAAGGCGCCTGCGGCGCCTGCCCCGAGTCTTTTGCACCCTGCCCGCAGGCCGCGGCAAAGCGTCCGGGGATTTCTGCCATATCAGAGCCGATTCTCAGCATATGCTGCCAGCCGCAGCAGGCGACACGGATACGGCGGGACGGGATTTGGCACAGCCGCACGATCTCGCTTTTGGAAAAGCGGGATACGGTCAGGACCCGGACATCGGAGTCTGCGATCGCTTTATACATAAGCCTTCGCCATAGAAGAGAAAGCCTTCCGCGAAGCGTCCCCCGGAAAAAGTCGGGCCTTGCCAGCAGGCAGACATCATGCAGGACCACGATTCCCTTCCGGTACAGCAGGGGAATCGTATTTTCCAGATACAAGCCCTCGCTCCGGGTCTTTTGAAGATACCTTGGAAGGTCGGTCTGCTCCCAGATCCGGCCTTTGTGTTTTCCGAAGAAGACAACAGGGATGTGCATCGTAAACGGTACAGTGTCGGCTTCTTCCCAGCAGCATTCCGGCACCAGGAGCGTCAGTATAGACGGGGCCTCCGGGATCCGGTCCAGCTCCCGGAGGATTTCCCGGGCAAAGCGCTGCGTTCCGGTGACGGTTTTTGTAAGGAAGATCCCATCGATGACAAAGCGTTTTTTCCGCAGCCGGCCGCCATCGCCGCCATCGCCGTCACCGCCGTTGCCGCAGGGGCCAAATGGGCTGTTCTTCGTGGCCGTACTCATAGTAGTCTCCCCAGAAGGCGCAGGATATTCCCGATATACTGGGTGAACAGGAAGTTTTCCCGGACTCTTTCGGCGGCGTTCTTCCCCAGACTCTCACGCAGGGAAGGATCCGCTGCAAGTTCCTGCAGAGCCGCTGCATAGGCTTCCACATCTCTTGAAGGCACTTCGAGCCCCGTCACCCGGTCCTGATTGACATAGTTCACGCCGCTTCCGGGCAAAGTAAAAGTCACTGCGGGCTTTCCGCAGTACATGGATTCTGCCAGCGCGATCCCGAAGGCCTCGTTTTTCGTGACAGAAGGAAAACAGAAAATATCGCAGGCCTCCAGATAGCCGTTGCGCTCATCGGGCTGCACTTCGCCGGGAAGAAAAACGTTCGTCATTCCTTCCGCTTCTTTCCGGATCTCGGGTGTTGCTTCTCCGTACCTGCCGGGCAGGAAAAGGACAAAGCGGTCGTCCAGGAGTTTCAGCGCGCGGATCAGGTAGATAAAACCTTTATACTCTGCATGATGCCCGAGGGCGACACAGAGGATCTTCCCCGGATATTTTTCCCGGAGCTTTATGCTCAGGGCGGAAGATGCCGCCGACGGGATCAGGGATCTTTCATCAATGCAGTTCGGGATAACGGTACATTTTGCGGCATATTTTTGCAGATAAGGGCTGCCTTCCACATAATTCGGGCTGGTCGCGATCACAGCGTCCGCCCGTTTCAGCAGACGGAAAAGAAGGGGGCGGAAGATCTTTTCTCCGGTCTTCTGTTTTACGATATCGGAATGCCAGTAGACGATCAGCTTCGTGCCGGCGGGAAGGTAATGGAGTGTCAGTGCCGCGAGAAAAGGATTCGGCATGTGGAGAATGACGCAGTCCGGCATATAGCTTCGGAAGGCATCCTTCATAAGTCCCGGCATCCGGGCGGAGAGCTGCTGGGAGAACAGTTTGACCTGTGTGGAGCACCGGACGACAGGCACGTCCTTCACAGAATCCGTATGGCAGCGGTTCTCATGGGAAAAACACAGGATCCGCATTTCATAGATGCCCTGCACGGCATCGGAAATGGATCCTGCGATGGATTCGATCCCGCCGATATCCGGCGGATAATAGTTGGAGATCTGGAGGATACGTTTCATAGGCGTTCTGTGTCGTTCCCGGGAGCTTTCCGCCTCCTGCGGAATTTCTGCAAACATAGAAAAACAGGCAGGATACGTAAAGACGTTCCTGCCTATGCTTTTTCCGATGTGACTTTTATTGCCGTTTATTCTGCGGCAAGAATGTTCAGGACTTTGATCTGCGGCGCAAGATCTTTCTGCTGTGCCGCATATTCTTCCGAGATATCTTCAAAATTATTTGTCATGTAATCCGGTCCGAACCATTTCTCCTCGGGGTCGACCTCGGCGCCTGGCCGGAGCAGGATAACGTGATCGGCATTTTTGTAACGGTTAATGAATACCACATCATATCCTTCGCCCGGGAATTTTGCGACTTTCTGCATGAAGGCGCCGGTATAGGTGTTGACATAGCCGGTCATGAGGATCTTCACCTTATGGCCGTAACCGGTCATAGGCGCATCGTATAATGCAGCCTCTGCATCACGAATGACGAGCTGGTCCTGTGTCGGGATCGGGATAACGGGCTTTTCCTTCTCCACATGTTTATGGCCGCCGGAAG
>CAMNCY010000038.1 GCA_946534785.1 uncultured Lachnospiraceae bacterium | reverse complement strand
ACGCCGTCGCCGATCTCGATGATGGAAACATCGAAGGTACCGCCGCCCAGGTCATAGACCATGATCTTCTGCTCGTTCTCATTGTCAAGGCCGTATGCAAGAGCAGCCGCTGTGGGTTCGTTGATGATTCTCTTGACTTCCAGGCCCGCGATCTTGCCGGCGTCCTTTGTTGCCTGACGCTGGGCGTCATTGAAGTATGCGGGAACGGTGATGACAGCTTCCGATACGGACTCGCCCAGATAGCTTTCCGCATCTGCCTTCAGTTTCTGAAGGATCATTGCGGAGATCTGCTGCGGAGAATACTTCTTTCCGTTCAGGGTGCGGCCGTGATCCGTGCCCATATCTCTCTTGATGGAGGCAACGGTGTTGTCCGCATTGGTGACTGCCTGACGCTTTGCAGGCTCGCCTACCAGTCTGTCTCCGTTCTTTGTGAATGCTACGATGGAAGGAGTCGTACGTGCGCCTTCCTGATTTGCGATAACGGTAGGCTTGCCGCCTTCCATTACTGCCACACAGCTGTTGGTAGTACCAAGGTCGATACCGATAATTTTACTCATAACTTATCTCCATTTCTGCAATTGATGCACTTAAAACTTTCTTATTTAACAACACTCACCATACTGTGGCGAATGACTGTATCGTGGAATTTATAACCCTTCTGGAGCTCCATCGCAACGGTCCCGGATTCCAGCTCCTCGCTGTCCACCTGCATGACCGCGTTGTGGAACTGCGGATCGAACTCCCTGCCGACCGCTTCGATCGGCGTTACGCCCAGATCTTCAAGCTGTTTGACGAGCTGTGCGTAGATCTTCCGCATGCCTTCTACAAAGGCGTCGTTCTCATCCGCTTTTTCCACGGAATCGAAACCTCTTTCAAAGTTATCGACAACGGGAAGGATCTTTTCGATCACGCTCCGCTCTCCTGAGGAGAACATCGCTTCCTTTTCCCGGTCTGTCCGCTTGCGGAAGTTATCGAATTCTGCCATCTGGCGGATCGTCTTTTCCTCCAGCTCGGCTACCCTGTCGAGGAGCTGCTGTTTTTCCTTGTCCGCTTTCCTGGACCTTCCGAAAAGGCCCTTCCGGCCTTCCTTCTCTGCGGCCTCCTCCGGCTTTTCTTCGCCTTCGGATCCTTCCGGAGTTTCCGTTGCTTCCTGCGCTTCTTCCGTACCGGTCTCTTCCTCGCCGGCGCTCTCCGGAGCCGCTTCCTGCACGGTCTCTTCCGCTGTCTGTTCTTCCTCACGAATTTCCGGGTCACCGGTCATTCCCGGTTCCTCTTCAAATTCGATTCCCATATCCGCTACCTCCGACTATTCTTCTTTCTTTTTATATAATTCATCGAGCTGGTTCATAATCTGTTTCATGACCCCGATGACGCGGTCGTAATCCATCCGCTTCGGACCGATAACGCCGATCGTTCCCTTCATTCCTTCCCCCAGGTCGTAGGTCGCGGTCACCACACTGCAGTCCCGCATACTTGCCGTGGGCATCTCGTTTCCGATATAGACCTGGATCCCGGTCTCCGTTTCCTCCGAGAGGCTTTCCTGGACGATGCTGCCCAGCGCCTGTTTTTCCTCGAAGTCGCTGATCAGCTGCCCTGCTTTCTCCGAATTCTCGGCCAGCTCCGGATAACGGAAAATGTTGTTTGCGCCGCTCGTATAGATCCTGGGCTTTTCATCCGGATGGATCGCCTGGGCGGCCGCATCGATGACCTGTTCGATGATCCGGCTGTGCTCTCCTGCCTGCTGCTTGATCTCTGCGATCAGCCCCAGGTTGATCTCTTCAACGGACAGCCCGCAGAGGCTGTTGTTCAGGAGCATGTTCAGCATCAGCATGGTCTTCTGGTCCAGGACCTCGCTGACCCGGATCATGGTATTGCGCACCAGATTTCCTTCAATGACGATGACCGCCAGGATATTCTCCGTATCGATCTGGGAGAGCTGGATGAACTTGATCTTGTTCCTCTGCAGTACCGGTGCCGAAATCATGGACGCATAATTCGTATTGGCGGCAAGGAGCTTGGCTACCTGCTGGAGAAGGGCTTCCAGGCGGTCTTCCCGCTCCAGGAGCACTTCCTCCATGTTGTGGACCCGTTCCTTTTCCCGGCCCAGCATGTCGTCTACATAGATCCTGTATCCGGCATCCGTGGGGATCCTTCCCGCCGATGTATGCGGCTGCATGATCAGTCCCATCTCTTCCAGGTCTGCCATCTCATTGCGGATCGTCGCAGAGCTGAGCTTTAAGTCCGTATACTTGGAAATCGTCCGGCTTCCCACCGGTTCTCCGGTCTCCAGATAGTTGCGGATGATGGCCTGCAGAATCTTCATTTGTCTTTCTGTCAGTTCCATTTTCCCCTCTCTTTCTGAATCCGGTTTTGTTAGCACTCATCCGTTTTGAGTGCTAACATCTGCTGATTCATAAGATAGCACCGCCGATTGTAGATGTCAACACGCATATCCTAAAAAAAAGATAAAGAAGCCCCGGCATCGCCAATCGCCGGGGCTTCCGTTACCTTATATATATTCAGGCTGTCGATCAGATATTGAAGCTCAGTTCCTCGGAACCGTTCACAACTGCATAAGCCTTGCCTTCATCGGGCTTGACATAGATGGAAACAGACTTGAACTCTGCAACATCCTTGCCAAGGTCATACTGCCATACGTCCTTTGCGGACTGGATCAGTCTCTCAGCTGTGTAATCGTTGCCGTTCCACTGAAGGACGACTTCGTTCTTTGCTTCTGCCTTCTTCGCAGGGGCCTTCTTGGCAGGTGCCTTCTTAGCGGGAGCCTTCTTGACTTCTGCTGCCTTTACAGGCTCTGCCTTGACTTCTGCTGCCTTTACGGGCTCTGCCTTGACTTCCGCGACCTTAGCGGCTGCCTTCTTGGCGGGAGCCTTCTTTGCTGCGGGCTTCTTTGCTGCTGTCTCTTTTACTGCTGCTTCTTTCTTCTCTGCTTTCACTTCTTCAACCTCCGGAACTACTGTGTTCTTGATTTCTTCTGCCTTGGCTGCCGCCTTCTTTGCTGCCGGCTTTTTGGCCTTTACTGCTTCCGACGCTGCCTTGGTATTAAAACTTGCCTTTACTTTTGCCACAGGTTTCTTAGCTTCACTCATGCTATCCTGCATCTCCTTTCATCACGGCAGATGCTGCACATGCCGCGAATCATATCCAAATAATAATTTTGTTGCATTTATTCAAATAACAAGTTAGCACACATAAAAAAGTCTGTCAATAAATATTGACGAAAAAAATGCACGAATTTTGTGGATTTTGCTAGTTTAACCTGTTAAAATCTCACGAAACCCGTGCATATAATTACTGCATTTTGTTGTTGTCCGGGATCAGTGCCCCGTAATGGTAAAGTACAGGATGACCACGATGCCCAGGATGATCCGGTAGATGCCGAAGGGCTTGAAGTCATGTTTGCGGATGTATCCCATCAGGAAACGGATCACGACGATGGAGACCGCAAAGGCGACCAGCATGCCGATCAGAAGGATCATCAGCTCCGAACCCTTGAAATCCAGTCCGTATTTCAGGATCTTCAGAAGGCTCGCGCCGGCCATGACCGGGATCGCCATGATAAAGGTGAACTGTGCCGCCACAGTACGGGAAACGCCGATGAGGAGGCCGCCGATAATGGTCGCACCGGAACGGGACGTTCCGGGAAAAACAGCGGCGATCAGCTGGAACAGGCCGATGATCAGGGCTTCCTTGAAATACAGGTCGCGGATGTCGGTCACGACGGGCTTTTTCCCCTTGTTCAGGGTCTCGACCACCAGGAAAGCGATACCGACCACGATCAGCATGATGGAGACCACCAGCCAGTTGTAGAGATGCTCGTCCAGCCAGTCGTCGAAGAGGACTCCCACCACGGCGGCGGGAAGACATGCCACGATCGTCTTCGCCCACAGCATCAGGGTGTCATAGTCCCAGCTTACCCGGATCTTTCCCCTGCGCTTTTTGATCCGCAGCGGCCAGATGGTGTCCCAGTACAGAAGGACGACCGCCAGGATGGCGCCCAGCTGGATCACGACCAGGAACATGTTCCAGAACTCTTCGGTAACATCCAGCTTTACAAATTCATTCAACAGGATCATATGTCCGGTACTGCTCACGGGAAGCCATTCCGTAACGCCTTCCACGATGCCGAACAGGATCGCTTTCAGAAACTCGATCATGCCTGTTTACCTTTCCCGGACGGTCTTCCGGCCGCCCGTTCCTTTAATGTCATTTCTCCCGGATGCAGTTCTTATTTTCCGTATACTTCCTTCGTGAAACGCTCAATAGCGGGAAGGGCGCGCTCGACCTTCTCCGTGTCCACGCAGTAGGCAACGCGGAAGTACCCCGGTGCCCCGAAGGCATCGCAGGGAACGAAGATAAGGTCATACTTCAGGGCCTTCTGACAGAAGGCGACTGCATCGTCCTCCAGGGCCTTGGGCATGATGTAGAAGGTGCCGCCCGGCCGTACCGTCCTGTATCCAAGTCTGACAAAGGTATCATACAGGAGGTTCATGTTGGTCTCGTAGATGGAAAGCTCCGCCGTATCGTCCACGGCTTCCGCCATGGCCAGCTGGATCAGTGAGGTGGGGCAGTTATGTCCGATGCCTCTGGAGATCTGTCCCATGACAGCCACCAGCTTATCCCCCATTTCACACCTGGGATTGACCGCCACATACCCGATTCTTTCTCCGGGGATCGAAAGGGCCTTGGAGAAGGAATAGCAGGTCAGCGTGTGGTCGTAATATTTTGCCGGGTACGGGATCGTCCGGTTGTCAAAGCTGATCTCCCTGTAGGGCTCGTCGGAGATCAGGAAGATGGTGTGCCCGTACTCTTCTGATTTCCTGGTAAGGAGCTCGGAAAGGCGTATCAGCGTGTCTTCCGAATAGGCGATGCCGGAAGGATTGTTCGGGGAATTGATCAGGACCGCCGCCGTAGCGGTGTTCATCATTTCCTCCATGGCCTCGAAATTGACCTGGAAGTCCTCGAAACGCGCGGGCACCACTTTGATATGCGCACCCGTATCATTGATATAGGGTGTATATTCCGTAAAGAACGGCGCAGGCACCAGAACGTCCTCTCCGGGGACCGTAACGGCGCGCAGTGCATGGGCGATCGCACCGGCGCAGCCGGAAGTGGGGAAAATATGACCGGCCGTATAATCCATGCCGAAGCGTCTGTTCAGCGAAGCCGCCACCTTCTCCTTGACGCCGGGAAGGCCGAGACTGGGGCTGTACCCGTGAAGATCCCGGGACTTCATGGTCTGCAGGAAACGGATCGCCGCGTTATTGAAGCTTTCCGGTGTAGGAACGGAAGGATTTCCGAGGGTGAAGTCAAAGACGTTCTCATACCCGATCTCCTTCGCCCTTTCCGTCGCGTATTCGGACAGGACACGAATGATGTTCTTGTTGCCTAACATGGACAGATAATGCTGGTTGATCATGGATCATACCTCCCGTTTGATTCTGTTTCAGCCTGCTTTTTTACCAAATTTTACTACTTCCGCGGTTTTGAGTAAATACAGCGGATCATCGTCCGCCCGTCTGAAAGCACCTCCCCGGCAGCCGTAAAGCCCATACTGCCAAGAAGCGCCCGGGATGCCGCATTCTCCCGGTCACAGACCGCTTCCACGCTCCCGAATCCGAGCATGTCCAGCGCATAATCCCGGATCGCGAGGCATACCTCCTTTGCCAGGCCCTTCCTGCGGTACGGAGCATCGATGAGGTACCCGAGGGATACCGCGGAAGGATCCTCCGCCTGCGGGGAAAGCCCCGCCCTTCCGATGAGTCTTCCCGTTTCCTTCTCCAGGACGCTCCAGGTCCCGAAGCCGTAGAAGCCGTAGACCTTACTGATATAAGCCCGCAGGATCTTCCGTTCTTCTTCCCGGTCCTCGGAAAGGGGCTCCAGGAACCGCCGGGCATCCGGATCCTCATACATTCTGTAAAGGCCGTCCAGATCCTCTTCCGTCATCTCCCGGACAATGCATCTTTCTGTGGTAAGGATTGTCCAGGGGATCCCGGCAAGGCGCTCATGGATCTTCTCCCAGGAGTCCCTGTCCGTATACTGAGGCTCCATGACAAGGCAGGGCGCGCCGGGAAATTTTTCTTTTTCATTGCCGCTATGCAGGTATCCTGTCACATAAAGGCCTTTTTCCTTCAGGAAGGCATAGAGCTCTTTCGTATCAGCAAGGAACAGGGTCTCTTCCCCGAAGATTTCCTTTTTCCCCGTGCCTTCTGCCGTGCAGAGCACTTCTTCCGCTTCTTTCCTGTTTTCCATGGAAAAAGAAAGCGCCCTTCCTTCCAGGCCGGCACTTTCCATTTCCCGCAGGGCGTCCCGGATCTCCTCCCCGGTCTCCCCTGCAAATCTTCTGTCCGTACAGAAAACGATCCTTTTTAACATAGTCCCGTTCACAGTTTGTTAAAAAATTATTTAATGAAACTTAAACTCTTCACTGTTTTTTAGTCATGATTCTTCTTTATACTAATAATCAAGTAAGAGCCAATACACATACTAATAACTTTTTCATAATAGTGCCGGAGCCCTTCCGGGTTTCCGGCATCCTCCCTAATTTAAAGCGTTTCCGTATGCTGCACGGAAACGCTTTTCCTTTTGTTTCACACGTTTTCTTCCGTAGAAAGGAGGATCCTGTCGTTATCCAGCGACTGGCCCGCATTCTGTGCGAACCGGGAAAGAAGATCCGAAACGCTCATTCCTCTCCGCTCCTCCCCGCCGATGTCCAGCACGATCCGTCCTCCGTCCATCATCAGGGTCCGGTTTCCCAGTTCCAGGGCCTGGTTCATGTTGTGGGTGACCATCAGGCAGGTGATGCTGCGTTCCTTTACGATGTCCCGGGTGATCTTAAGGACTTTCGCAGCAGCCGAAGGATCCAGCGCCGCCGTGTGCTCGTCCAGAAGAAGGATCTTCGGCGTCACAATGGTCGCCATAAGGAGCGTCAGCGCCTGTCTCTGGCCGCCGGAAAGAAGTCCCACCGGGCTTTCCATCCGATCCTCCAGTCCCATGTCAAGGAGCGAGAGGCGCTCCCGGAACTTTGCCCGCTCCTTTGCGGATATACGGGAAAAGTCCTGGGCGATCCTTGCAAAAAAGCTTTTGCCCGGATCTGCCGCCCGCAGATATGCCACCGACAGGTTCTCTTCGATCGTCATATGCGGTGCCGTCCCCATGAGGGGATCCTGGAAAAGGCGGCCGATATAGCGGCTCCTTACATGTTCTTTTTCAAAGGTGATATCTTCCCCGTCCAGTTCGATCCTGCCCTCATCGGCAATGAAGGTTCCGGCGATGGCGTTGAAAAGTGTGGATTTTCCCGCGCCGTTCGATCCCACGATCGTGGCAAAATCGCCGTCCTCCATCTTAAGGTCCACGCCGGTCAGGGCTTTTTTCTCATTGATCGTGCCGGGATTGAAGGTCTTGGAGATATGGCTGAGTTCAAGCATTTTTATCTCCTTTCCGCACGCTGCTTCCGTGCAGGGCACTGCTTTTCTTCATACTGAAAAGCGCCATGTTCTTCACCTGCGGTGCCGAAATGGCAATGGCGACGATCAGGGCGGAAACCAGCTTGAAAGCTTCCGTGGGAACGTTCAGACGAAGCGCCGCTGCCATGATCAGTCTGTACAGGACGGATCCCACTATTACTCCGAGGATCCGCAGCTTCATGCCGCCCCTGCCGAACAGGGTCTGTCCGATGATCAGGGATGCCAGCGCGATCGTGACCATGCCGGTCCCGAGATTGATGTCACTGGTCTTGTTGTACTGGCCGATCAGGCAGCCCGCAAGGCCGGTCAGGGCATTCGAAAGGCACAGCCCGGTCGTGATCGTAAACGCAGGATCAATGGACGATGCCTTGACCATGGCCATGCTGTCGCCCGTTGCCCGGATGGAAAGTCCGAGCCTGGTGCCCAGGAACCGGTAGAGAAGGACACAGACCAGTCCGACGATGCCGGCAAGCAGGATCGTCCGGCTGTAGTCCGTCCACCATCCTGCGGAGGACAGCTTCCTGAATGCCGCAAAGACCGTGTCCTGTCCGAAGATCGAAACATTGGAGGAAAAGCCCATGACCGCAAGGTTGACCGTATACAGTCCCGTGTTGACGATGATGCCCGCCAGGATGCTCTGCACCCCGAACCTGGTCTGGAGCGTCGCCGTCACAAAGCCCGAGCACATCCCGGCCAGCATGGCCAGGAAAATGGCAAGGACGGGATGCCCCGCCATCGTAACGACGGCGCCGACGGCGCACCCCAGTGTATAGCAGCCGTCCGTTGAAAGATCACAGATGTCCAGGATCGAAAAGCTGATGAAGAGCGACATCGTGACCAGTGCGTAGATCAGGCCGACCTCGACCGCTGTCTGTATGATTCCGATTGTAAAAAAGCCCACGAAAATACCCTCTTATTGCAAAAATACCTGCGTTGTTCCTCAGAAATCCTTTGCGGTCGTGATCTCTTCGATCTTCGAGCAGAACGGTGCAAAGGCTTCTTTCACCGCTTCGAGATCATATCCGAGAGCAGCTGCTGTTTCCGTATTGATCGTCGCGATACCGTTGTCAAAGGTCTGGACCGGGTACTCTGCAGGAGACTTTCCGCCGGCCAGGATATCCGCCGTGATGTCGGCCGTTGCCGTTCCCAGATCCTCGTAATTGATGCCGAAGCCGAGGAAGGCGCCGTTTAAGGCGAAGGAATCCGCGCCCGTATAGTGCGGGATACCGGCTTCGATCAGTTTTTCAAAGATCGCGAGTTCCGCATTCATGATCGTGTTGTCGGTGGGGGTGAAGATCGCATCGACCTTCTCCGCGATCAGTGCCTCCACGGCCTGGTTGATCTCATCGGTGGCCGTGCCGGTCTTTTCCACATAGGCGATTCCCGCCTTGTCCAGGAAAGCCTTTGCATCCGCGATCGCCTGGGTGGACGCATCCTCGCTCTTGGAATACAGAAGTCCGACCTTGGCGGCATTCGGATCCTGTGCCAGGATGAGGTTCATGATCGCTTCCGTATTCAGCGCATCGGATGTGCCGGTGATATTGGCGCCGGGCGCTTCCATGGAAGCCGCAAGGCCTGCGCCGACGGGATCTGTCACAGCCGAGAAAATGATGGGAGTTCCGATATCTTCAAATGCGGACTGCATGATCTGAGCAGTGGGGGTTGCTATGGCGATGACGGCATCCACCTCATCGGAGGCAAGCTCCGCCGCGATCTGCTGCAGCATATCGCCCTGTCCGCCGCCGTTGAATTCGTAATCCTTGTAATTGAAGACGACACCCAGTTCCTCCGCCTTTGCATCCAGCTCTTTTTCCGCCGCATGCTGGATCTGGTTGAGGGAAGCATGATCCATGAACTGCACGATACCGACCTTGTACTCTTTGGCGGCCTCTGCCTCATCCGCAGCCTCTTCCTTCTCCGCTTCCGCCGCGGGCTGCTCTGCCGGCGCAGCCGGTGCGGCTGCCGGAGCCGAGGAACTGCCGCAGCCTGTCATAAGGGCGGCGCTGACTGCTGCCATACATACCATAGCCATCAGTTTCTTTTTCATAATATTTCCCCTTTCTGCCTTTCGGCGGAAAATAAAAAAGCGTCCCAGGATCCTTCCTGAGACGCTAATAACCTAATTGTTATTACCGCGGTACCACTCAAATTTGGCAACTGCCCACTCCTGCACGCACCAACATGCGCTCCGTGATGTTAACGGGTCCGGTTCCCGTCGGCTCCTACTTGAAATTCAGGCCGCCCTCAAAAGTCCATTCAGCAGATATCTCCGTACGGCCTTCCACCAACCGCCGCTCTCTGTAACTTCGATCCTTCTGCCTACTACTCTTTCTCACAGGTTTTCTATGAAGTTGAAATTTAAAGAGATTCTATCCTATCCGGACGTGAAATGCAAGACCTGCGATCACGTTCTGATCATCTGTCTGCCGTCACGTACTGCTCGATCTCGGAGATTGCCGCATATTCGTCTTCCCCGTCAGCGGATACGGTCATGTCATCGCCGGTGCCCAGTTCCAGGGACATCATGCCCATGATGCTCTTGGCATTGACCCTCTTTGTGCCGAGCTCGATATAGATCCTGCTGTCGTATTTGCTGGCCACCTGTACAAGCTCTGCGATCGGGCGGGCTTCCAGTCCGTCCTTGAGCGCGATCGTCATCGACTTTTTGATCATAATAGTTCTCCTCCCGGTTACTGCCCTTTTCCGTCCTCTCGTATCTGCTGTGCCAGCGCGGAAAGCTTCCGGAGCCGGTGATTGACTCCCGATTTTCCGACCGGCGGATCCAGCAGTTCTCCCAGTTCCATGAGTGAAAGCTCCTGGTGTTCGATCCTCAGCCGGGCGATCTGCTGAAGATGCTCCGGCAGCTGTGAGAAACATTCATTCTCCAGGATCAGCAGTATGTCTTCGATCTGTCTGTTCGCCGCATCCACGGATTTCCGGATATTGGCTGTTTCGCAGTTGACCTTGCGGTTGATGCTGCCCCTCATCTGGCGCAGGATGATGGCATTCTCCATCTGCATGGAGCTGCCCAGCGCGCCCATGAGATTCAGGACGTCTACGATCTGGCCGGAATCCCGGATATAGACGATCGGGTGATTCCTTCTCCTGGACTGGCCTGCCTGCACGCCGCATTTTCGCAGCTGACTGCGGATCTGCTGTGCCTGTGCATCTGACAGGCAGTGGAATTCCATATGGTATTCCTTCTCAGGATTGCTTACCGATCCCGTACACAGAAAAGCATTCCGTATAAAAGCCCTGCTGCACATATCCGTGGCAAGCAGCCTTTCCGGAACACATCCGTCCATGGGCCTGATCCTGCCGTCTTCCCCTTCTGCGTCCAGGAGCCGGAACAGGAATTCCAGTTCCTTCTGCGGAAGGATTCCGGTCAGGTCAATACTGCCCTGTCCCGCTTCTGCGAAGTCAGACTTGCAACTAATATTAGCTGTTTTTTGTATTAATGTAAAGCATTTTGTAAGGGCCGGGCGGTTTTCGGACTTCAGGAAAAGGCGTATTTTTCCGCCTTTTTCCATGCCGAACTGACCGATGCACGCAATGAGCGCAGCCAGTTCCGTAAGGGCCGCCTTCCGGTTGGAAAAGATCTGTCCTGCCGCTTCCTGCTTTACTTTTGCGGAAAATGAAAGCTTTATTTCAGTCCCTGACATCTCTGTGATACAGTTTGATCCCGTAATCGCCCTTGTCCTTCAGACGGTCATACAGGTCATTCGCAAGGGTCACGCTCCTGTGCTGTCCGCCGGTACAGCCGATGGCGATCACCAGCTGGTTCTTTCCCTCCGCAACGTAGTTGGGGATCAGGAAAGTGATCATCTCCTCCAGCATATTCATGAACTTCTGTGTCTGCGGGAAAGACCTGACGTATTTCTGGACGGGCTCATCGTTCCCGGTCAGGCGCTTTAAACTGTCCACATAGAAGGGATTGGGCAGGAAGCGCACGTCGAATACCAGGTCCGCATCCTGCGGGATCCCGTTCTTGAAGCCAAAGGACGTCACCAGGACCATCAGGGAATTGTAATGCTTGTTCTCCTGGAAGATCTTGATGAGTTCCTCCCGCAGTTCCCGTACCAGAAGGCGCGACGTGTCAAAGACATAATCCGAATTGGCCTTGATCCCCTTGAGGACCTCCCTCTCCTTCTGGATGCCGTCCTCGACCCTGCCTTCCGGCGCCATGGGATGCGCCCTTCTGGTCTCCTTATACCGCTTGATCAGCGTCTCATCGCTGGCGTCCATGAAAAGGATCTCATACTTGTAACCCTTTTCGCGGAGCTTCTCCAGGACCTCCTCCACATAGGCAAAAGGCTGGTCCGCCCGGCAGTCCAGTCCCAGGACCACCTTGTCGATCTCGCTTCCGGGCATGAAAACGAGTTCCATGAATTTATCGATCAGCCGCACCGGAAGATTGTCCACGCAGTAATAGCCTTCATCTTCCAGGATCTTGATCGCGGTGGCCTTTCCGCCGCCGCTCATACCCGTGACCACTACAAATCTCATACTGTCTGCCCCCGCTTTTCCTTCACTTTTCATCCTTCGCCGTATCCGGTTCAGAACTCGCCGAGGAAGATCACCTCTTCTTCCAGAAGAACACCGCTGTTTTCCAGGACCCTCTTTTTGACGTCCTCTATGACATTCCGGATGTCCCGGGAGGTCGCGCCGTTTTTATTGACCACAAATCCGCAGTGTTTCTCCGAAACGGCTGCGCCGCCCCTGCTGTAGCCCCGAAGTCCCGCATCCTCGATGAGCTTCCCGGCGAACATTCCTTCCGGTCTCTTGAAGGTGCTCCCGGCGCTCGGGAATTCCAGGGGCTGCTTTTCTTTTCTCTTCCTGGCAAGCTCCTGCATTCTCGCCGTGATCCTTTCGGGATCATCCGGCGTAAGGTCAAAGACGGCCTCCAGGGCAATGGCGGGGATCTTCTTGAGAAGGCTCGTCCGGTATCCGAAAGCCATCTCCTCCCGGCTCTTCCACTGAAGGGTCCCATCCGGCATAAGGAGCAGGACACTCCTTACACACTGCTTTAATTCTCCGTCATAGGCGCCGGCGTTCATGACAAGGCCGCCGCCCACGGATCCGGGGATCCCGGCCGCAAAGGCCAGTCCCGCAAGGCCCGCGGTTCTTGCGGCTCCCGCAAGAAACGCAAGCGAGACGCCCGCGCCGGCTGTTATGCTGTTATCCTTTATTGCCAGGCCGCAGGTATTTTCCGTAAGCGGCGTATCCGCGCCCTGTTCTTCCTTATGAAATGTTTCTTCCAGCGTATCCGTGACCGGCAGTGCCCTCTCCCCCGTCATGGTGAGAATGCAGCCCCGGTAACCCCGATCGCCTACCAGAAGGTTCGATCCCCTTCCCAGGATAAAATACGGCATTTCCGTATCCTTCAGGATACGGACCGCCGCCTGCATTTCCGAAAACGTACGGATATACAGGAAAAGATCGGCCGGTCCCCCTGTCCGGAAGGAGCAGTGTCCGGCCATCGGTTCCGCGGTCTTTACTCTTTCATCGCCAAGAAGCTCCTTAAGGAGTTTCCCCGCGTCCTCAGCCGCGTGTCCCGTTTCATGTTCAATCGTCATCATCTTCCTCTTTATGCCGGGAGGTCAGCGCCTTCTGCACCCGGTTATACAGCTCCTGCGCCGCATTGTAGCCCATCTTCTTCTGTCTGTGGTTGACAGCTGCGGACTCACAGATCACGGCCAGGTTCCTGCCGGGCCGGATCGGGATCCTGTGACAGACGACGCGGTTGCCCAGATATTCCGTATATTCCTCTTCCAGGCCGAGGCGGTCGTATTCCTTTTCCTTGTCCCACTCCTCCAGCTGGATCACCAGATCAATGTTCTGCGTATCACGGACACTGGAAACACCGAACAGTGTCTTGACGTCGATGATCCCGATGCCGCGCAGCTCAATAAAGTGCTTCGTGATGTCCGGTGCGGAACCGACCAGCGTCTCTTCCGAGACCCTGCGGATCTCGACGACATCGTCCGACACCAGACGGTGTCCTCTCTTGATCAGTTCCAGAGCGGCCTCTGACTTACCGATCCCGCTCTCGCCGGTGATCAGGACGCCTTCGCCGTATACGTCCACCAGAACGCCGTGGATGGAAATGCAGGGCGCGAGCCGTACATTCATCCACCGGATCAGCTCCGCCATGAAAACAGACGTTGCCTGTTTGGTCAGAAGTACCGGGGTATGATATTTACGGGCGTATTCCAGGAAGGTCTCATCCGGCATCAGTTCCCTGCAGAAGATCACACAGGGAATATTCAGGGAAAACAGGGTGTCGAAGATCTCTTCTTTCCTGTCCTGCGTCATGCCCTGCATGTAGGAATATTCCACCAGTCCGATGATCTGGATGCGGGACGCGTCAAAATGCTCAAAATAGCCTGTCAGCTGCACGCCGAGGCGGTTCACGTCCGGCTGCCGGATCTTCACGTTCCGGATATCGACCTCCGGCGTAAGACTGATCAGCCTTTCCTTATCGATTACTTCGCTTAACTGAATCGTTGCCATCTTCCCAAAGCCTTTCCCCAAAAGTGCCCATACGATAATTCAACGGTTTCATACTATCATATTTCGGCTTACTGCCGCAATGATGCGGTGACCGTTACCATCTCATGCTCATCACCCTCCACGGAGATGATATTCATCGGTGTGGAGCGGGAATAAATGCCCGCAAGCTTTCCGCCGTACAGGTACATTCCCGTCATGTTCCCGAAGCTGTGAAGACGGGGATATTCCTCATCCTCTCCCTCCTGGAATCGGGCAATGGCGGGGTCCGAAAAATCCGTCTCGGAAAAATCCGCATTCAGGCTTCTCCAGGGGGCGTTGTATTTCTGCAGGATGAAACCACTGCTGCGGTTTTCGGAAAGGACCTCCTCCCATTCCTTTCGGGAAAGGTCTCCTCCGTAATAGATGCCGTGGGCCCCGTAGGAATCCTGGGGCTTTAAGATCCACTTTTCCCGCTCCTCCAGGAAATCGCTTTGGCGGTAATTCTCCTCCGTCAGCTCCACGGTATATGGGATATGGTCCTGCACATACTGCCACTGCTCTTTGGTCAGGATCTGCTTCGTCCTGTCCATATGAAGCACCTTGAAGGCGATCTTGTCATGGATGACCTGGGTGCAGAAATCCCCGATCAGGACTGTCTTCTTATCCTTCACCGCCTGCAGGAAGGGCTTCACCTCATCCCTGCGGGCCAGGATATCGGAGGTCACGGCTCTCCTGTATATGGCATCCACCCGGAATCCGTCCTTTGTGGATAGTTTGTTCCCGTCATAGACAAGATCCCGTATCTCGGCAACGCGGCAGGCAAAACCGGCCTTCTCGAAGGCTGCCCGGAATGCCTCGAACTCTGCGGACGAGATCTGTTTTTCCAGGAAATCGGCAACGATGACATGGGGTTCTTCCGGGATCTGTCCGCCTTCTCTCCAGATCCTTGCAAATTCCGCCACCCAGCTGTCCAGGAGTTCAAAGTATGTGATGTCGTATTTTTCCTCCAGCTGCTGCGCGATCCTTGTCCTCTGGAACAGGCCGTTCATGATCATGTTCTCGTTCATGGCGCTGCTTCCGTCCGCGTTGAATTCGCAGAATACGAACTCGCCGGTATCTTCGTTCAGGAACATGTCCAGCCGGCATACGGGAAGGAGCGTCTCATATTGGGGACGGTTCAGGATCATGTCCTCCAGCTCCTTCGGA
>CAMNCY010000037.1 GCA_946534785.1 uncultured Lachnospiraceae bacterium | reverse complement strand
GATAGCCGTAGCTCTCTTCGAAACCGAAGATGAAGCGGTCGACTTCGCCTGCTGCTTCCAGCTGTGCGATCTGGTCGCCGATCCACTTGAAGCCTGTCAGCACGTGACGAAGCTCTACGCCGTAGTGCTCTGCCACTTTGTCAGCCAGAGGCGTGGAAACGATGGACATGACCGCGACGGGGTTCTTGGGCATCGTTCCCTTCTCGATACGGCCAGCGCAGATGTAGTCAAGAAGAAGGACACCCATCTCATTGCCGGATACCAGCTCATAGGTGCCGTCCGGGCACTTCATGGCGATACCGACACGGTCTGCATCGGGATCGGTCGCCAGCATAAGATCCGCGCCGACTTCCTTGGCAAGTTCAAGACCCTTCGCCAGTGCTTCGAAGATCTCGGGGTTCGGATAAGGTGCTGTCGTGAAGTAGCCGTTCGGATATTCCTGCTCGGGAACGATGGTGATATCGGTGATGCCCATGTCCTTGAGGACTCTTGTAACGGGAACAAGACCGGTTCCGTTCAGCGGGGAGTATACAAGCTTAAGGCCTGCTGTTTTGCAAAGGCCCGGACGAACCTGACGTGCTTCGATCGCTTCATACAGAGCTTCCTTGCAGTCATCGCCCACGAATCTGATAAGGCCCTTCTCAACACCCTCTGCAAAGCTCATGTACTTTGCACCGGTCAGGACATCTGTCTTCTGGATGGAGTCATATACGACTGCAGCCGCATCGTCTGTCATCTGGCAGCCGTCGGGGCCGTATGCCTTGTAGCCGTTGTATTTTGCGGGGTTGTGGGAAGCCGTAACCATGATGCCCGCATTGCAGTGATAATACCGTGTGGCAAAGCTCAGTGCCGGTACCGGCATCAGTTCGTCGTAAATACGGACATTGATCCCGTTCGCCGCCAGGACGCCTGCCGCATCCCTTGCGAAGTTCCAGCCCTTCAGACGGCTGTCATAGCTGATGGCCACGGTCTGTGTGCCGCCCTGGGTCTTGACCCAGTCTGCAACGCCCTGTGTCGCCTGCCTGACGACCCAGATATTCATACGGTTCGTACCTGCTCCAAGTGTTCCGCGAAGGCCTGCTGTGCCGAATTTCAGGGCGACTGCAAAACGGTCCTTGATCGCCTCGTCATCCCCTTCAATATCTCTGAGTTCTTTGTTCAGATCACAGTCCAGAAGATCTGCTTCCAGCCAGCGCCTGTATTCATCGTTATACATGGATTCCCAACCTTTCTTTGCCTTGTGCAGGACAACTTCAAATGATGTATACCAACTGTTCCGCCGTTTTATTATCGGCATAATTACCAAGTTTAATATACAACTTTCGCCGTTCCCTGTCAAAAATGACCGTATATTTCCGATCAGAAACGTCTTTTTCTCTGCTGGATGTAGAAGACGGCGATCCCGCAGGCCGCGGCCAGCGCAAGGATCCAGGCATAGACCGGAATATCGTGGATATTGAAACACCGGACATTGATCCACATCTGGTTGATCGCATCGTTCTTCTCATTGTCAAAGACCACCATGATGGAAGACCGGTCGATATCCTCCGCGGAAGGATACTGGGCCCTCAGCTGCCTCGAGAGCTGCTCTTCGGGAGCGCACAGAAGATAGTCCTCATCCTCCTCGTCTCCGGAGAAGAAGTATCCGAGGGGATACTCCACAGTCTCTTCCTCATCGTCCTCCGCTTCAAAATTCCACTGGGCGTATTCGAAGATCCTGTCATCGTCGCCGCCGGATATGACGGACGTGTAACCGATGTAGTACATATTCCGGATGACGCTGTCGGGTCTGGAAAGGAAATTGATGAAGGCCTCGGCTGCGTGCTGTTTTGCCGGATCCTCACTGATCCCGCTCTTTAACATGCACCAGGCATCGAAATAAATATTCGTGACCTCCTCCGGAACGGCGAAATTCAGGTAGTACTCATCCTCTTCCGCCTGGTCCATGGTATAGACGGCATCGCCCGACCACTGGTAATTGGCGACGACCTTGCCGGTGATCATGTCCGCCTTGCCGGAATCGGTCTCGAAGGAATAGACGTTGTCCTTCACATCCTGCAGGTAATCCTGCACGGATGCGATCATTTCCGGAGAGACGTCGTTCATCTCTTCCTCAAGCCTTTCGGAATAATCCGGTGCGGAAGTGAATTCCTCACTGGTCAGAAGGTCTTTTTTCAGGGCGCCGACGGCGGCAAAATAGGAGTCGCGCACATTGTCCTTGATGGTGATCCTCCGCCTGAAATCGGGGTTGTCCAGGATCGTCCAGGTGGAAGCCTCTTCTTCCGTGACCTCCTCCGGGTTGTACACGATCCCCGTAATGCCCCACATATAACCGGCCGCATACTGACTCCATTTCTCCCCGTCGATCGTATGCTCTTCGAAAATCGGTCGGATGAAAGGAGAAAGGCCCCTTATATAGTAGTTGTTCTCATCCTCTTCATTGAAAAAGTCATCCGAAAGCGGGACCAGCCGTCCCTCCTTCATCAGCTTCATGAACATGTACTCGGAAGGGCAGATCAGATCGTAGACATCGCCGAGCGTCAGCATGTTGTACAGATCTTCATTCGTGCCGAAGGTGGAATACTCGACGCGCACGTTTTTCCCGTAGGTCTCGGAATACCACTCCTCAAAATCCCGGATCAGGGGATTCTCGCCGATGATATCTCCGCTTTCAAGATCGATCGTCTCTTCCTCGTCCCAGTCGCCAAGGTCGATGTATTCTTCCCAGTTGCAGACGCGAAGCACCACCGTGTCTCTGTTTTTGGCTGCCGCATTTACCTGCACGCTGCCGGTCTCAAGAACGGCACCTGCGATCAGGGCAGCGGATAAAAGGCCCGCGCCGAACCGGCGCACTGTCATTCTGTTTCTCATGCGCTGACCTTCTCCTTTCTGTTCTCCTCCATGCCTTCACGGAGTGCCCGGATATTCGCCGCAACAACGATCAGGACAACGACCGCAAAGATCACGGTGGAAAGGGCCCAGAGGGCTGTTTTGATCGTCGTCTGCGCACCCTTGGTCGCATTGACGACGTAGGTGCTGATCGTATCGAAGGTCGCCGGCTTGGTATACGTCGCGATGAAATAATCATCCAGCGAAAGCGTGACCGCCAGGGAGAAACCGGAGATGATACCCGATGAGATCTGCGGCAGCACGATGGAGCGGAGCGCCTTGGCCGGCGTTGCGCCCAGGTCCAGGGCCGCCTCATAGATACTGGAATCCATCTGCTTGAGCTTGGGAATGACCGACAGATACACGAAGGGCGCGCACAGGGTCACATGTCCGACGATCAGCGGAATATAGGTATCCTTGCTGATCCCCAGAACGACGACCAGCAGGATGCAGATGGAAAAACCCGTCACGACGTCGGCGTTGATGACCGGCACCTCATTGAGCGTGTTGATGAACGAGGATGCCTTCCTTCCGGAATAGAAGGAGCCGATCGCACCGGCCGTCCCGAGGATCGTTGCCAGTGCCGCGCAGACCACTGCCAGGACGATGGTCCCCAGGATCATTTCCCGCAGCTCCGGCGTAGTAAAGAGCGTCACGTAATTATGAAGGGAAAAACCCCGCATCGCGCCGATATTCGTTGCCGTCGTGAAGCTGTACAGCGCCAGGATCAGGATCGGTGCATAGATGAAAACCAGTACCAGGATGATGAAAAGAAGTCTTCCGTATTTTTTCACAGCAGGGCACCTCCCACTCTTGTTTCGGCGCTGTCATCCTCCATGCCCCTCGTAAGAAGCGTGAATATGCAGATGATCGCCAGCAGGATCAGCGCGATCATGGATCCGCCGTGCCAGTTGTAGGCCGAGAAATAGCTTCCGATCAGGCTGCCCATGATGTACGTGCTGTTGTAGAGCATGTCCAGTACGACGTAGTTGGTCATCGCGGGAAGGAAGACCATGGAAACGCCGCTGACGATGCCCGGAACGGAAAGCGGAAGCGTTACGTTCAGGAACGCGTTCCTATCATTCGCTCCGAGATCCTTTGCCGCCTCGATGAGAGACCCGTCCAGCCTGGACAGGGTATTGTACAGGGGGAGGATCATGAAGGGCAGGAAATCATAGGTCATGCCCACCACCGCGTTAAAGAAGGGATAGTAGGCAAGATTTCCTTCGATCAGCGTCAGGATCTCCTTCAGTGCCGTGATGCGGAGGGAAAAATTGATCCACATGGGCATGATGAACAGAAGGATCAGGACGGATTTCTGTTTCAGCCTGCTCATGGCCAGAATGTAGGCGGTCGGATACGCGATCAGAAGACAGACGACCGTTGTAACAAGAGCGATGGCAAAACTGTAGCAGAGGGTCCCCATCGTATTGGGGTCGGTGAAGAATCCCGTAAGGTTCGAGAGGGTGAACTGGCCCTGTCCGTTGGTCAGTGCGTAATACAGGAGCACCACCAGGGGCGCCGCCACGAACAGCAGGAGGTACACCGCATAGGGGATGCCCAGGCTCTTCCTGGAAAACTTAAGCGTATGCATTCTCTCCTCCTTCTTACTTCTTCAGCCGGAAGGTCATTTTCTCGACCGGCATGATGAGTCCGACATGGTCGTCCATGTTCCAGAGATATTCGTCGTCTACGATGAAATCCTGCTCCAGATCCGTGTGGATGACATAGCTGTAATGGTCGCCCTTGTAGATCAGGTTGCTGATATAGCCTTCGATCAGGCCGTCCTCGACATGGTCGGTCATGGTGATATCCTGCGGCTGGATCGAGACCTGGATGCGGGTCCTTCTGGGATCGATCGCATCTCCGCTCTGGTCCACCAGAGTTCCGTCGTCGAGACGACGGCTCCCCTTAATGATCTTCGTAAGGCTTGTATCAAGGACTTTTCCGTTGAATTCCGGACGGTAATTCTGGTTGATGTCCAGCATGAAATAGTTGGTATGGTCTTCCGCGATCATGATATGGATGTTGTCGGGATCGACCCGCATGCCCACAAAATCGCCGACCTTCGCCGAATTGACGGACTGGATGACCATCTCGCTCTTTCCGGATTCCACGGTGATCTCATAGTGGATCCCCTTGAAGATGACGGAAACGACTTTGCCGTGAATGGTGCCCTCGCCCGGTTTTGTCAGGATGACATCCTCAGGGCGGACGACCGCCGTGATATGCGTTCCTTCTTCGATATCGTCCACGCAGTCGAATTCGCCGCCGCAGAACCTGGCCTTGAGCTTACCGGTCATAATGCCGTTGAAAATATTGCTCTCTCCGATAAAGTCGGCGACAAAGGCATTCTTCGGCTCGTTGTAGATATCCTCCGGCGTTCCGATCTGCTGGATCTTACCTTCCGACATGACAACGATGGTATCCGACATGGTCAGGGCTTCTTCCTGGTCATGGGTAACGTAAATGAAGGTGATGCCAAGCCTGTCGTGCATTTCCTTCAGCTCGAGCTGCATCTCCTTGCGCATCTTAAGGTCCAGTGCGCCCAGGGGCTCGTCCAGGAGCAGGATCTCCGGCTCGTTGACGACGGCCCTTGCGATCGCGATCCTCTGCTGCTGGCCGCCGGAAAGGGTGCTCACGCGCCGCTTTTCAAAGCCCTCCAGGTCTACCAGCTCCAGGACCTTCTTCACCTTTTTCCGGATCACGTCTTCCGGCATCTTCTTCTGGCGGAGGCCGAAGGCGATATTTTCATAAATATTCATATGCGGGAAAAGAGCATACCTCTGGAAGACCGTATTGATCGGCCGCTCGTAAGGCGGGAGCGATGCGATATTTTTCCCGTTCAGGAGGATCTCTCCTTCGGTGGGCATTTCGAATCCCGCGATCATGCGGAGCGTCGTGGTCTTGCCGCAGCCGGAGGGGCCGAGGAAGGTGATGAACTCTCCCTTGTTCACATACAGATTGAAATCCGACACTGCCGTAAAACCGTCCTCATACGTTTTGGTAATGTTCTTCAGTTCAATGATCTTTTCCTTCGACATGATCTGTCCCCTCTCTTTATCAGAATGACGGCGGCGTGCTCACCCAGATGAACCTGGCAGGGTGCGCCGTCGTATTTTCGATATAATGATTCTTGTCCGACGTATAATAAAAGCTCTCTCCGGCCTTGACGACGTACTGCCGCTCGCCAAGATGCAGGCGGATCCTTCCGGAGATCACATAACCGAACTCTTCTCCCTCGTGAGGAGCATCCTCCTCCAGGCTCTGGTGCGGCTGAAGCAGTACCAGGAGCGGTTCCATCAGATTCTTCTGGGCTGTCGGCACGATCCACTGGGTGCTGTTCCCGCCCTCATCGATCTTCTCGAAAAAACCGCTCTCCGAAAAAACGACCTGCTCCGGCTGCGTACTTCGGAAGAAGTCCGACGGATTCGTGCCCAGGCACTCGATGAGGTCCAGGAGCGTCAGTACGGACGGCGCCACCAGGCCGTTCTCCAGCTGGGATATGTACCCCTTGGTCAGCTCCGTGCGGTCCGCCAGCTCCTGCTGTGTAAGCCCCTTCTGTTTTCGAAGATCCCGTATTCTTTTACCGATTTCCCTGTTGATATAATCTGCTTCCATGTCATCCCCCGATGCGGGCCGGTTTATTTCCCTAAACATAAAATCATTTTTTACTAAACTCCGGCGCCGTATCTGATTATACTATTAATAAACTTTAAGTCAATTATTAAAAAACCTTTATGCGAAAAAATTCGCATGATTATGAAACTGTAAAAATAAGACACCCCCGGGAAACAGGGACGGCCGTTCGGGAAATAAAAACTTCCCTGCCGTTTTGCCTGTCTTTCCGGGGGTGCCGAAACGTTATGAAATTGTGCAGAACCATGTCAGCCCATGTAGAAAATGATGATGCCGGCCAGGATCAGGATAAGGCCTGCTGTCTTTTTCCCGGTGATCTTCTCGCCGAAGAAGAATTTTCCAAGGACCGTGACCATGATATAGGCCATGGGCTCGAGCATGACGACCCGCATGTAGCCGAGTCCGCCGTAGCAGAGGATGGAAAGGAGCATGGACACGACCAGCATGCCGTAGCCCCCGATGACCAGGATGTTCAGGTATTCGTAGATCCTGCTCTTATACTCCTTCATGGAGCTTTTCTTCAGCAGGATCTGGGAGAAGGAGGCCAGAAGCTGGGCGATGATCATGAGACAGATATAGAAGGCCATTATGCTTCCTCCTGACTGTCGGTATTGATCAGGATAATTCCCAGGATCGTGACTGCGATCCCCGCGATCTTTAAGAGGCTGACTCCCTCATGGAAAAGCAGGACGCTCCATAAAAGCGACCATACCAGGGACGTTGCCTTGTTGGCATACGCCACGGAAATGTCGAAGTGCTTGATGATCTGCTGCCACAGGATCGCATAGACGCCCAGGACCGCGAATTCCAGCATGTACAGCAGGATCCAGCGGGGCGAAAGAAAGCTTTCCTGCGAGACGAACTTGGCCACGATCGTATTGATGCTGTAGATCATGACCGCGCCCTGCAGCGCAATAAGATGCCATGTTTTTTTTGTCATATTTTACTTGCCTTTTCCCAGATAAGCAGCCCGCACGTCCTCGTTGGCAAGGAGCTCGGCGCCCGTACCGCTCATGGTGATGCGTCCGGTCTCCATTACATACGCCCTGTCCGCGATCTGCAGCGCCATATTGGCGTTCTGCTCGATCAGAAGGACGGTCACGCCGCTTTTATTGATCTCCCGGATAATATCAAAGATTCCCTTTACGATCAAGGGTGCAAGTCCGAGGGACGGCTCGTCCATCATGATCAGCTTGGGTTTCGACATCAGCGCCCTTGCCACCGCCAGCATCTGCTGCTCGCCGCCGGAGAGGGTCCCGGCCATCTGCCAGGAGCGTTCCTTCAGTCTCGGAAACAGCTCGTAGCAGTGGGCAATGTCATCCTCCAGGGAGTCATTGCGAAGGTATGCGCCGATCTTCATGTTCTCCAGTACGGTCAGGTCCGGAAAAACGCGTCTTCCCTCCGGGACCAGGGTGATCCCCCGCCCGATGATGGCAGGCGTATCAAGGCCCGTGATCACCTCGCCCTCCAGGGAAATGGAGCCCTCCCTGGCACGGACAAGTCCCGTGATCGTACGGAGCGTCGTGGATTTGCCCGCGCCGTTCGCGCCGATCAGGGTCACGATCTCGCCTTTGGGGACCTCAAAGCTGATCCCCTTGACCGCCTCGATACCGCCGTAATTCACTTTCAGGTTTTCTACTTTAAGCATCTTCGTCCCCCACTCCCAGATACGCGTCGATAACGCGCGGATCGTTCTGCACTTCTTCCGGCGTTCCCTGAGAGATCAGGCGCCCGAAGTCCAGGACGTAGATCCTGTCGGAGATCTGCATGACAAGGTCCATATGGTGCTCGATCATAAAGATCGTCAGATGATACTTATCCCGGATCTCTTTGATGAAGTCCGTCAGCTCCTGTGTTTCCTGCGGATTCATGCCGGCCGCCGGCTCATCCAGAAGAAGGAGCGTCGGCTCTGTCGCAAGGGCTCTTGCGATCTCCAGGCGCCGCTGCAGTCCGTAGGGAAGGGAAGAAGCGATCTCATTCCGGTACTCATACAGATCCTGCATTTTCAGGAGCTCTTCCGTCTCCCTGCGCATTCTCTTCTCTTCCGTCATGTTCAGCCGGAGCGTTGCCGAAAAGACGTTCTGTTTTGCCCGCATGTGCTTGGCGATGAGAACGTTGTCGAATACGGTCAGGTTGTGGAAAAGGCGGATATTCTGGAAGGTCCTGGCAATGCCCATTTTCGTGATGACGTCCGGCGTTTTGATGATGGACTTACCGCCGATCGTCGGATAATCGCCCGCATAGGCCTTGGCCATTTTTCCGCGGGGATGATTCGAGAGGATGACTTCCCCGTTGAAATATACGCTTCCGTTCGTCGGCTCATAGATTCCGGTCACGCAGTTGAAGGCCGTGGTCTTTCCCGCGCCGTTGGGACCGATGAGCGCCACGATCTCATGCTCATTGACTTCCAGGTTCAGGTCATTGACGGCGACAACGCCGCCGAACTGCATGGTGATGTGATCCAGTCTGAGGACATTTTTCTTTTCGCTCATTTTGTGTCCTCCTTTTTCCGGTCAGTGCGTTTTCCGAACCGGGACGGCAGCTTTTTGAACCAGCCAAACAGCCCGTCCCACGAGAATTCCGTCGTCCCCATGAGTCCCCGCCGGTAATACAGAACGACCACCATCAGAAGAACGGAGAAAACGACCATTCGGAATCCCGTGCGGAACAGCGGGACGTTGACCCCCGCAACGGTCAGCGGTTCGTCGAAGAAGCGCAGCCACTCGCGTCCGAAGATGATGAGGAGCGATCCCAGGACAGAGCCCGTGACGGATCCGATGCCGCCCAGTACGACGATCAGGAGGATGTCATAGGTCAGGGCGACCTGGAAGGTCTTGGAATCGATGGAGCGCATGAACATCGCCAGGAGTCCGCCGCCCACGCCCGTAAAGAAGGACGAGATGACAAAACTCAGCTCCTTGTAATGGAACAGGTTGATGCCCATGGACTGGGCCGCGATCTCATCCTCGCGGATCGCCTTGAAGGCCCGCCCGTAGGAGGAATTGATCAGCAGCACCATCAGGACGATACAAAGGGCCACGATCCCGAAGAAGACATACAGGTTCGGGAAGCCCGGGATGTTCTTCAGACCGAAGGACCCGTTGGTGATGCGGTTGAACTGGGGCGCACTGATGAGTGCGCGGATGATCTCGGAGAAGCCCAGGGTCGCGATCGCAAGGTAATCACTCTTAAGGCGCAGGACCGGGATCCCGATCAAGGCCGCGATGACGGCAGCTGCAAGACCGCCGATAAGGAGCGCGACAAAGAAGGGCACTTCCAGGTTCGCGATCACGGGAGAAATACCGTCCACGTAATATACAGACGGCCGGCTCTCCACCGGGATCGTCAGGATCGCCGTCACATAGGCGCCGATCGCCATGAAGCCTGCCTGTCCAAGGCTGAACAGACCGGTAAATCCGGTCAGGAGGTTCATTGAGACCGCTACGACCATGTAACAGCAGGCCCGCTCCAGTGTCGAGATCTGATAGGTATAGTCGGCGCTGTTAAACTGCAGGAAGGTGATCATGCCGATCAGGACGGCGATCGCCGCGATGTTCAGGATCATGTTCCTTTTCTTGTTCGTGGTAAGAGTCTTATCCATGCCGCACCTCCTTATACCTTGTCCGTTACCTTCTCACCGAAGATTCCCGTGGGACGGATGAGAAGCATAATGATAAGGAGAATAAATGTGAATGCGTCGGAAAATGTGGAGTATCCCATAGCGACCAGGACCGTTTCCCCGATGCCCAGGATAAAGCCGCCCACGACTGCGCCCGGTATGCTTCCGATGCCGCCGATGACAGCCGCGACAAAGCATTTGAGGCCGGGAAGGGAGCCGGAGAAGGGGAACACCGTCATTCTGTCGGTGAAATACAGGATGGAGCCCACGCCTGCCAGGAGCGAACCCACCGCAAAGGTAAAGGAGATCGTCCTGTCGATCCGGATGCCCATAAGCTGTGCGGTCTCATAGTCCTTGGATACCGCACGCATGGCCATGCCCACCTTGGTATGCCCGATCAGCTGGAGCAGCAGGAATACCAGGACGATGGTGATCACCGGCGTAAGGAAGGTCACGAGAGAAGCGCTGATCCCGCCGAAATTGTAGATCTTCTTCAGGATCGGGATCTCGGGATAGCCCTTGGGAAGCGCCGTAAACAGATAGGTCGCGAGATTCTGCAGAAGATACGAAACGCCGATCGCGGAGATCATGACGCTCATTCTCGGAGCCGACCGGAGGGGCTTGTACGCCGTCCTTTCGATCAGGACGCCCAGAATGACCGTTGCGATAAGAACGATCGGAATCGAAACGTACCACGGAAAAACAGCCATGGCAAAGATCATGAAATATCCCGCCATCATAAAGATATCGCCATGGGCGAAGTTGATGAGGCGCAGTATTCCGTATACAAGCGTATAACCGATGGCGATCAGCGCATAGGCGCCTCCCAGCGATATGCCTGTCAGACACTGCTGCAGAAAAAGTGTAGTGTTCATAGACTATGAATTCCCTTTTACTGACTACTGCATGAAACGGGCAACTGTATTGAATATACTTTACCACATTTTCCCTTTAACCGTTTAAAGCAATGGCGCTTTTGTCTGAAAAAAAGCGGACAGCGTTTCGATTTGCTGTCCGCTTTCCGCTTTCATAAAAGCCGTAATTTGCCGTTCTGCTGCTTACTGCTCGACAGAGGTCGTCGTCAGGAACTTGAATGCGCCGTCCTCAACGGTCTTGATGAATGCCATATCCTTGGCCGCATCGCCGTTCTCATCGAACTGGATCAGGCCCGTAACGCCCTCTGTTGTAAGCTCCTTCAGAGCATCGCGGATCGCAACGGTATCGGTGGAGCCTGCCGCTTCGATCGCCTTGATGGCCGTCAGGTAGGAATCATAGCCCAGTGCGGAGACTGCGGGGATGATCTCTTCCTGCTTGTTGGCCTTCAGGAAATCCTTGAAGCCCTTTACGAAGTTCTCGCCCTCTTTATTGGCGGGTGCGGACTCGTCATAGAACGTGGAAAGGACGATGCCTTCCGCGTCGGCGCCGGCGTTCTCGATAATGGTGGAGTTCTCCCATGTGTCGCCTGCCGCGATAACAGCAGTGATGCCGAGCTCACGTGCCTGCTTGATGATGTTCGGAGCCGTCGTGATGGAAGAAGGAGCAAAGATGATATCGGGATCTGCGTTCTTGATGTTGCCGAGGATCGCCTTGAAATCCGTCTGGTTCGTCTGGAACTGCTCTTCGTCCACGATCTCGCCGCCGAGCTCCTGGAATGCCAGTTTGAAATATGAGCCGAGGCCCGAGGAATAATCGTCGCCCAGCTGCGTGATGATGGCTGCCTTTGTCAGGCCGTTGTCCTTGGCATAGTTGGCCATGACCGTTCCCTGGAAAGGATCCAGGAAGCATACACGGAAATAGAAATCATTTCCCTGTGTGACCTGCGGATTCGTGCAGGAGCAGCCGATCGCGGGGATCTTCGCATCGCTGAAATACTGGCCGGCTGCAATGGATACGCCGGATCCGTAGCTTCCCAGGACGACGGAGACCTTTTCACTGACCAGCTTCTGCGCCGCCGTGACGGCTTCTGTCTTGTCCGACTTGTTGTCGACTTCAACGAGTTCGATCTTGTACTCGTCTTCGCCCACCTTCACGGTCGGATAGACCTGGTTGGCGTAACGGATGCCCAGGACTTCCTGAAAACCGCCGCCGCCATTCTCGCCGGTCTGGGGTTCGAAGACGCCGATCTTGATGACCTTTTCACCTCCGGAGGAAGCACCGCCGGCGCTTCCGGAGGAAGATGATGAACTGCCGCACCCTGCGAGCAGTCCTGCTGCAAGGATCATACTCAGTGCAAGAGCCGCTGCTTTTTTCAGATGTTTCATAATCAAACCCTCCCTGAAATAAGTTAATAATAAACTATTATACATTAATTCGGACGATTGTAATAATTATTTCTATCTGAGCATCAATTGTTCAAATACAGGCGACAATTTACCAGGGTGTCTTCCCGGCAGGTCCGGGCATCAGAAGATGCCCAGGAGCTTGCTGTAGGAGGTAAGTGCGCCGTCTGTATCCTTGGCCAGGACCTTCTTTGCAAGGATCTTGCCAAGCTGGACGCCTTCCTGATCGAAGCTGTTGACGTTCCATGTAAAGCCCTGGAACATGACCTTGTTCTCGAAGTGTGCCAGAATCGCACCGAGGGCTTCGGGTGTAAGCTGCTCGCCTACGATGATGCTGGACGGTCTTGTGCCGGCAAAATACTTGTTCGGGTTCTCGTCGTCCTTGCCGCATGCGAATGCCATGATCTGTGCCGCTACGTTCGCGCAGAGCTTCTGCTGGCTGGTGCTGTCCTGGATCACGACATCGTTGTTCATCTGGTTCTTCTTAAAGCCGACGAACTGGATCGGAATGATGTCCGTGCCCTGATGCAGGAGCTGGTAGAAGGAGTGCTGGCCGTTGGTTCCGGGCTCGCCGAAGATGACGGGGCCGGTCTTGTAGTCGATGGGCTCGCCGAAGCGGTTCACGCTCTTGCCGTTGGATTCCATATCCAGCTGCTGGAGGTGTGCCGGGAAGCGAATGAGCGCCTGGGAATAAGGAAGGACTGCCGTTACGCCATAGCCCAGGAAGTTACGCTCGTAAACGCCAATCAGGGCATCCAGAAGAGCGGGGTTCTTGCGGATATCCGCGTTCTTTGCCAGAGCGTCCTCTGCGCCTGCACCGTTCAGGATACGGGCGAATACGTCCGGTCCGAAAGCCAGGGAAAGGATCACCGCACCGACAGCGGAGGAGGAAGAATATCTTCCGCCGATATAGTCATCCATATAGACGGATTCCAGATATTCCGGATTGCCGGCAAGCGGGGATGTCTCGCTGGTCACGGCCGCCATATGCTTTGCGGGATCAAGGCCGGCCTTCTTCAGGGCTTCTTTGACGAAAGCCTCATTGGTCAGGGTCTCCAGTGTCGTGCCGGACTTGGAAACAACGATGAAAATGGAGTGTGCAAGATCAACGCCTGCCAGTACTGCGGAAGCATCATCTGGATCCACGTTGCTGATGAATCTTGCTTCCATCTTCAGGGTGCCGTTGGCCTTTGCCCAGTTCTCCAGTGCCATATACAGCGCGCGGGGGCCGAGGTCGCTTCCGCCGATACCGATCTGGACGGCTGTCGTGAACTTCTCGCCCTTCTCGTTTACGATCTCGCCGGCATGGACCTTATTTGCGAATGCGGCAGCCTTCTCCTGCTGTGCCACATAGAATTCTCTCTTGTTGACGCCGTCGGCGATGACATCCTTGCCAAGCTGTCCGCGGCAGAGCTGATGCAGGACCATTCTCTTCTCACCGGTGTTGATCACGGCACCGTTGTAAAGCTCTTCATATTTTGCCGTAAGCTGTGCTTCGTCCGCCAGTTCCTGCAGAGCGTCCAGAAGCTTATCATCTACCTGCTTGGCCGCATAGCTGTAAAGCAGGCCGCTGGACATGGGTACCTGGTACTTCTCCACTCTCTTTGCGCCCTCTTCACCGGCCATGGCTTCCTTCACATTAACGGGAGCGCCCAGCTCACTCAGTTTCTTGTAAGAATCCAACTTGTCAAAATTTACCCACTGCATCCTGATTTCTCCTTTTTCTACACATTTCGTGATTCATGCAGGCCGCCGCGCATCCGGTATGTTCCATGCCCGTACGGCTGCCAGTTCCACCTGTTTAAGTATACTAAAGAGGGTCGATTTTGTGAACTGCGGCGGACCTTTTCCCGGATGCTGACCTTGCCCTTGATGTAGCCGGCCTCTACGAGCCAGCGTGCCTCATCGGTAAGGGTCTCTTTATAGGAACGCGTGTGATATCCCAGTTTCAACGAAAACTGAGTTGTTGAGCTGACACTAATTACTATACTCCATCGACATCATAAAAGTGCTGGGAAGCCTTGTAAATACAGCTCCTCAGCACTCTTTTATTTCTTGAATGTGTTAAAGGCAGGATTATATCATAAAAGACTATGTTCACAACACGATTTACGACAGCCCCCGGTCTCACGCGATCCCATGCTCCCCCGGATCAAAACCAACGATCTTCATATGGATCATTTCTTCCGAACGACATCCGAGATGCCACGCTCAAGCTGTGCCTTTGTCTGCCTCGCTTCTTCCAGCTGCTCTTCCAGTTCCGCCGTATGCTCTTTATTCTCCTCGATAAGGTCCTGCCGGATCTCATAGGCTTCCTTATGAAGCTTCCTCGCCGTCATGAAGTCAGTGGTAAGGAGCAGTTCTCCATACTCCTTATCGGAATCGAATTTCTTTCCGGCTGACTTGAACGGAGCTTCCGCTTCAAACTTTCCGCCGAACACATAGGCGCCGTTCCCGCCTTCCGATACAATGGCGGCCAATTCCTCCTCTGCACCTTCATGATCCCAGGCTTTTGCCGAGACCTTCCAGATATCGGAATAGGATGCCCGGTAGTTGTCCGTCTCCGCTCCTCCTATGGTGCACACACAGGTGATATTGTTCGCGCGAAGAAACGGTTCCATGCCGGGCAGGAACGTACCTTCATCGAAAAGGACTGCCTCCGGCAGCGGCAGACCATCCGTTAGACTCCTCTCCAGCATGTTGAAAAGCCAGACCGGAAACTCCCCTTCACCCGTCCAGTAATAGCAGACCGTAAATCCCTGATCCACAAGGGCATTGAAACGTTCCTGTGTGATCATTCCTTCATCGCCCGGAAATTTTCCTTCCGAAAGCGCCAGTATGCCGACACCGCCGTTACCCGTGATCCTGGGAGCCAGTGATTCC
>CAMNCY010000036.1 GCA_946534785.1 uncultured Lachnospiraceae bacterium | reverse complement strand
TCCCTCCTTACGATCATCAAAAATCTCCGGGACGGCGGCAAGACCATCATCCTGATCACCCACAAGCTGGAGGAGATCAAGAAGGTGGCGGACCGCTGCGCCATCTTAAGAAGAGGAAAACTCATCGATATCCGCGACGTCGAGGGCATGGACACCAGGGAGATGGCCAATCTCATGGTCGGCCGTGAGGTCGCCACATCGACGGAAAAGAAGGCGCCTTCCTTCGGGGAGGTCGTCCTGGATGTGCAGGATCTGCATGTACGGAACGCGGAGAAGTTCGAGGTCGTCAAGGGCGTCAGCTTTTCGATCCGGTCGGGAGAAGTCTTCGCGATCGCCGGCGTTTCCGGAAACGGGCAGACCGAGATCGCGGATGCGGTCGCGGGCCTTATGAAGGTCTCTTCCGGAAAGATCCTCTTAAACGGGAAGGACGTCACGCATATGAGTGTCCGGGAGAGGACGGAGGAAGGCATCTCCTACATCCCGGAGGACCGCCAGAGCGTCGGCCTGATCCTGGATATGGAGCTGCAGGACGATACCGCCCTGAAGAGCTATTACAAGGATCCCTTTGCCAGAAAGAGCGTCCTGCAGAAGAAGAACTTCGAGGAGTACGGCAAGACCCTGATCGAGCGGTATGATATCCGCAGCGCCAACGGCGTCAGCACCATCGTGCGCTCCATGAGCGGCGGCAACCAGCAGAAGGCCATCGTCGGCAGGGAGATCGAAATGGATGCGCCGCTGAGCATCTTCGTGCAGCCCACGAGAGGCCTGGACATCGGCGCCATCGAGAACATCCACCGCCAGATCATTCAGGAGAGAGACAAGGGCAAGGCCGTCCTCCTGATCTCCCTGGAACTGGACGAAGTCATGGATCTTGCGGACACCATCGGCGTTATCTATAACGGCGAGATCGGCAAGATCGCACCCGCATCCTCCTTTACAACGTCCGAGGTCGGCGAATACATGATGGGGGTCAGGAAATGAGAAAGAACAAGAATGCACTTATGATCGCGGTCATTTCCGTGCTGGCAAGTCTCCTGGTGGGAGCCGTTGTCATCCTGATCCTCGGAAAAAATCCGCTTTCCGCTTACTATAACCTGCTCCAGGGGTGCGGTCTTGCACCCAAGGCAAAATATGCCGGCGGCAAGAGCATGCTGACGGATTTCTCCAGCTATGTGGATTTCTGGACGCCCATGATCTTCGCGGCGCTTTCCTGCGCCGTTGCCATGAAGGCGGGCCTGTTCAATATCGGTATCTCGGGCCAGATGCTGGTCGCGGGCTTTATCACGACGGCCACGATCGGCTATTCGACCATCCCCGGCATTGTCGCTAAGCCTCTCGCCGTCCTGATCGGCGCCTTCTGCGGCATGCTGGTCGGCGGACTCATCGGCTACCTGAAATATAAGTTCAACATCAACGAAGTCGTCTCTTCGATCATGCTGAACTATATCGCGAGCTACATGATCAGCTTTTTCATCCAGACAAGGTACATCGATCCTCTGTCCCGGCAGTCAAAGCCCATTTCGGACGCGGCCCGGCTCACCTTCCACCAGATCCGGATCGGCGGGTATAAATACGACCTTCCCATCGGCTTCATCCTGGCCATCATCGCCGCCTGCGTGATCAAGTTCATTTTCGACAAGACGGTCCTCGGCTTCGAATTAAAGGCCGTCGGCCTGAACCGCACGGCAGCCAACTACGCCGGCATCCGGGTCGGCAGGAGCATCGTCACGTCCATGGCGATCTCCGGCTTCCTTGCCGGTATCGCGGGCGTTACCTATTACCTGGGCTATTTTGCATCCATCCAGCCCAGGACCCTGATCTCCACCGGATACGATGCCATCGCGGTCTGCCTCCTGGGAAGCTCCGATCCCTTCGGCATCCTCATCGCATCCTTCCTGATCGAGATCATCAGCAAGGGCTCGACCTACATGAGTTCCCAGGCGGGACTCGAGTCCGAGATCGCATCCGTTATCACCGGCCTGATCCTTCTGGCCTCGGCCTGCAACGCCTTCTTCCTTGCAAAGTATGAAGGCAGGAAACGGAAGGAGGCATAAAGCATGAACGCGATCAATAACATCATCATCGACGGTATGAGTTTTGCACTGCCTCTTTTCATCATGGCGATCGGAGGCATTTATTCCGAAAAGAGCGGCGTTACGAACCTGGCCCTTGAAGGACTCCAGGGCATGGGCGCCTTTGTGGGCGCGCTGGTCGCCTACAACCTGGTCCTGAAGATGGGACCGGATTCCCGGGTGCCTTATTACATGGCCATGCTCTTTGCCATGATCGGCGGCGCGGTCTATTCCATGCTCCACGCCTTCCTGTGCATCAACCTCAAGGCCAACCAGGTCATCAGCGGCGTTGTCATCAACATCCTCGGCATGGCGCTGACCAGCTTCCTGACGAAGACGATCAACCGGAATTTCTACGGCGCGGCTTCTGACAAGTTCGACCTGGGCGTTTCGGCCAGGTTCACGGTGCCGGGGCTCTCGAAGATCCCGGTCCTCGGGGCCTTCTTTACCAGTGTGTATCCCTTTGAAGTGATCATCATCGTGATCGCCTTCATTGCCTGGTACTTCCTGTACAGAACAGCCTTCGGACTCCGCCTCCGCGCCTGCGGCGACAACCCGCACGCGGTGGATGCGGCCGGCGGGAATGTTGCGGCAACACGCTTTATCGCAGTCATGGTCTCGGGTGCGCTTTCCGGTCTTGCCGGCATGTGCTTTGCCTATTCCATCTCCGCGAAGTTCTCCAACGATATTTACATGGGCTACGGCTATCTTGCCATTGCCGGCTACATCTTCGGCAACTGGAACCTTCTGCCGTCCCTTGCGGCCTGCCTGATCTTCGGCTTTGCCAAATCCGGCGGCTACCAGCTGGTCAAGGCCCTCGGCATGCCCAGCGCCTATTCGGACCTTGTCATGACGCTGCCCTATGTCGTAACGCTCTTCCTTCTGATCTTCCTGTCCAAGCGCAACCAGGCGCCGAAGGCACTGGGCGAGATCTACGATAAATCCAAGAGGTAAGAGGGCAGAAGATGAAGGGAATCTATTTTGACGGAGAAAAGGCGGTCTACCGGGAGGACCTTCCCGTACCCGCATGGGATGAGACCCACAGCAGGATCCGGATCCTCAGGGCCAACGTCTGCAGCACGGACAAGGAGATCCTGCGGGGCTACCGGCCGGACTTTAAGGGCGTTATGGGCCATGAGTTCGTCGGGATCGTGGAAGAGAGCGCAAAAAAAGACCTCATTGGAAAAATGGTGGTCGGCGAGCTGAACGAAGGGTGCGGCAAATGTGTTTACTGCCGCAGCGGCCGGGAAAAACACTGCCCCGAAAGAAAGGTCATCGGCATGAGCCGGGACGGGTGTTTTGCCGAGTACATGACCCTGGCGGATCACCTCATCCACGTGGTGCCGGAAGGCCTGGATCCGGAGACGGCCGTTTATACGGAGCCCCTTGCGGCGGCCCTGGAGATCCTTTCCCAGGTGCATGTCGATCCCGCGGAGGAGATCGCGGTGATCGGCGACGGAAGGCTTTCCTTCATGATCACCCAGGTCCTTGCCCTGACAGGCGCAAGGGTCCATGTCATCGGAAAGCATCCGGAGAAGCTGACGGCTTTTGCGCCGTATGCAAAGACACGTTCTGTATCGGAGTTCGAAGGGGACATCCCCCTTTCCGATACTTTTGAAAAAGTCGTGGAGGCGAGCGGCTCTCCCTCCGGACTTGCCCTTGCGGGCAGGATCGTCCGGAAGTGCGGAACGATCATCTTAAAGAGTACCTATGCCGGCAGCACGGAAGTGGACATGAGCTATTTTGCCGTGAACGAGATCACGATCACGGGCAGCAGGTGCGGTCCCTTCGAGCCGGCGCTGAAGCTCCTGGAAAGAGGGCTGGTCCGTCTGCCCGAGGTGGAATGGCATACGCTGTCGGATTTTGCGGCGGCCTTTGCTTCCACAGCCTTCAAGGCGGGCTTCAGGATCTGAGAATATCAAACGGAAAGAGGCGGAAGGGAAAGGTTTCATGGGTTTTCTTCCTGTAACACGGAAAGAGATGACAGATGCCGGGATCGAAAGGCCGGACTTTGTCTATGTATGCGGGGATGCGTACGTCGACCATCCCAGCTTCGGAAGCGCCGTGATCTCCAGGATCCTGGAGGCGCACGGATACAGCGTATGCATGATCTGCCAGCCCGACTGGCGCGATCCGGCATCGGTCTGCGTCTTCGGCGAGCCAAGACTCGGATTCCTCGTCTCCTCCGGCAACATGGATTCCATGGTGAATCATTACACGGTCTTCAAGAAGCGGCGCGGGCAGGATGCCTACAGTCCGGGCGGTGCGGCGGGGCTGCGTCCCGATTATGCGGTCACCGTCTACTGCAACCTCATCCGGAAGACCTATAAGAAAACGCCGGTCATCATCGGCGGCATTGAAGCAAGCCTTAGGAGGCTTGCCCACTACGATTACTGGTCCGGGAGGGTACGAAGATCCCTTCTTCTGGAGTCCGGCGCCGATCTCATTTCCTACGGAATGGGAGAGCACAGCATCGTGGAGATCGCGGATGCTCTTGCCGGCGGCCTGTCTGTCCGGGACCTGACCTTTATCCGGGGAACGGTCTTCAAGACCAGGGACCCTTCCTATGCGGAGGAAGCCATCCTTCTTCCGTCCTTCGAGGAAGTGTCCGAAGATAAAAGAAAATACGCGGAAAGCTTCTCTGTCCAGATCGGCAATACCGATCCCTTTACGGCAAAAAAGCTGTGCGAGACTTATGACGGGAAGCTGTACGTGATCCAGAACGAGCCTTCCTTCCCGCTGACCACCATGGAAATGGACGATGTCTACGCGCTTCCCTACATGCGCAGCGCCCATCCCATGTACGATAAGGACGGCGGCGTCCCGGCGCTTTCGGAGGTGAAGTTCAGCATCACTTCCAACCGGGGGTGCTTCGGGGACTGCAATTTCTGCGCCCTGACCTTCCATGAAGGAAGGATCGTACAGGCAAGGAGTCACGAATCCATCCTGGAGGAAGTCCGAAAGTGCACGGAAGATCCGGACTTCAAAGGCTACATCCACGATGTCGGCGGACCTACGGCGCAGTTTAGGAAGCCCGCCTGCAAAAAACAGATGAAAGTCGGAGCCTGCCGGGACAGGAA
This sequence comes from uncultured Lachnospiraceae bacterium, assembly GCA_946534785.1. Lineage (GTDB taxonomy): Bacteria > Bacillota > Clostridia > Lachnospirales > Lachnospiraceae > CAG-791. The sequence continues at coordinate 10,591 of CAMNCY010000036.1, read as the reverse complement.
GTGCCTGTTCCCGAAGCCCTGCCCGAACCTGGAAGCGGACCACAGCGATTATGTGGAGCTTCTTCGGAAGGTGCGCAAGGTGCCGGGCGTGAAAAAGGTCTTCGTCCGCTCCGGCATCCGTTTTGACTATCTGATGGCGGATCCGGACAGGACGTTCCTGGAGGAGCTCTGCCGGCATCACATCAGCGGGCAGCTGAGGACCGCGCCGGAGCATGTTTCGCCGAACGTGCTGCGCCATATGGGAAAGCCCCGTGTGGAGGTCTATGACGCCTTCGTGAAGGAATTCGAAAGGGTCAACAAGAGGATCGGGAAGGAGCAGTACATCGTGCCGTACCTGATGTCCTCCCATCCCGGAAGCACCTTAAAGGACGCCATTACGCTTGCGGAATACATCTGCAGGATGGGCTATATGCCGGAGCAGGTCCAGGATTTCTATCCGACGCCCGGGACCGTATCCACCTGCATGTACTATACCGGGATCGATCCCGTTACCATGAAGAAGGTGTATACGGCGACAGACCCGCACGAGAAGGCCATGCAGCGCGCCCTGATCCAGTACCGGAAGCCGGAGAACTACGACCTTGTGAAGGAAGCGCTTCTTCGGGAACACCGGGAAGACCTTATCGGCTTTGACAGGAAATGCCTGATCCCGCCGTATAAGCCGGGAGCCGGAGGGGCGAAGAAAGACAGAAACGGCAGCGGCGGAGCAAAGAGAGGAAAGGTCTCTTCCGGAATGCCGGAGCGGAAGGGCGCAAAAGCGGTGCACCGCCGCGCAAAAGTCCGGAAAAACGGCAGCAAAGGCTGAGACTTGTCCGGCCGTAACAATACAATTCTTATGACAGGGGGAACTGATTATGCAAATGTATGCAACATTCTGGGCGCTTATCCCGCCGATCATCGCAATCGTCCTTGCGCTTATCACCAAGGAGGTCTACAGCTCGCTTTTTGTCGGCATCATCTTCGGCGGCCTGTTCTATTCCGGCTTCAGCTTCACCGGCACGCTGGATCATATTTTCCAGGAAGGCATGATCTCCGTCCTGGCGGATTCCTACAACGTGGGTATCCTGATCTTCCTGGTGTTCCTGGGCATCATCGTGAGCCTGATGAACCGTTCGGGCGGTTCCGCCGCCTTCGGAAGATGGGCATCGGAGCACGTAAAGAGCAGGGTGGGGGCCCAGCTGGCCACGATCCTTCTGGGGTGCCTGATCTTCATCGATGACTATTTCAACTGCCTGACCGTCGGAAGCGTCATGCGTCCCGTGACGGACCGGCAGAAGATCTCCCGGGCCAAGCTTGCCTACCTGATCGACGCCACGGCAGCGCCGGTGTGCATCATCGCGCCGATCTCCTCCTGGGCGGCGGCCGTTTCCGGCTTCGCACCGGAGGGAACGAACGGACTCCTTCTCTTCATCCGGGCGATCCCGTACAACTATTACGCTCTTCTCACCATCCTGATGATGGTGCTTCTTGCGGTCTTTAAGATCGACTACGGCCCGATGGCGCTCCATGAAAAGAACGCCCTGCAGGGAGACCTTTTCACCATTCATTCCGCCGCTTACGACGGCAAAGAGGATGCGCCTTCCGGAAAAGGCGAGGTCGCGGACCTGGTCCTTCCCATCGTGGCCCTGATCACCTGCTGCGTCATCGGCATGATCTATACCGGCGGCTTCTTTGCGGGAGAAAGCTTCATCGATTCCTTTGCGAACAGCGATGCTTCCGTGGGCCTTACCCTCGGCTCCTTCATGGGACTTTTGATCACGCTCATTTTTTATATCAGCCGCAGAGTCCTGAAGTTCTCGGAATGCATGGAATGCGTTACGGAAGGCTTCAAGGCCATGGTCCCCGCGATCACGATCCTGGCCCTTGCCTGGACCCTGAAGAGCATGACCGACTCCCTGGGCGCCGCGGAATACGTGGCGGGCGTCGTACAGAACAGTGCGGGCTCCTTCATGAATTTCCTGCCCGGGATCATTTTCGTCATCGCCTGCTTCCTGGCCTTTGCCACCGGCACGAGCTGGGGGACCTTCGGCATTCTCATTCCGATCACCCTGAATGTATTCTCACTGGAAAGCGGGAACCCGCTGGCCATCATCTGCGTCTCCGCATGCATGGCGGGTGCCGTCTGCGGCGATCACTGCTCACCGATCTCCGACACGACCATCATGTCCAGTGCCGGCGCCCAGTGTGACCACATCGCCCATGTTTCGACCCAGCTTCCCTATGCCCTGACAGCCGCCGCCGTCTCCTTCGTGACCTATCTGGTGGCCGGCTTTGTCAAGAATGCGGTCGTCTCCCTCCTGATCGGGGTCTGCATGATGATCGTCGTGATCTTCGTCATGAAGCTTGCCGTGGGCGGAAGCCGGCAGGAGTGATCTGCGGGAAAGACCACAATTGCTGTATCCTGCTCATTTCGCTGTTCCTGTTTAGACGGGGCTGTCGCACGACAGTCCCGTTTTTTTCACATACAATTCACAACACGGTAAGAATCTGTTTGCTATAATGAGTATGCTGCAGTTGACCCCGCAAAAATTCCGGCCGGCACTGTGCCGGGCCGTATGGAGATGCAAATGATGCGTGGTAAGAAAAGTTACGAATGGCTGATCCCGCTGGTCTATATCGGCATGATCCTTGTCTGTGTATATCTGAACCTGTTCTCCGGACAGGCGGAGGGACCGGCGAATATCGCGGTGAACGCGGTCATGTTCGTGATCGTGGGGATCGTGTTCCTGAACTGCGAAAGGCACTGCTTTGCGCCGGTGAACAGCATGACGGCCGACCTGGAGCGGCTTACGGCCAAGATCCGCAAGGACGCCATGAATTCCCATGACTTTCTCTGGGAGCCGTACAAGGCGGGGAAAGAGGACCTTTTCCGGGACAAGATCCTGAACGAGCAGTTCCGCGACTATGTATACGAGCTCAACCGGATCGAGAATTCCCGGAATGCTTACTATAAATGCGACATAGAAGACTACATCAACTATGAACTGACCGATTCGGTCATTCACCGGAACATGCTGAACCAGGTCGCCGGCGCCATGACAGGCCTTGGCATCCTGGGCACCTTTGTGGGCCTTTCCCTGGGCCTTCAGAGCTTCAGCACGGGCACGACGGCGGAGATCACCAACAGCATCGCGCCCCTGATGGACGGTATCAAGGTCGCCTTCCATACCTCCATCTACGGCATGATCTTCTCCCTGGTCTTCAACTATGTCTTCAAGAGAAAACTGGACGAAGCGGAGAAGGCGGTGACGGATTTCCTTGCCGCCTATAAGAAATATGTCCTTCCCGATACGGCGACGGACGGCATCAACAAGCTGATGGAACTCCAGCAGCAGCAGACGGTCGCCATCAACACACTGGCAAAGACGGTCGGCCACCAGCTCTCGGAGGGCCTCGCCGAGCTTCTGGAGCCCCAGTTCGACCGTTTCGACAAGACGATCTCTTCCTTCACCCAGGTGGCAACAAGAGACCAGAAGGAGGCCATGTCCAAGGTGGCTTCCCAGTTCATCGCCGAGATGAACAGCTCCCTCGGGAATTCCTTCGGACAGCTGGGCAGCATGATCGACCAGACCTACATCGTGCAGCAGGAGAACGCAAGGCAGATGCAGGAGATCTTAAAGCATACCGGCAACGGGGTCGTCAACCTCTCCGAGATCGACCGGCAGACCGGACGGATCCTGAAGGCCCTGGACGGCTATGCCGCAGACGTGCAGACGGTCCAGAACGCCATCGAGCGCAACATGGCGGACCTGAACGAGCAGAAAGAGGTGCTGCGTGAGTTCCGCAGCGCAGTCAGCCAGCTCCCCCACAGCGTGGACAAGACCTTCAAGGTGATCGACGAGAACCTGGTCGACGTCGAGAACCACTTCAACAAGACGATCCGGGATATCCACGAAGCGACCGACCGCGTTCCCGAGGTCGTGGAGCAGTCCTATGCGGGTATCGAAAAATCCTTCCGGAAGACCCAGGATTCCATCGAGCAGCTGAACGAGATCATCGAGCGCATTGCGCATGATTTCTACCGTGACTGATAAAGGAGACATGTCCCATGCTCAGAAATCATCACAGAAAGCAGGATGAGGAAACGACCTACTGGCTGTCCTATTCGGATATGATGGCGGCGCTCCTTCTTACGTTCGTCCTGATCATCTCGTTCACGGTCCTGCATGCGAAGGTCCAGTACGACGAGAAGCAGCAGGAACTGGTCGGCAAGGAGAATGAGCTCATCATCCAGCGGCTTGCCCTGGAGGACGAGCAGGCCGTCGTTGCCCAGCAGCAGTCGCTTCTGGACGAGCAGGCGTCGACCTTAAGCTCCCAGGAGGAAGAACTTGCCGCCCAGGCAAAACTTCTTGCCCGGCAGCAGAAGACGCTGAAGGACCAGGAGGAGGCACTGCGGCAGCAGCACGTGCTTCTGGACGAGCTGCAGGAAGTCATGGAATCCCAGCAGGCAAAACTGGACAACATCATCGGTGTCAGGAGCGAGCTCATCGAGGCCCTGAAGGAAGAGTTCGAGGATTCGGACCTTCACATCTCGGTGGATGAGCAGACCGGCGCCATCACCTTCGATTCCAGCATCCTGTTCGAATACAATGAAGAATCCCTGAAGGATTCGGGCAAGGAGTTCCTGGCCGAATTCCTGCCCCGCTATGTCAGGATCCTCCTGGGATCCCGCTACCGCCAGTATGTATCCGAGATCATCATCGAAGGCCATACGGATACGACGGGAGATTATCTTTTCAACCTGAAGCTTTCCCAGAAGAGAGCCTTTTCCGTGGCGGAATACTGCCTCTCGGAGGATAACGACATCCTGCGGGCATCGGAGCTGGAAAGACTCCGCAGCCTTGTTACGGCGAACGGCCGCTCCTACAGCAGCCCCGTCTACAAGGAAGACGGCACCGTGGACATGGACGCCTCCAGGCGCGTGGAAGTGCTTTTCCGCCTGAAGGATGAAGAGATGATCCGCGAGATGATCGAGATCCTGAGTTCTGAAAAGGAAAACGGGTAAAACATATGCTGCATATAGATAAGCCCGCGGTGCGGAATGCCCTGTTAAAGGGGAATTTCGGCATCGAACGGGAGAATTTAAGGATCACAGAGGAAGGAAGGATGTCGCATACGCCGCATCCTTTCAGCCCGTTATGCCCCCACATCGCACGGGATTTCTGCGAGAACCAGACAGAGATCAACACCGAGGTGACATCGTCCCCGGAGGAAGCGGTCGAAGCCTTACGGAAATACGACAGGGAGATCCGGGACGTCCTGAAGAGCCTTCCGGAGAAGGAACTCTTATGGCCTTTTTCCAATCCTCCCTTTATTTACAATGAAGAGGACATCCCCATCGCCCGGTTCTACGGGGAGCTTGCGGAGAAGACCGAGTACCGCAACTATCTCTCCGGACGGTACGGCCGCTATAAGATGACCTATTCGGGAATCCACCTGAACTTCTCCTTTGCGGAGGAGCTTCTTGCGGAGGATTTCGCCGCAGCGGGAACGGGAGAGGATTTCCGGACCTACAAGGACCGGCAGTACCTGGAGCTTGCGGAGAAGATGGTGGCCGTCGGCTGGATCATGACGGTGCTGACGGCGGCAAGCCCTCTTCTGGACAGCTCCTTTGTGGAAAAACATGTCCCGGGGCAGGATATTTTCATGGGCCTTGCTTCTGTCCGCTGCAGTGAGATGGGGTACTGGAACAGCTTCACGCCGATCCTGGACTATTCAAGTCTTGCGGGGTATACGGACAGCATCCGCCGCTACCTGGACGATCGCTTCATCCTGTATCCGTCGGAGCTCTATTATCCGATCCGGCTGAAGCCCGCGGGAAAATTCGATCCGGACGAGCTGCAGAAGGGCGGTGTCAGCCATATCGAGCTTCGCATGATCGACCTGAATCCCCTTACGGATGACGGCATCGAAGTGAAGGATTTCATCTTCGCCCACCTTCTCATGGTATGGCTCGCATCCATGCCGGCGCATCACCTCACGAATCTGACGCAGGTCCTTTCGGCACAGAATTTCAAAAATGCCGCCCACTTTGATTTAAAGACCGTGCGGATCATCTTTTCGGGCGGATATTCCCGCCCGGCAACCGACGCCGCAATGGAGATCCTGGAAGCAATGGAAGACTTTTACCGGGAATTCCCCGAAAGAGTCCGGGAAGTCCTGGCATTTGAGAAGGATAAGATCCTCAATCCGGAAAAGCGTTATGCGTGGATGGTGAAGGAACGTTTCTCGGGCAGCTTCCTGGAGAAAGGCCTTGAGAGGGCCCGGGAACTTTGCTGACGGGATTGGTCAATCGGCCGTTTTTGTTGGTTGCTTATGTTTTTTTTATGGATTATGATGATGTTAAGGTATAGCAGTTACTGTTCAGTCAATCTGAAAAAAAATATATATGTTGGGGGCAGTTCATGAATAAAAAGAACGGACATTCGCAGCCGGGGCTTTTCCTGATCCCTGTCCTGACACAGGAATTCAAGACGGTCATGCTGGTCAGTTCCGGCAGCGGACAATGTGAATATCCGGTGGAGCGTCTATACAGTACACAGTCGGAGAGTCTCATATATCCGGAGGAGATCCGGCGTCTTATCAGCCGCTGGAATATCATCTCCGCGGAAAAAGCACTTGAGGAACTGTCGCTGGAAAGGCTCAGGGAGGTACTTCAGGAAGAACTTCGCACAGAAGTCTATTATAAAAGAACGGACGGGACGGGGGTCCTGATCGCGTTCGGCCATACCGGATTCAAGGATTTTGATTTCTATATGACGGTGAAGGACGTTCCGGCTCTTCAGGAAGATGTGTCGGAGGGGAACCGGCTTCTTGCGGCAGACGGCAGGATGAGTCTTCGGGAAGAGATCTTTGCATATCTCAGCCGTGAGATCCGTGTGCCGTTAAATGCCATTTCCGGCCTTACACAGGTCGCATCCTCCCAGTTCGACAGCGTCAGGTTCCCTGCACTGAAGGGGTATCTGGACGAAATGATGACGGCGTCGGAGCAGCTGGGAGAGGTCGTCAACGATATCAACGAAATGAGAAGGATCTATGACCGAAAGATCATCCCTCTCATTCAGCATACGGACCTCAGGGAGCTTTTCTATCAGCTGAACGCACATATCCGCAAGCACATGGAGGAGAAGGAGATCGTCTTTTCTCTCCGGCTGAACGGCCTTCCTCCGGAGAAAGTCATGGCCGATGACAGGATCATCCGCCAGATGCTGGCAAAACTCCTGAAAGAAGCAGTCGAACGTGTTCCCGCCGGCGGGTCGGTGGAGCTTTCCGCCAAAGAACTGTCACGGGACGGGAACCTGGCACAGGTCATCATCAGCGTCAGCGACAACGGAGACCCGCTCACAAAAGAGCAGTGCGAAGCGATCTGCAGGCAGGAAAGTGTGGAGCCCGAGAATGAAGAGGAGCTGGTCGCACTCATCGGCATCCGCATGATGATCGTGAAGAATTATGTCGCCGCACTGGGCGGCGAGATCAAGGCGGCGGTGCTGCCGGAGGGCGGGAATGAAGTCACCATGGTGCTTCCCTTCCCCATCGCCACGATCGAGGCCAGAAAGTCCGCCGCGGATCCGTTTTATGAACAGAATGCCCTCCGCAAGATCACGGACAACGCGCGCCGTGTTCTCATCGTGGATGACAACCGGATCAGCCTGGAGGTATGCAGCAAGCTCCTGCAGAACGAGGGGCTTGATACGCTGACCGCATCCAGCGGAAGTGAGGCGCTGGAATTGTATCGTACGAACAGGGGACAGTTCGGCCTGATCCTGATGGATATCCGGATGCCCGGCATGAACGGCCTGGAGACATCCAAGAAGATCCGCCAGTCCGGCCTTCCGAACTCGCGATATGTCCCTATAGTTGCTTTAACGGCCAATGCATTTGAGGAAGACATCCGGAGCAGCCTGGACGCCGGGATGAATGAGCATCTGGTCAAGCCCATCGATTCCCTGCAGCTCAAAGCCATGGTCGCAAGGTATATGCAGAATCCGACAGAGCAGTAAATGCTGCCGGATGTGGGGGGATAAGATGGAATTTTCCGAAGTTCCCAGAAGAAACAGTGTACAGCCATCCTGTATTGTGGGGATCGGTGCATCTGCGGGGGGCCTGGAGGCCCTCCAGCAGTTCCTGACATTCCTGCCAAGCAATACCGGGATGGCTTTTGTTATTATCCAGCATCTTGCGCCGGATCATAAGAGCCTTCTGACGGACATCCTGGGAAAGTATACCGTCATGCCCGTCATTGAGGTCACGAACGGCATCCGCGTCGAGAGGAATCATGTATATATGATCCCTCCCAGGTATAATATCGAGATCGAATCGGATGTGCTCCATCTGAAGGAGTATGACCATGCCCGCATCAACCATCCGATCGATGTCTTCTTCCGTTCCCTGGCGGCCGCCTATGAGAACCGCGCGATTGCCGTCATCCTCTCCGGGACCGGGTCCGACGGAACGAACGGGATCCGCCAGATCAAGGAGCAGAACGGCCTGATCATCGTACAGACCCCGGAGACCGCCAAGTTCGACGGCATGCCGCGCAACGCGATCGCCACGGGCCTGGTGGACCTTGTGCAGAATCCGGAAAGCATCGCAAGGGAGATGGCCCACATCGCCTCCTCCATGGTCGCGGCCAGCAGCCGCCTCCAGCTCTCGGATTCCGACCTCATGTCCCAGGTCTTCTCGATCCTGAAGAACGTCACCAACGTCAACTACGCCTATTACAAGCAGACGACGATCCTGCGCAGGATCGAGCGCCGGCTCGTGATCACCCACAACCGGAACCTCCAGGAGTATATTACCTACCTGAACAACAATCCGGACGAGGCAAGGCTCCTGGCCAAGGAAGTCCTGATCGGCGTTACGAGCTTCTTCCGGGATGCGGAATATTTTGATGTGCTCAAGGAAACGGTCATCCGCAAGCTCGTCCAGACCGGAAACCGGTCGGACCAGATCCGCGTATGGGTCGCGGGGTGCTCCACCGGTGAAGAAGCCTATTCCATCGCGATCCTGTTCATGGAGGTGATGGAAGAGCTGGGAATCCGGCGCGACGTGAAGATCTTCGCGACGGACCTGGATGCGGACGCCATCAGCATGGCCGGCCGCGGCGTCTACGGCGACAACATCATCGAGGATGTGTCCGTCAACAGGCTGAGCCGGTATTTTACCAGAAAAGGCAATAAATATGTGGTCCGCCACGATATCCGGACCATGATCATTTTCGCGCAGCACAACGTATTCCAGGATCCGCCCTTCGGAAAGCTGGACCTTGTCAGCTGCCGGAACCTTTTGATCTATTTCCAGACGATCCTGCAGAGAAACCTGTTCGCGATTTTCCATATGGCGCTGAACGACAAGGGATACCTGTTCCTGGGAAGATCGGAATCGGTCATCGACTTCGACGATATTTTCCGGGTGCTCTGCGCCAACGAGAAGATCTTCATTCACAATGAATCCGGAAAAGCACCGGTCCATGAGAAGATCAATTATTCCATGCAGACTCTGGACCACAGGATGGAGCCGGTGTATGCACCGGACAGGATCAGTTCGCAGGATATCCGGGATAAGGATGCCGAATTCGAGACAGAACTGTTTGAAGAGCTGATGCCGGCCTGCGCCATCCTGAACGACAAGAATGAGGTATGGCGCACCTACGGGGATATCGGAAGGTTCCTGATGGTGCCGGTCGGCACCATGACGGCCGATGTTTTTACAATGATCAGGACCGACCTGAAGATCGCCGTTTCCACGGCCCTCAGGGAGGCCAGAAAGCTCCGGGACAAGGTGACCTATTCGGATGTTCCCGTCAGGATCGATGAGCAGCCGGAATACCTGACCGTCGTGGCAAAGCCCCTTCTGGACAGGCAGGGCGCGCTCACCGACTATACGGCGCTGGCCTTCATCCGGGAGAAACGAAGACTCGAGGGAGATATCCGACGCTACCAGATCGACACGGCTGCGTCCATGCAGATCCAGAATCTGGAAAAAGAGCTGAAGGTCGCCAGGGAGAACCTGCGGCAGACCGTTACCGAGCTGGAATCGGTCAATGCGGAGCTCCAGGCGGCCAACGAAGAACTCCTTACGGCCAATGAAGAGCTGCAGAGCTCCAACGAAGAGCTCCAGTCCGTCAATGAAGAACTGTATACGGTCAATTCGGAGTACCAGTCCAAGGTGAACGAGTTGGCCGGCGTCAATGACGATATGGCCAACTTCCTCTCCACGACTCTGGTGGGGATCATAATGGTCGACCAGGACCTGAATATCCGGAAGTTCACGGAATATATCGCCGATGAGTTCAATGTCGTGGACCAGGATGTGGGAAGGTCCCTCCGGTACCTGTCCTTCAACTTCGGCACGATCGACCTGATCGCCCTGTGCCGGAAGGTCCTGGAGACGATGCAGCCGATCGAACAGCACTGCGCCGCGGTCTCCGGCAAGACCTATATGATCCGCATCTCGCCTTACCATGCGCAGGAGAGGCCTGTGCAGGCCGCGAATACGGAATCCGGCAAAAGAAAGCTCCAGGGACTGGTCCTGACCTTTATTGATACGACCAAGCAGGTGGACGATCAGGAGCAGATCGAGGAAATGGCGA